>NZ_CP011025.1:2240486-2560556 GCF_000238395.3 Pseudoalteromonas arctica A 37-1-2
TTGGAGCTTAAGTATTGCGAAACCAAAGTTATCCGTTAAAGCCTTTCCGGATACAGGTAACAAACTACCAAGATCAGTTGAAATATCAGCAATCACACCAACAAATCCATCTCCTGAACTTGTGTCTGTAACTTTGACTAGAATATCAATCAGGTCATCTGAAGAAAATTGATTAACAACTTCACAGCCAAAGGCTAAATAACTTTGCTCAAGTGACGTCGTATTTCTGTTTGCGTCCCAGTTATTTTGGCAATTTTTTAATAGCTTAATATCAACATTAGCAACAGCATCATCTATCGATGCATCATCCCCACTAGAAAAAAATCCAATTGTTTTAGTAATAGTTTCGGTATCAGAAATATACGTTGCAATAAGCTCACCTGCACCTTTAAAATCTCCGCTACTCAAACTAACTACAGCTTGCCCAGATTCATTAGTGAGAGCCGTACCTAATTCTGGAGTAATTCGACCTGTGAAATTTGTTGTAAAAGTAATTAGTTGTGAAGTAAAAGGGATTCCGCCATCTAAAAGAGTAGCAGTTACAATACCTTTATTATCTTTACTAACAGGGTTAATGTCGGAAAATGTGTTTCCCGAACTATCTAAAACCATTAGTTGTAAGTTAACAGCCCCACTAACGCCAGTATCACCACCCTGCCCACCACTTGATTGAAAATCAAAGGTACTTGAGTAAGATTCGCCATCAACTGTGTAAGTAGCAGTTACTTCACCAGCACCTGCATCAGCACCTGCAGTAAGCTCAACAGTTGCAATTCCGTCGTTTTGAGTTAATGCACTTGATGGAGACAATTCACCAACTTCATCTGCAAGAGTAAAAGTAATACGCTTACCCGCAACAATTTCACCATCTTGAGTAAGAGTTGCTCGTAAATCTAAAGAAGTAGCAGCCGTAACAGAGTTAGACTCTGTTGCATCTACTTGTGAATATCCCTTCAGTGACACCGAGTATGTACTAGCCTCTGTAGTCGAATCACCATCACCAATAGAACCATCTTTTTCAAGTGACCCACCGCCACCACAAGCTGTAAGAAAAAAACTGAGCAATGAGATGCTGAGTAGTCGCATTAAAGGCATAAACCTCTCCCTAGCGTTGTTATTATAATCAAAATTAATTCCTGCTTAATATTAACCTATAACTTAGTCTAAAATCACAGTTTTTTATTACTTTTTTGAGTGAAATATTTTTAAATAAATACTAACTTTTTCTGTAGTAAATATTTCCTTGCTGGTAGTCTATGGCAAATTTATAAAATGTAGATCAGGAAATATGTCAAAAATCCGTTCAATGAGTTTAACCACTCGCATCATGATTGGTATGGCGCTTGGGGTTACAGTAGGTTTTATATTTCAGGCTATATTAGCTGGTGAAGACGATTATCTAATACCACTTGGGTTATTCTCTTTGCCAATTAAAGCCTTTTTTGTTGATGGTATTTTCCATGTTGGTGGTCAAATATTCATTGCCAGCTTGAAAATGTTAGTGGTGCCTCTTGTTTTTGTATCGCTTGTTTGTGGTACCTGTAGCTTAAGTGACCCTAAAAAATTAGGTCGCCTAGGTGGTAAATCTATTGGTTTATACTTATTAACGACGGCTATTGCTATAACAGTCGCAATTACACTTGCCTTATTATTTAGCCCAGGTGAAGGTATAAGCTTGCCATCTAATGCAACTTACGACGCGAAAGAAGCGCCTACCCTAGCGCGTGTAATTATAGATATGTTTCCTACAAACCCTTTTGAAGCGATGGCCAAAGGTAATATGCTTCAAGTTATTGTGTTTGCACTTTTATTTGGTGTAGCAATGGCATTAAGTGGTAAAGCAGGAAAGCGTGTTGCTACCGTATTTGAAGATTTAAACACTGTGATTTTAAAACTAGTTACGCTTTTAATGAATATTGCCCCTTATGGCGTGTTCTTTTTAATGGCAAAACTGTTTACAACAATTGAGCTTAACTTAATTGTGAGCTTAGCTAAGTACTTTGGCGTTGTAGTGCTTGCACTGTTATTACATGCTTTTGTAAACTACACATTGCTTTTAAAAATATTAACGGGCTTAAACCCGCTTATTTTCTTAGCAAAAATGAAGCACACATGCTTATTTGCATTTAGTACCTCGAGCTCAAGCGCAACTATGCCTATTACACTTGAAACTGCTACTAAAAAATTAGGTGCTAATAACTCGGTTGCCTCATTTACTATCCCACTGGGTGCTACCATTAACATGGATGGCACTGCCATCATGCAAGGTGTGGCTACCGTGTTCATTGCACAAGTGTTTAGTGTCGATTTGACAATATCTGATTATCTAATGGTTATATTAACAGCAACACTTGCCTCTGTAGGTACAGCAGGCGTACCTGGTGTTGGTTTAATAATGCTGGCAATGGTACTTAACCAAGTTGGCTTACCTGTAGAAGGGATTGCAATTATTATCGGTGTAGATAGATTACTTGATATGACACGTACAGCAGTTAATGTAACCGGCGATTGTATGGTTACCTGTGTTGTTGCCAAGTCTGAAGGTGAGCTAGATGAGAGCATATTTAACGATCCTAATGCAGCTAAAGACTTAGAAGATTATCATAAATCTATTGACTCATAAGCTACATTTATACAGCTATAAAAAAACCTTGATGCAATCCATCAAGGTTTTTTTTCGAGTAAAAATAATTAAACTGAATCCTGAAAAAGATTCTAATCTAAGGATTTAACGACTTAAACTTAGAAAGTAAGTTTATTCCCACTTTATTTACACCACTACTCAAGCCAAGAGCTAGCTTATCGCTCAGCCCTTTTTTAACTTTGTATTTGATCTTATAAATTTGACGCTCATGTTGCTGCTCTAGCAATGCATCATCACTCGTTTTTATTACGTCTACCAAGCCTTTATCTATCGCTTGAGTTGCAAACCAATGCTCACCTGTCGCAACTAAGTTTATATCTAAGCTTGGACGTTGAGTGCTTACAAACGTTTTAAATAAATCATGTGTTTGTTCAATTTCTTCACGAAATTTTTCACGGGCCTTATCTGTGTTTTCACCAAATAAAGTAAGTGTGCGTTTAAATTCACCTGCTGTTATTTGCTCAAATTCAACATCATTTTTCTTTAATATTTTATTAAAGTTAGGTATTTGAGCTATCACACCAATAGATCCAACTATTGCAAAAGGCGCTGCAAGTATCTCATCCGCGACACACGCCATCATGTAACCACCACTTGCTGCCACTTTATCAATTGCAACACTCAGAGGAATACCCGCACTTTTAATACGCTGTAACTGAGATGCAGCAAGTCCGTAGCCATGTACAACACCGCCACCACTTTCTAAACGAATAAGTACTTTGTCTTTACTTGGATCGGCAATAGAGATAATGGCTGTAATTTCTTCTCGCAGGCTTTCTACTTCGTGAGCGTCCATACTACCCACAAAGTCAATTACATATAAACGAGGTTTAGGCTCATCTTTATCTGCTTTTTTACTTTTTGATTTAAGCTGTTTTTGATGCGCTTTAAGCTCTTTTTTACCCAACGTATTTTGTAAAAAACTTTCTTTAAGTTCAACTAGCTGCTCTGATATATCGTCAATTTGTATTTCACCTTTTTTGGCCTTTGGCTTAACTGCAGCGCCAACTATTAGCATTAAAATAACTGCTATAGCGATAACAAAAGTGACTGTCTTAGCAAAAAACAAACCGTACTCGTATAAAAATTCCAACAGGTTTCTCCATTTATAAATTTCAGCTAATTTAGCATGCTTTAAAGCAAAAAAAAGCCACTTTTCAGTTAACACCGATCAGTTAAGGTATTTTTGATCGGTTGACCGATCTTTTGGTTGCTTCACAATACCCTTATCATCTTTTGATTATGAGGGTATTTTTATGCTTAGTCATTGGTTACTTGATACGGATATATTCGCCACTCCTGACTCTTTATCTACATTTCAGAAACATATCCCTCTTGAGTGGATTTCTAATGTGCTCGAGCAGACCGATAAAGCAAGTATTCGCAAACGTAAGTTACCTGCTGAGCTTGTCGTCTGGCTTATCATTGCAATGGGTCTTTTTCGCGACCGCTCTATTAGTGACGTTGTTGAGAAGTTAGATTTAACACTCACTGATACCCTGGGCGATACGGTTGCTCCAAGTGCTATTCCTCAAGCGAGACAGCGCCTGAGTAGCGACCCCCTCCAAGCCTTATTTCACCTATGTGCGGCCCATTGGACACAAGAAGAAGATGCTGATGATACGTGGTATGGACTCCGGTTATTTTCTGTCGATGGAACGCAATTTCGTGCACCTGATACACCTGCTCTTGCTGAGCACTTTCACTATATTAAGCACAGTAAAAACCGTCATACAGAATATCCTATTGTACGCCTATGCGCCTTAAGCTCCTTGCGTAGCCGGTTGATACACCACGTTGCCTTCGGGCCCAGTTATCAAGGTGAGGTGAACTACGCAAAGCAGTTATTTAGTCATGTAAGTGATAACAGTCTAACTATTTTTGACCGATGTTATCTCAGCGCTGAGCTACTGATTAATTGGCGTAAGCAACACCCACAGTCGCACTGGATGGTCCCGATTAAAAGCAACACGCAATACACCGTCATTGAATCTTACTCTGAGCATGACTTCAAAGTAGAAATGAGTGTATCTGCGCATGCCAGAAAACAAGACCCTTCGCTTCCTGAGTGCTGGCAGGCCAGACTGGTTCTTTATCCTGAGCCAATGGGGCCTGGAAAAATAAAAGGTCTGCTGTGCTCTTTGGATGATAAACAGGCTTTTGGTGCGCAGGCCATTCTTGATGTCTATTTCGAGCGCTGGGAAATTGAAAATAGCTATGGAGAAATAAAACACCAGATGCTTGAGGATAGTATTCTTTTGCGTAGTCAGACTGTAGATGGAGTCAATCAAGAGCTATGGGGTATATTGCTAGCCTACAATTTAATTCGAGTAGAGATAAGTCGAATAGCCAAAGAGGCTAAAGTCTCCCCGCTGAGAATTAGTTTTGTCATGGCTTTGCGGGATATACAGGATGAGATACTCTGGTGTGCCATCGCTTCGCCAGGTTCAATTCCAAAGAAATTAAGGGCAATGCGAGAACGAGTGAAACGTTATATTCTTCCAGAAAAAAGAAAACGGCCCAAAAGTAGGACCGTTCGAATTTCAAAAACTCGGTACACCATTAAGTCAAAGCATGCTTAACTGAATGGCGTTAACTTTTCAGTGGCTTTTAAAGGTTAATTATTTTACTGGTTATTAATCAGTCACAATCTCAGGATTTGACACTAATAACATCCGTCCGCGAGCAGCTAAGTAAGTTGCTACTTGTAACTGCATTTCTGCATTAGCAGCTGCACTGCCTTCAACAGTCGAAGCCTCTGCAGCATCTTGAGCTGGCGTTAAAATAGAACCATGATGGCCAGTCGTAAATTTAACTAAATAGCTCGAAGGTGTTTCACTCAATGCTTGCGAAGAGCTTACTGTTTCAAGACCCATCAAGTTAGCTAATGGAATTGTGCCAGAAATAGGATTATTAGCTGCCATTGGTGGTATCACTTGGTCAGGCTTGTTATCAACACCATCACCTACAACAACATTAGTATAAACAGGAGTACCTAATGCTTTCACAGTGGCTGCGTAGTTCGTTGGGTCGCCACTATCTAATGCTGTTTGCGCCGCAAAAGCAAACTGTGTAAATACACCTTGAATGTTAGTAAGTTTAGTCGTTTCACCCGCAGTGGTAAGTGATGCAATATATTCGCTGTAACCACACGTTAAATAAGCTTCCATATCCTCCGATGCCAATGAACCACAGTTAGAAAGCGCAGCGCCCTGTAAGTAAACGTTAAGTTCATCAGCTTCTGTTGTACCCGCTTGTGAAAGTACTGAACCTTGAATAAATGGACCAAACGCAGCAGATTCAAGTAAGAAACTTGCTATACCGCCACCACCACTTGCAAGCGCTACCGTGTTTACATTAAATAGCGGATCAAGCGTTTCTGCCATTGGCGTATTAGCTTGAGCAATAAATGCTGGAGCAACAATAGAACCTAGCGAATGCCCAATGTAGGTAACGTCTTTACTATTAATAGTTGTATCGTTGATAAAGTTTAGGCCTAAACGAAGGCCTAATAAATCAGCAGCCGATTGACGTAAGCTATCACGTGCAACAAGCAATGAACTTAAGTTCATGTAACTAAGTACAGAGCCCGTTGTTGCATTAAAGTCGTCTGTTCCATCATCATCAACATCTATTCCACGCTCACCATGTCTTGGATGGTCAATAGCAACCGTTGCAAAGCCTTGAATAGAAAGCTGCGCAGTTAAAGCAAGCATACTTTCTTTTTTTGTTGTAATGCCGTGCTGCATAATCACAACAGGCCAACCACCTTCTGGGATACTTTCAAGCTCAGGTAAACCATAAGCTGAACGATAAACATTTATATCAGCTAAAATTGGCTTTGTAATTTGTACAGGTATAGTCTCATTGCTTTGAGCTAATGGAACTGGGTTATATTTAGTTAAATGCCGAGTAATATCTATTTTTGGATAGTCATGTAGACGGGTATTTATTTGCTGACAAACGTCTTCATAAGGCCCTTCGTCAAACATAGTTGCATCAATATCTTCTTCTTTACCCTCATCTCGTAACTTTTGATCCGCGGCTAACTGATTTAATACTGCAACAGGGCTTGAACACATTGCTTTCCAGTATGTGTCATTCAAAGCGCTTATATCGGTACCTGTAGGTGTGCCTAGATACATTGGTAAAGTAATTTCACCTTTAATGTATTCAACAGCATCAAATGGTGCAAAAGTAGCTATGTCTGGAAAACCTAAAAAATCTTTAACCGTTTCTTCAGACTCTGTGATAGTTATTTTTGGTATGGTTGCAGGGTTTCTCAAACTACCAGCTAATAATTGCTTAATAGTACCAAGTACTGGCCCTGCTGATTGAATAGTCATTGCGCTAGAAAAAATAATATCGTCTTTTGAAATATCGCCTGAACTAACTACTACATTTTCGTAGCTATTTACAGCACCTTGCAAACCAAGTTGGGCTTCTGTAATTAACGGCGCTTCTTCACTCACAGAGGCATAAGTAGATGAAGGCTCAATAGAACGACCTAAAGAATCCTTAAGCGCTGTAGTTAATACATTGATGTATGAGCTACCGGCCGTAAAAGGTTTTAAAGGTATAATAGCAACGCCATCACCTGAAGCTTGAGTAACAAAGTCAACACCAAAAGTAAGCTCACCGACCAATTTACAAGCAGTACCGGCAGCTACAACTGAACATTCTGCATCAGTTAAACTTGCACCCATTACAACTTCAAAAATTCTTACTGTACCAGGGGTCCCAGCAGACGCTTCATCTAAACTCACATTTGGTGGGAATGTTAAATCGATTTTATAAGGAACCTGCGAAGACCAACCATCAAGTGCACCTAGTGCAAGTTGAGGGTTTGCATAAGCTGCGCGCGAAATAGAGACATTGTTGTCATCTAATTCACCAGGAATATTAAGTGTACCGTCTTGAGTTCCACTCATTAATAAATCATTGGGTACCGATAAGATACCTGCTGCTGGATCAAATGTAACTGTTGCTGTTGGGATAACTGGTGCTGTGTCGTTTTTGACATCTGTTAACGTTTCTCCACCGCCACAACCTGCTAAAGCAGCTGTAACTGAGAGTGAAAGTAGCATTTTTTTCATATTGTTGGCTCCGCACGTATTTTATTTTTATAGTGTGTTTAATCAGTGTATTAAGTTAAAACAATGTAATCAGGTTATTAATGAGACATTAGACCAGTTAAACTTAACGTAAAGTTTCTATTTTCGCCACCTAATTTTACAATAAATTCGATTACTTCACGTTTCGCTATGTTAAAATCAAAAAAATTATATGAATTGGTACTTTTATGCACACATATCAAGCAGCTGAAAACGCACTTAAAGATAAAGTTATTTTAATAACAGGCGCCGGTGATGGTATTGGCCGAGTTGCAGCAATTACGTATGCAAAATACGGCGCTACAGTTATCTTATTAGGAAAAACAACTAATAAACTTGAATGTGTTTACGATGAAATTGTTAATGCTGGCTACCCTAAACCTGCAATAGTCCCTATGGATTTAAAAGGCGCAACGAAGCAAAACTACCGTGACCTTGCTGCAACAATCGAATATCAGTTTGGACGCCTTGATGGGTTGCTTAATAATGCAGGTATTTTAGGGTCACTCGGTCCGCTTGAACATTTTTGCTCATCTACGTTCGAAAACATAATGAAAGTAAACGTGACTGCACAAGCAATGATCACTAAAGCACTTTTTCCTGTTCTTCGTAAGTCTGATAATGCATCGATAGTATTTACGTCATCAGGTGTGGGCCGCAAAGGTCGTGAATTTTGGGGGCCTTATGCCATCTCAAAATTTGCAGTAGAAGGTATGATGCAAACATGGGCATGCGAAGTAGGTAAAACGAATATTCGTGTAAACTGTATTAACCCAGGCGCTACTCGCACTTCAATGCGAGCTGCTGCATATCCAGGTGAAGATAGAGACGCGCTTGCTACACCAGAGGATTTAATGCCTACATATTTATATCTAATGAGTGACGATTCTAGTGAAGTGAATGGCGAATCGTTAGATGCTCAAGTAAAAAAGTAATTTAGAGTTTAAATAATTTAAACAGCACATTAAAAAAGCCGCAATTAGCGGCTTTTTTGTGTTCAATAAATAACTAATTGATTATTTACGTTTAGTCGGCTTAACACGCTGATTGTGTTTTTTAACTGCTTTACGAATTTGGTTGATTTTAGCGCGTTTATCTTTGCGTTTTTCAGGCATAACAGAAAGCTTAGTTTGTGTTTCGCGGCCTAATTTAACGGTTTTACGCAAGTAGTTTACTGTTTCTAAATCATACTCCATCCAACCACCTTGTGGCACGCGCTTATCAAGCTCTAGTTTACCGTAACGAATACGAATAAGGCGAGATACTTCCGCATCTTGAGACTGCCATAAACGACGAACTTCACGGTTACGCCCTTCATTTAACGTTACGTTAAACCAACGGTTAACACCTTCGCCACCCATAGGGGTTACAGTCGTGAATTTGGCTGGACCATCTTCAAGTTCAACACCACGTAGTAAGTTTTTAACCGTCTCGTTGGTTACTTCACCAAATACACGTGCAGAGTATTCACGCTCTACTTCATAGCTTGGGTGCATTAAACGGTTTGCCAGTTCACCATCGTTTGTAAAAAGCATTAAACCCGATGTATTAACGTCTAGTCGACCAACCGCAATCCAGCGATCGCCATCAATACGCGGAAGTCGGTCAAATACAGTACGACGCCCTTCAGGATCTTTACGTGTGCTTAACTCACCTTCTGGCTTGTTATACATAATCACACGACAGATTCGGTCTGCTTTTTCTTCGATTTTTACACTGTGTCCGTCAACACGAATCAAATCGGTTTCTTCAACACGGTCACCTAACTTTGCCACTTTACCGTTTACACTAACGCGGTTTGCGTCAATGTATTTTTCCATTTCACGGCGTGAGCCTACGCCTGCACGGGCTAAGACTTTTTGTAACTTTTCACCTTGTATAATACTCATTCGGATGGTTCTCTCACAGAAGGATCGCTCAATAACTGGTTAATTTTACTTTGCTGCTCTGTTGGCAACGCAGGTAAATTTTCAAGTCCAGTTAACGAAAAATAATCTAAAAATTGCTTAGTAGTTGCATATAAAGCCGGCTTTCCCGGAACCTCTTTATGCCCTACCACTTTAACCCACTCTCTTTCGAGTAAGGTTTTAATAATATTCGAACCCGTAGTAACACCTCTTACTTGCTCAATTTCGCCGCGTGTAATGGGCTGCCTGTATGCAATAAGTGATAATGTTTCCAGTAAAGCACGCGAGTATTTTGGTGCGCGTTCTTGCCACAAGTTATTTAACCAAGGGCTTAAACTACTGCATGCCTGAAACCGATACCCACTACCAACTTCAACTAAGCGAATACCACGAGTTTGAAAATGTTCTTGTATTGTATCTATTGCGTCATTTATTCGCGTCATAGAAATAGCTAAATCTATTAATACGATGTCTTTAAGGTGGCGTTTACTAACAGGCTTATCTGCAACAAAAATAGCTGCTTCAATGATCTCAACTAGTTGTTCATCACTAATTCGCCGACCCACCATACACACTCTTAACAAATAAAAATACACAGCCATCTATTATGACAGAACAACACCAAACTAGGAAAATATATCTATCAAATAACTAAATTTAAAACACAAAAAAGCCAGTGACTAGCACTGGCTTTAATCTTACTTACTAAAATGGTAACTATTAGTTACTTTTAAAAGCTTCTAATGCATCATCTTCAGCTACTGCGTTACCGTATTTTTTAATGTAACCCATAAACTCGCTTTTACTGATGCGCTTATCTTGGTTTTTATCCATGTAACCAAAATGATTTGAAATATCATCATCGTTACCTTCAACTACCGAGATATAGCCATTGCTGTCGTTATCTAAGCTTGAAAAACTGCTTTCAATTTTATCGAATTTAGCAATTTCAGCTTTAAATGCCGACTCACTTACTTCAGAATCAGTGGCTACTTTGCCATTATTAAGCTTCATATAAGTGTTAAATTCTTTGCGGCTAATTTCGTTATCCATATTGGTATCAATATTTGAAAAATGGCCCCAAATGCTATCGTCATCAGCTTCAACTTTTGAGATGTAGCCATCGCTATCATTATCTAAACTTGCAAAGTCACTGTCTATTCTTTCAAGACCTTGATTAGATGAACAAGCCGCTAGGCTTAATGATGCTAAAATAGTGGCTGCTAATGTTAACTTTTTCATAAGACGTATCCTTCGTAATTAATTAAATGTCACTTTAACTAATACAAATCCAATGCCAATAATAGTTAACTTATAATAATCAATAACTTAATCTCGATCGGTATATTTATTAAACAGTTTCAATAAGTTAAGCTTGCAAGCTTTGCAAACAACCTTGTAATTTTTGCAAAAAAATACCCGGTAAAAACCAGGCATTTCAAATTTACTTATATAGTTAAGCTAATAATTAGATTGCTGCGTTTTGGTAGCGTTTAACAAACTCAGTAACGTTTTGACCATTACATTTTAATGAGTTTAGGTTACCAATTTTTTGACGAACAGGTGCTAAACCTTGTTTTAAAGCCGTCATACATAATTGAGTTTCTTGTTGAGCGTCTTTTGCAAATACTTCTACTTTCTCAACTGATGCGTTGCTTAATGTCGTTTTTTTAGCAATATCACGAATATCTTCACCATTACATAAAATGCTTTTAGAAAA
Organism: Pseudoalteromonas arctica A 37-1-2; assembly: GCF_000238395.3. Taxonomy (GTDB): domain Bacteria; phylum Pseudomonadota; class Gammaproteobacteria; order Enterobacterales; family Alteromonadaceae; genus Pseudoalteromonas; species Pseudoalteromonas arctica. The sequence goes on from NZ_CP011025.1 coordinate 2,251,872, forward strand.
ACGAGATAGGTAAACACCGTGTTGGGCAGCTTCTTTACGAGCAACGCTAAAGCCTTCGTTTGCACTTAGTACACATAACTTAGACTCAATTTTGTTATCTTGGCTAAAGTAAGTATTGCTTTGAGCTGACGCAGTTGCAGATGCTAGTAAAGCAGTGGCTAAAAGTAGTTGAGTTTTCATGAGAGATCCTATTTGAACGAGCTAAACAAGTGAATTTCGCGCATTATATATTCAATAAAGTTAAGTTCAATTGAATTTTTTATTTATTTAAATAATTAATATTGTATTCACAATGTTTAAACTTTACCCATCATTTGATCAACATTTGCGCAGCTATTATCTCAATTCAGTCATGTTATGTACGCGTATTTACTGATACAATTTAATCTATTAAATAGAACCAATTTTAAGGTAAATTTTATGAAAGTGATTTCTTTCAATATCAATGGTCTGCGTGCTCGTCTTCACCAATTACAAGCAATTATCGACAAACATCAACCAGACGTTATTGGCTTGCAAGAGATTAAAGTTCACGACGAAGCATTCCCATTAGAAGATGTACAAAAAATGGGATATCACGTCTACTTTCATGGTCAAAAAGCGCATTATGGCGTAGCTATGTTATGCAAAAAAGAGCCTAAATCGGTCTTAAAAGGTTTTGCCACCGATACAGATGAATCGCAAAAACGCATGATAAGCGTCACTGTTGAACAAGAAAACGGTCGCGACCTTACTGTCATGAATGGCTACTTCCCACAAGGTGATAATATTAATCACGAAACTAAATTCCCTTATAAACGTCAATTTTATAAAGATTTAATGACACACCTTGAAACCAATCACACACCCGATCAAGACGTCATCGTTATGGGTGATATCAACATATCACCTACCGATTTAGATATTGGTATTGGCGACGTAAATGCTAAACGTTGGTTAAAAACGGGTAAATGTTCTTTCCAACCGGTAGAGCGTGAGTGGCTTGCAACATTACTTAATTGGGGTTTTAAAGACACCTTTAGAGAGCAAAACCCTGAAACAGACGATCAATACTCGTGGTTTGACTATCGCTCTAAAGGGTTTGTAGATAATCGAGGACTTCGTATAGATGTAGTGCTTGCAACCAATGAGCTTGCAGCACGCTGCATAGATACAGGTATTGATTACGAACTTCGCGGTATTGAAAAACCGTCAGATCATGCCCCTATATGGTCAACATTTAAGTAATTAGTATGCTCAGCCTAACAATGCAGGGGCTACTTTGGGCTCTTGTAATTATTATTGCTCTATTGAGCTTTGATAAAAAAACATATAAAACATTGCTTAATACGCCAGTCCGTCAAACTGGCGTACTTGCGTGTGCGTTAGTGTTTGCAGTGCTTTGGCGAATAAAGGCTGGCATTTTAACTGGCCTTGATTTACACATACTCGGTGTTACGGCTGCTACATTAATTTTAGGCTGGCGATTGACTATTTTAAGTAGCCTACTTGCTACAGCCCTACTCGCTGCCTTTGGTCAAATTGAACTTGAGCTGTTACCAGTACAACTGCTTATTGGTGCGTTTATTCCTATTTTATTGAGCTATCTTGGCTTTATAATTAGTTACCAATATTTACCTCGTCATTTTTTTGTTTATATATTTGTTTGTGCGTTTATAACCGCAGGATTTATAGCCTGTATAAAAATAGGCCTAGGTGCTTTATTTTACTTAGCTATAGGGCAATACAATTGGCAAGAACTTGCAGATAACTACGTTTATTTAAGTGCCATAATTTGGTTTCCTGAAGCAATGCTCAACGGCATGGCTATAACAATTATGATCACCTATCGCCCGCATTGGGTAAAAACTTTTTACGATAAGGACTACCTAGGCTCATGAGTCTTGAATATCAATGCCCGCTGTGTAACCTAGCACTTTTGAAAACTGATTCAACACTTCGTTGTGCTAACAACCACAGCTTTGATTTTGCTAAAGAAGGCTATGTGAATTTACTGCCTGTGCAACAGAAAAATTCAAAACAACCGGGTGATTCACTTGAAATGGTACAAGCCAGACGTGCATTTTTAGAGCGTGGGTATTATCGTTTTTTACAGCAAAGCCTTAGTGATATAATCAGTAATATAAGTGCAAATACAGTAATTGACTTAGGATGCGGTGAAGGGTTTTATACCCAAGCAATAGCGAATAAAACAAATGCTGTTGTATTCGGCGTCGATATTTCAAAATCAGCGGTTAGATATGCAGCTAAGCGCTACCCTAATTGCCAATTTAGTGTGGCATCAATCAGCCAAGCGCCCTTTAAAAGCCAATTTGCTGATGTACTTGTAAGTGTATTTGCACCTTTGTTTGAGCAAGAGCTTGAACGCCTAGCAAATCAAAACGCAACATTAGTAGTTGCAAGCCCAGGACCTTGTCATTTAAAAGAGCTAAAATCGTATATATATTCAGAAGTAAACGAACATACTGAAATAGCCACTCCAAAAGGGTTTCAAAAATCAGAGCAGATCCTTTTAACAGAGCATGTAGCGCTTAGCTTTACTGATATTAAAAACTTAATAATGATGACGCCATTTGCATGGAAATTTAGACCCGAGCACTGGACAGCACTCGAAGAAAAAGGTGAACACACTGTCACCTTATCATTTTATATTACTCAGTTTACCAAAATAGATAATGATGTAACTCTCTAAAACTGCTCTTTAGTAAACGCCCTGTCCATTTTATCAAACATATCTTTAAGTAAATTGGCAAGCTCCATATAACGGGGCTTGTTTTCACTTAACTGCGTTTGATATCCATTAGCTGCCATTTTAGTGTACAGCTCGTTATACCATTTTTGCATCGCAGGCTCTAAAGGCGTTTGCGCCCGCTTACCCAACCAAAATAGGCCTTGTAATGGTAAAGATATAAAAAATAATGCACTTGCAATGGCTTGCGGTAAAAAATCAGAACCCAAGTAATTTAGCTGAAAAAACAATGTTAGCATGGCTAAGATTGGCATTACTGTAATGGCAAGCTCAGTCGCTCTAATTACTCTAAACTCTAAAAACAAAGGCGCAAGCTCTTTGCGCATTGGCCATTTTTTACCATACAAACGGCCAGTTTGTAATTGTGACATCACACTTTTTTGCATCATGACTCCTCACAGATACTGCTTTTAAATACAATGGAAAAACGAGCTATACTCAAAGTGTAACACAAAATGAAAGAGTTACACTTTCTCAGTAAAACAGCTTAAATTTACCTTTTAATGGCGAACAATCCTAACTTAAACATCTTAATTAAGGTAAAGTAATTAACATTGCGTTAACCACTTTGCAATTGAACATTCAATTGTTTTAGCTTTATTTAATACCGTAAGTGTAACGATTACGTATTAACGTTTACTTACTAAATTTGTTTATGGAAATTGAATCTATGCCAACAACCCCTCCTGAATCACAACACGTTTTAGTTTTAAATTGTGGTAGCTCTAGCTTAAAGTTTGCCATTATTGATGCGAACGATGGTCACGAAATCATTTCAGGTCTTGCTGAACGCTTAGGCGACAAATCGCCCTCTATTAAATACAAATTTAATGGTACTAAAACAGTTATCGACTTAGCGGCTAATCAAGCACATGCTGAGGCTATAAATACGCTTGTAAGCTTAATAAAAGATCACAACTTAGACGAGCAACTTATCGCAGTGGGTCATCGTGTTGTACATGGCGGCGAGCACTTTACGCAATCGGTATTGATTGACGAAAAAGTAATTGCAGGCATTACACAGTCTGCAACGCTTGCGCCGCTTCATGGGCACGCTAATTTACTAGGTATTTCATCGGCGCAGGCATCGTTTGAAGGTTTGCCACAAGTCGCGGTGTTTGATACTGCATTCCACCAAACTATGAATGAAGTTGCCTTTCTTTACGCTCTTCCATATAAGTTGTACACCGAGTTTGGTGTTAGGCGTTATGGTTTTCACGGCACAAGTCATTTTTATGTTGCAGGGCAAACAGCAAAGCTGCTAAAGCAACCTATCGAGCAAAGCAATTTTATTAGTGCCCACTTAGGTAACGGTTGTTCTGTATGCGCTATTAAAAATGGTAAGAGTGTTGATACCAGCATGGGACTAACGCCTTTAGAGGGGCTGATAATGGGCACACGTAGCGGCGATATTGACCCTGGCTTATTTAATTTTTTAACCACTCAACTTGATTACACAGCCCAGCAAATTGATAACCTACTAAATCAAAAAAGTGGCTTGTTAGGTATTAGCGAGCTTTCTAACGATTGCCGTACCATTGAAGAAGCCGCTTTGGCCGGGAATAAAAAAGCGATACTCGCAATTGAAATGTTTTGCTACCGCCTTTCAAAACAAATTGCGGCGTATATGGTGCCATTACAGCGCCTTGATGCTGTTATATTTACTGGTGGTATTGGTGAAAACTCAGATATTATTCGTGAAAAAGTAATTACACAACTTGGCTTTTTAGGCATTAATTGTAATCCGCAAGCCAACCTCAATGCGCGCTTTGGTCAAGAAGGCGTTATTAGCTGTAAAAATTCACACGTCAAAGCAGTAGTAATACCAACTAATGAAGAATGGGTTATTGCCCTTGATGCTGCAAATATTGTAAAGGAGCTTTAATATGGCACGTCGTATTATGTTAATTCCTGTTTCTACCGGTGTGGGTTTAACGTCGGTATCAGTTGGTTTAGTGCGTGCACTTGAACAAAAAACAGTTAAAGTTAACTTTTTCAAACCAATAGCTCAGCCTCGTTCTGGTGAAACAGGCCCTGAAAAATCAACGCAAATAGTTACTCAAGGCTCACCTATTAACCCACCAATGCCTTTTGCACTTGATTATGCTGAGCAAATGATTGGCGACGGTAAAGGTGATGACCTACTAGAGGAAATTGTTGAACGCTTTGAAAGTAAAATAAACGACGACGAAGTCGCTATTATTGAAGGTATGGTACCTACTCGTCGCCAACCTTATGCTGGGCGTGTAAACCGCGAAATTGCGCAAACACTCGGCGCCGAAATTGTATTTGTACTTACCCCAGGTAATTACACCATTACTCAAATAGAAGACCGCCTTGAAATTGCAGCAGGTAACTACGGTGGTATCGATCATCCTCGCGTACTGGGCTGTATTTTTAATAAAGTAAATGCGCCACTTGATGAAGAAGGTCGTGCACGCGCCGATTTAGTCGATGCCTATAAACCTGAAGAGCTTGAAAACGAGTTAAATCGTTTAGCCTCCCTGCCTATTTTTAAAAAAAATCCGTTTATGTTACTTGGTGCAATCCCGTGGGATTTTGACTTAGTAGCCCCGCGCGTAAAAGACTTAAGCGCATACTTAAAAGCCACGATTATTAACGAAGGCGACATGCTTCATCGTCGTCTGCGCCGTATTACTTTTTGTGCTCGTACGGTTTCAAATATTTTAAATTATTTTACGCCAGGCGCTTTATTAGTAACACCGGGCGATCGCTCTGACATACTTGTTGCTGCGTGCTTATCTGCTATGAACGGCACTAAACTTGGCGCTATATTACTCACCGGTGGTTTTGAGCCAGAGCCACGTATTATGGCCTTGTGTGAGCAAGCCATGCAAACCGGCTTACCAATACTCGCAACCGATGCAGACACGTGGCGTACATCATTACTACTGCATAACTTTAATATGGAAGTACCAAATGATGATGACCAACGTATTGAAAAAGTAAAAGATCACAACGCAGAGCATATCAATTCAAGCTGGCTAGATACTCTAGCTAAAAGTGTAGGTAAAACTCGTAAGTTATCACCACCCGCATTTCGTTACTTACTTACCACTAAAGCGCGTAAAGCAGGTAAAACCGTGGTTCTACCAGAAGGTAATGAACCTCGTACAATTAAAGCGGCTGCTATTTGTGGTCAACGCGGAATTGCTAAAACTATATTACTAGGCGATCGCGAAGAAATAATGCGTATTGCACAGCAGCAAGGTATTGAGCTAAACGAACATGTAAGTATTATCGAGCCAAAAAGTATCATTAATGATTATATTGCGCCTATGGTCGAAATTCGTAAAAGCAAAGGCCTAACTGCCGTAGTAGCACAAGAGCAACTACAAGATAACGTCGTACTCGGTACAATGATGCTTGAGCAAGGTAAAGTAGACGGTTTAGTATCGGGCGCGGTAAACACTACGGCAAATACAATTCGCCCACCACTGCAATTGATTAAAACAGCACCAGGGTCATCACTAGTATCATCTGTATTTTTTATGCTACTGCCTGACCAAGTGTTAGTTTACGGTGACTGTGCGATTAACCCAGACCCTAATGCTGAACAACTTGCAGACATAGCGATTCAATCTGCCGACTCTGCAGCTGCATTTGGCATAGAGCCGCGTGTTGCCATGATCAGCTACAGCACGGGCACTTCTGGTACAGGTGCCGATGTTGAAAAAGTACGTGAAGCCACAAAAATTGCAAAACAAAAACGTCCTGATCTAATTATCGACGGCCCACTACAATACGATGCAGCTATAATGGAAAACGTAGCACTTAAAAAAGCACCTAACAGCCCTGTAGCCGGTAAAGCGACCGTATTTATATTCCCAGATTTAAATACGGGTAATACCACGTATAAAGCAGTACAACGTAGTGCCGACTTGATAAGTATTGGCCCTATGCTGCAAGGTATGCGTAAACCTGTAAACGATTTAAGCCGTGGTGCATTAGTTGATGATATTGTGTATACAATCGCCTTAACTGCCATTCAGGCAGCTCAAACAGAAGCGCTAATTACTCATTAAACGTAACGTGTGCTTTTTATAGCCTAGCTATTATTTATTTAATAATTAACTAGTTAGGTTATTTATACCCTACAACCCCCATACTTATCCACAGAAATTGTGGGTAAGTTTTTACCCCCTTCTTTTATCTACTTATTTACTGCTGAGTTAGTCGTTGTTACACCTTTAATTTAAAGCCAATAATCTATACTATAAAGCTATCAATATTGCTGTTCGCAGGCTTTTAATGTCAAAACAAACATTACAATTACACAGCACCATTTTATCTATACACAGTTTAGATGTAGATGCCGACATACCTGCGGCACTTTTAAAGCAATCTTTGTTTTTTATTTCTAAAACCCATGATGAACTTTCAATTGTATGCCCAAGCGATTTTGAAGTAAAAAGCCTGGATACCGAACCCGACTGGCAAGCTTTAGAGGTTGTAGGTCCACTTGGCTTTTCGTTAACCGGAATTATGGCTAATATTTCAGGGGTATTAGCGCGCGCTAAAATTTCTATCTTTTCAATCTCAACCTACGATACTGATTATATTCTCATAAAAAAACACACTGCAGAAAATGCTATTTCCGCTTTAAAAAAAGAGGGTTATAACGTGGTGGTAAACTAACTTATGAAAGCTCAAAAAATTGACTATTTAGCTCAAAATAAAACGCCTCTTAATGCAATAAATATTACCAGCCCATTTACAGGTAAAGTAATTGCACTGAAAGAGCACCCAGAACCTTTTTTTCGTTTTGGCACTCTGGGCCCCGGTATTATGGTGCAACTAACAAGTCATAAAATTTTAGCACCGTTTGATGGAACTTTATTACAAGTAAAAAATGCAGGTACTGAGTTTATTCTACAAGCTAATAATGGTCTAAAAGTCTTGATTAACTTAACTATTTTTGATTCACAATCAATTACGCATACCCATATTGCGCAACTCAATGGTAGCAAAATATGCAAAGGTCAACGCCTTGCTTATTTTGATTTACGAGAACTTGATACTCCAATGCTTGCTAGTTTAATTTTACTAAACGGCCATAACCTTGGCACATTTCATTACTCGCATTCGCATGTAAATGCGGGTGAAGACACCCTATTAACTATTATTAAGAAGAACTAGATTTATGATCACTCTATACGGCATTAGCAACTGCGATACGATAAAAAAAGCTAAAAAATATTTAACCGATAACAACATCGAATTTACGTTTCATGACTACCGCAAAGATGGTGTAAATGAGCAAATGGTGAGTGAATTTGCAGACAAGCTCGATTGGGAACAACTCGTTAATAAACGTGGAACAACTTATCGCGCATTAACTGATGAGCAAAAACAGAGTCTAACTAAAGAAAGTGCTATCCCATTGTTGGTTGAACAACCTGCCATGATCAAACGTCCAGTACTGGTAAACAATGGCAGTTACCATTTAGGTTTTAAAGCAGCCCAATACGACGAGATTTTTAAATAATGACTAATGACGTAATTCAACTCGCCCAAGCGCTAATCCAACGTGAATCGGTAACGCCCGAAGATGCTGGCTGCCAACAAATGATGAACGATCGCCTTGCTGCGGTTGGTTTTAATATAGAATCATTATTTTTTACCGACACACTTAATACTTGGGCTAGAAAAGGCACACAATCGCCGCACTTTTGTTTTGCAGGTCACACCGACGTTGTACCAACAGGCCCTGAAAAAAATTGGCAACACCCGCCGTTTTCAGGATTAATAAAAGATGGCCTACTGCACGGGCGTGGTGCTGCCGATATGAAAGGCTCATTAGCCGCAATGCTAGTAGCAACAGAGCGTTTTGTTACTAAACATCCAGATCATAAAGGCTCTATTTCTTTTTTAATCACTTCTGACGAAGAAGGACCGTTTATAAACGGCACAACACGTGTAATAGATACACTAGAAGCCCGTGGTGAAAAAATTGATATGTGCCTAGTAGGCGAACCCTCATCACGAGATGTATTAGGCGATGTTGTTAAAAATGGCCGAAGAGGCTCACTTACCGCTTACCTAACGGTTAAAGGCGTACAAGGTCATGTTGCCTACCCACATTTAGCACAAAACCCAATTCATCTAGCAACGCCTGCACTTACTGAGCTTAGCCAAACGGTGTGGGATAACGGCAACGAATACTTCCCTGCTACCAGCTTTCAAATTTCAAATATTAATAGCGGCACAGGTGCAGGTAATGTGATCCCGGGTGAACTAGAAGTACAGTTTAACTTTAGATTTAGCACGCAAGTAACGCATGAGCAATTACAACAGCGTGTGAATGACATCCTACAAAAGCATAACTTAAATTATGAATTAAGTTGGATAGTAAATGGCTTACCTTTTATTACCGAGCACGGGCCGCTTGTTGATGCCACGGTTACAGCTATTAAATCAGTAACTGGTTTAACCACGAATCTAGAAACTACCGGCGGCACATCAGATGGTCGTTTTATTGCACAAACAGGGGCTAAAGTAATTGAACTAGGTCCACGTAACGCCACTATTCATAAAATAGATGAATGCGTAAGTACCGATGACTTAATAGCCCTTGCCGACATTTACGAGCAAATACTAGAGCAACTTTTAGCCTAATGGATGTAACTAAACCAACACCAATAATGTGTATCACAGGGCAAAGTGATACACATTTAACTGATATACAAAATCATCGCTTGCACAGCGCTATTATCAGCGACTTTTTAGCGCTGCAAAGTGCAGCACAAAAAGCAGGATTTGAGCTTACTATTGCCTCAAGTTTTCGCGACTTTAATCGTCAATCAATTATTTGGAATAATAAGTTTTTAGGTATTCGACCTGTTTATAATAAACAGCAAAAGGTTGTAGATTTAACTAAACTAAATGATGTAGATAAATGCATAGCAATAATGCTCTACTCTGCATTACCTGGGGCAAGCAGGCACCATTTAGGCACCGATTTAGATGTGTTTGATAAAGCTGCGGTAAGTGATGATTATAAACTACAGCTAACACCTGATGAATACCTGCAAGGTGGGCCGTTTGCGCCTTTAAGTAATTGGCTTGATACTAACTTAGATAAATTTGGCTTTTATCGCCCTTACCAGCATGATTTAGGTGGTGTCGCACCTGAGCTTTGGCATATAAGCCATATTAAGCAATCGCAATTATTAGTGAATAAGCTTAGCGAACAAGTACTTTTTGAATGCATAAAAAACAGTGAACTACAGGGTAAGCAGGCAATACTTGATAACTTACCCGCTATTTATACACGCTTTGTAACGAACGTTAGTCCCCCTTAAAAAAAGGTTAACTTAAATAATATTAAACCTTCTTTTTATTTAAAATAAATACCAGTACAGCGCCTAATATTAATGAGCTTGCTATTACAAACTCCATTGTTACCTGCTCTGATAAAAACAAGACCCCGGCCACGGCTGCAAGTACAGGTACACAAAGCTGCACAACAGCAGCTTGGGTACTTTTAAGCAGTGGCATAGCCACATACCAAACACTGTAACCAATTCCAGACGCTATCGCACCCGAGGCACATGCAAGCAAAACCCCTTCAATACTCATATTTTTTAAATAACTCATACCAACAAGTAATAAAACAGGGATAGCCACTAAGCTTCTTATAAAGTTAAACCCTGTAGTACGCAGTGGCGATACGCACACTTTACCGCGAATACTGTAAATACCCCATGCCACACCACTGAGTGCCATAAGTGATGCACCTAATAATGACGGTACAGCAGCAGATGGCAGCATTAAATATACAAACCCACCTAGCGCCACTATAAACGCGCACCACTGAAGCACACTCAACTGCTCTTTTTGATATATACCCCAGCCAATCATAGTGAGTTGCACGGCTGAAAACAAAATCAGTGCACCGGTGCCTGTATCTAGCTCTACGTATGCAATTGAAAAACAAAGTGCATAAACCAAAAGGCTTATACTGCTTCGCCAGCTTCCTTTATCACTTAAAATAGCGGGGTTAAATGTGCCTTTTCGTTTTAAATTATGAGTATAAATAGCCATTATAATGCCCAAACACGCAGCACCACTGAGTAAGCGAATAACTGTAAAGTTCCAAGCATCTATATAGCCTTCGGCTAAAGCCATTCTGCAAAAAAGAGAGTTTGCAGCAAACGCAATTAAAGCAATGATTGTGTACAACGTAGCTTTCAAAAAAATTCCTTAGCAATAAAAACAAATTACAACGTTATTTCAATTAATTAATTAACCTACTAAGCTAAAAACATTGTCATAAGCGGCTATAAAACCGCTTACTGAGCAGCACATTTAAACAGGATTGTTATAACTGTGCAAAGTGAGTATTTAGTTTTAATAAATTAGATCATTTATACTAAAATCTTAGCCGCATTTGCAAAATACGGTGTCTACAACACAAGATACCCTTTTAGTATTTTTCGTATACGACTTAGTGAATAGCAATTACTTCATTTAAAAAATTCATTTATCATTACGCTTTAGAGATCATTGTATTCAATAAGACCAATAAAGTACCTTAAGCATTTCAATATTGTTACCCAACAAGAAAATTCACACTTTGTTCACCAATGTCATTTTATATTTCTTTATTAGCAGGCAGTTTTACTCTACGATTTTTTACAATATTTCACACATTTAGCTAAAAATAATATGTTAATGTATACAGGTGAATTTAGAGGAGTGCGCAGTGCGCCTAAGTATAATTTTAAGCTTTTGTTGTATTTTAAGTGGGTGTAGCACAATGGGCTTTAATGACCTATTTAATGACTATGCCACGCAAATGACACCAATAAGAAATGCGATCGAGAAAAACAATATCGAAGAAGCGCAATCCCTTATTGCCAATAATAGCACCATGCACAGCAGCTACTTACTCAACCAACTTGAGCAAGCTCGCTTAAACGACTTAGCCAATACGCCACAAGAGGCACAAAGTAAATTTGAGAACGTGTATACGCAAATGCAAAAAAAACGCGAAGCCGCCAAAATACAAGTAAGTGCGGGGCTTGAGCAAAGCAATGCGTTATTTACTAACGACTCAGCAATTACTTATGTACCACCGGCTTACGAAATGAGTATGCTTCATAGTTATAAAGCACTTAACTACGTGTATAAAAATGATGTAGAAGGCGCTTTGGTCGAAATTCGCCGTGCTAATAAAGTACAAGTTGATGCACTAAGCGAAAATAAAACAGATGGCGACTCAACAGTTAAGGAAGCGCAGCAGCACTACCCTAGCATGGGCAATGTGACCAGAGACGTGAAAAATGGCTTTCAAAATGCCTACACATTTTATTTATCTGCTTTGCTTTACCAAAGTGCTAAACAGTATGACGATGCTTATATTGATTATAAAAAAGCACTGGCTATACAACCTAACAATATTTATTTACAGCAGGACGTAATGCGCCTTGCTAAAAAACAAGGGTTTGACCAAGACCTAAGCGAATTTAAAAAACGTTTTAGTGATGCACCCACTATTTCTGCAACACAAGGCGAAGTAATTGTTTTATTTGAACAAGGCTTAGTACCAAAACAAGATGAATTTAAACTGCGCTTACCAATTTATTCATCACGCGGCGATGCACGCTTTTACAGCCTTGCAATGCCAGTATATAAAGATAATGCCTATGTGCGCCGCCTTAATAATATAAACATAGATGCACAAAGCTTAGAGCTGAGCCCATTAGTACACATTGAAGCACTTGCAGCAAAAACATTAGAAGATCAAATACCTGCAAAAGTAGCTCGCCAAGTACTTAGATTAGTAGCTAAAGAGAAAGTGCGTGCAGAACTTGCTCGCAGTGCCGGTGATGTAGGTAACATACTTGCTAATATTTATAATTTGGCGTCTGAGCAAGCTGATACACGCAGCTGGCTTACACTTCCAAATCAAATAAGTGTTGCAAGGCAAAGCCTAAATACAGGTGAGCATTCTGTGCATATAGGCACACAAGCACCTATAAATTTTACCGTTAGTAAGCAAGGGTTAACGTTAATTTACTTAACCTCCGTTAATAACTACTTTAATTACCACGTAGTTCAACTTTAGGAGCCATCATGAAATACATAGCGCCATTATTAGCAGTCTTAATGCTCAGTGCATGTTCCAGCAAACCGGTTACATCGGGTATTTCTGTTGAACAAAATAAAAATCAGTTTAATGAGCAATTACGTGTAGATAACCCAGAGCTCGGTAAAAAGCTGGCCATTACTGATGTTAAAACACGTCAAACCAACCAGTTAACCGATGTAGTAGTGACACTTTCGAGCCAGTATAAAAAATCACAGTATTTGCAGTATCAATTTAATTGGTTTGATAAAGACGGCTTTGTTATTAAAGGCAATCATTCACCTTGGCAAGCACTCACCTTATTTGGTTTTGCAAAAACACAATTACCGGGCTTAGCACCTAGCTCTGATGCGGTTACCTTTTCTTTAGCAGTAAGAGAAGTGTCTACCGAATCACAAGAATTTAAAGATTAAAGGAAACAACCATGATCATCAGTAACAAATTTAAAACAGCATCAACTTACGCTTTAGTTGGCTTGAGCGCTTTAGTACTAAGTGGCTGTGCTAATAAAGCCGTAGTAAGTTATGGCGATGCACAAGCAGTAGAAACAACAGATATTAATTTTGGTTCTACCGACTTACAAAAAGTAGCGAGCCAAATGACTGACTCATTACTCAGCTCACCTGTTGTTGGCACAATGACCGCTAATAAACGCCCTGTAGTATTTGTTGAGCGTATTAAAAATAAAACCAGCGAGCACATTGACACAGAATCAATCACCGATTCAATCTCAACACAAATGCTACGCAGCGGTAAGTTCCGTTTTGTAGATATGACCCGTGTTGAGTCAGTACGTGAGCAATTAACGTTTCAAAATGAAGATGCTCTTGTTAACCCTGCAACAGCCGTTGCATTTGGTAAACAAATTGGTGCGCAATATATGTTATACGGAAACTTATCAAGCATCGTTAAATCAAATGCCGATAAATCAGACGTATACTATAAATTTACAATGCGTTTAATGGATATGGAAAGCGGCCTAGTTGAATGGGCAGACGAAACTGAAATTCGTAAAACTAAAGAAAAATCAACCTTTGGCTGGTAGCTAATACCAATCGGCTTATATATGGGCTCTATTTAACGTTAAGAAAATTACGCTAGTACTAGGCAAAAGTTTTTGTATCTAGTTGTTCTAAATAAAAAAATTTTAACGACGTTATAGCGCAATTTAATTCGTTAAATTGATCAGAGATTTATGCAGGTTGGTATAAAAGGAGCAAGTTATGAAAGCAGTTACTGTAATTATGTGCGCTTTACTTACAATAAGTGCGCCTACGTTTGCTAAATACGAGCGCAATAAAGCAGTCCCTGTGCAGCAAGTTTTATTTGGTGACGTAAAATCGGTACGCAATATTACCGAACAAGAAATCATTCAAGACAAAAACAACGGCTGGAAAACCTTCGGCGGTGCATTACTCGGTGGCGTAGTAGGCAACCAGTTTGGTGGTGGTAGCGGCCGCACAGTAGCAACAATATTAGGTTCGGTAATTGGCGGCAGTGTTGCACATAATAGGCAGCAGCAAAGTCATTATCAGCAAAATCACTTTGTAGAGTTATTAATACAAGTTGAAAATGGCGACCAGTTTATGGTTGTTCAAGATCAGGACCAATCAATGCGTTTTAGCAAAGGCGATAACGTAAGATTAGTGTACTTGAACGACAACACAGTGCGTGTAGATAAAGCGTACTAGGACGTGCTGAACTTTGGTGGTTGAATTTGCAGCAGAATGTTTGGTATTTAGACAAGGCAGAGCCTATGAACTGTGGTTGTTCCCTATAAATAGGCGATAACGCAGCATAAATGCCAAACATGCGCTGCCCGAAGGGTTCTGCCTAGCGGCAATTAACTCTTTGTTGCCTACATGGATGTAGGTAAGGGGCGTGAGCAGGACGCGGAAGCTTTGCTCGGTTTTTACTTAGCCCACTAGGTTACAAACCTCGCGTCGCGATTTAATCGCCCCTAGATTGAACAAATTTCAATCCACAAAGATCAACACGCCCTGTTAATATATTCATGACTAAAGTAAAAAACGAGCCAAATTTGGCTCGTTTTTTATTATTTTTTAATAACTATACTTGGCGATAGTCTTTAAAAAAGCGCTTCATTTTTAACATCGCATCGGATAAGTCATCTTTGCTTGGTAAAAAGACCAACCTAAAATGATCAGGATCTGGCCAATTAAACGCCCTGCCATGTACAAGTAATATTTTTTCGGCTTTTAGCAAATCGTACATCATCTTTTCATCATCTTTGACGTTAAAAAGTGCTGTATCTACTTTGGCAAACGCATAGAGTGCGCCTTTAGGTTTTTTACAACTAATGCCTTCAATATCATTTAATCCGCGCCATGCAATATCACGCTGCTCATACAAGCGACCACCCGGGTTTATTAGACTATCAATTGATTGCACGCCGCCCAAAGCCTGTTGAATCGCATACTGTGCAGGTACATTTGCGCACAAACGCATAGATGAAAGTATTTCTAGGCCTTTGCGTAAATCATCCATTACCGAGGTACGACCGCTTAGAACCATCCACCCCATTCTCAGCCCCGCTGCACGGTAGGTTTTAGCTAAACCATTAAAAGTAATAATAGGCACATCGTCGCAAAGTGAGCCGATTGAAGTATGCGTTATACCATCGTATAAAATCTTTTCGTAAATTTCATCGCTCAATAACAGCAGTTTATGTTCACGCGCTATATCAATTAATTGCATTAACAAATCATCACTGTAAACCGCACCAGTAGGATTATTAGGATTAATTAATACCAGAGCTTTAGTTTTAGACGTGATTTTACTTTTTATATCGGCAATGTCCGGAAACCAATCTTGTTCTTCATCACATAAATAATGTACCGGATTACCACCCGATAACGTGACCGAAGCAGTCCAAAGTGGATAATCTGGAGCAGGAATAAGCACTTCGTCACCATTATTTAATAGCGCTTGGGTGATCATCTGAATAAGTTCGCTTACGCCATTACCAATATAAATGTTATCTACATCTAAATTATGTAATCCACGTTGTTGGTAGTGTTGATAAATAGCCACGCGGGCTGAATAGAGGCCTTTAGAGTCACAGTAACCTTGGGCTGAATATAAGTTGCGAATAATATCGCGGTGCATATCTTCTGGCATATCAAAACCAAAAGCAGCCGGATTACCTATATTCAATTTTAATACTTTTTGACCTTCGTCTTCCATTTTTTTAGCTTGCGCTAAAACCGGCCCACGAATGTCATAACATACACCTTCTAATTTGTGACTCTTTTTAATATCAGACATTTTTACCTCGACTAGTGAGTCTTTAGACTAACCTAGTAAAGGCGCAAAATGCCAGTGTATTTGATGACTTAGTACTGAAATAAATTCACGTTTCAGTTTCAATAATTAACGAGATGCTAACCATTCATTTAGCTTAGCTTGAGAGCCTGTTACTTGAGCCATTAAGCTATTAGATGCGTCGATGGCTTCAGCTAAGTTATCTAGGTTTAAATTTTGTTCAATAACGCGAGATACTTCAGCAAGGCTTGAAGCACCAAACTGCGCAGCGTTAGATTTTAAGCTATGAGAATGACGAATCGCCGCTTCTCTGTCTTTTCCAATGGTTGCTAAAACTTCAGAGCCTAAACGCTCAAACTCCGAGCAGCAAAAATCAAGTGTATCAGCAAACTGCTCACCCAATAACGATTCCATACTCTCTAATGCTGATGTATCAATATTTATTTCTGTCATATTTTAAGCCCTTAAAACAATCCATGTAAATTACAGTTTAATAGTACTACTTTATATTGATGCGTAAAAAAAACCAACTTAATTACCTTATAAATGTATAATTGTGAGGATCATACTGGCAACAAAAAGTTTATTAAATGGCACGCACACTTTGTAATCATTGTAACTTTGCACTTAACACCTGTATTTGCAGCGCAATTACAAATATAAACAACAAAGTTAAGGTTATTATTCTACAGCACCCAAGCGAAGAAAAAATAGCAAAAAATACCGCTAAACTACTCAATTTGTGTCTAACTGATTGCCAAATAGTCAAAGGCGAAAATAATGACGACTTTTCTATTCTTAAATCACTGCCAGTAAGCTCAACTGTTTTGCTCTACCCTAACGAACACGCTGTAAATTTAGACGATAGCGCTGAGCAATCTAATATAAAAAACATCACCCATTTAATCGTGGTTGATGGTACATGGAAAAAAGCCTACAAAATTTTGCAGCTCACCACATTGCTAAATCAATTCAAAACGGTCAGTTTTAAACAGTTACCTAAAAATCGTTATGCTATTCGTAAAGCCCCTAGGGCCGACAGCCTATCCACACTTGAAGCCGTAGCACATAGTTTGTTTTTAATAGAGCAGTTAAATCCTGCACCACTTTATAATGTGCTTGATGAATTAATACAAAAACAAACCCAACACATGCCCGAGCACGTAAAAGCACGTTACTTAGATTAAATTCGTTACTATATGAAACTTGCAATGCGTAACTACCCTAACAGACTAAAACGTGGCTTTACTCGCCAAGGCCCCGACTATCGCTTTGACGACCAAGTCGACTTTAGCGATATAAGAGATACCTTTGGCTTTAGGTCAATGGTCGTCGGTAAATGGGTAACTAAAGAAGAGCGCTACATTAGCGCTAATTTAATTTACGATGCACTGGCCGACCTTGCACAAATACTGCATTTACCGCCCAAAGCAATTGGTCTTCGTAGCAAACTTAATTTTGCATTTGGTCATGGCGGTCAAAAAGGTGTACAAGCGCATTATAATGCGGCTTCTCAAACGCTTGCTCTTGCAAAAAATGCAGGCGGTGGTGCACTTGCTCACGAATGGTTTCATGCGTTTGACCATCATATAAGCGAGCATTTATTTGCAGCAAAACCACGATTTGGTTTTGCCTCAAAATTATGGCTTTCAAACACGCCTAATTTATCGCACCCACTTAATAATGCTTTGAACAGTTTTTATAAAAATGTATTTTTAGATGAGCAAGGCGTTGATGCAAATAACTTTGTACAAACATGCATAGAACACGATAAAGCTCACAATATGAATTATATGAGTATGCCAGAGGAGCTTGCCGCACGTTGTTTTGAAGCCTGTATTGAGCAGCATTCAAATATAAAAAATAGCTTTTTAGTGGGGGGCTTACAATGTAGTAATTTAATATACCCAAATATTGGGCATATTAAT
The DNA here is from genome assembly GCF_000238395.3 of Pseudoalteromonas arctica A 37-1-2. Taxonomy (GTDB): domain Bacteria; phylum Pseudomonadota; class Gammaproteobacteria; order Enterobacterales; family Alteromonadaceae; genus Pseudoalteromonas; species Pseudoalteromonas arctica. The sequence continues at coordinate 2,269,948 of NZ_CP011025.1, forward strand.
AAAGCAAATGAAGCGCTTAACCAGTATTTTGCACTACTGGGTTACGCGCTTCATAAAATGGATTAAACCAGCTCATAAAGTGATGCTTAGCTAAACCATTACCTGTACTAATGGTTAGCGAACTAAATCTAGTAATTTGTTTGTGCTCTGAACATTACAATAACCAAAGCTCAATGCAGCCATAAATGCATGATGAACATTATGTGCAGATACTACCACCCCATTAAATTCAAGATCTAATGTAGCACAAGCATCATGTGCTACATGACATTCATAGCCAAAATCTACTGCAGCACGAGTGACAGCATCAATACACATATGGCTCATAGCACCAACAATAATCAACCTTTCAACGTTGAGCTCTTCTAGTACTCTTTGTAAATCAGTATCGCGAAAACTATTTATTTGATGCTTTAAAACGACCGGCTCACCTTCAATTGGAGTAACCGTAGGATGGATTTTCGCACCATCAGAGTTAGGCACAAAGAACGGAGCCTCGTCAGAAGGAAACTCATGACGAACATGGACTACAGGCATACCATTATCACGAAATTGAGCTAGTAATATTGCTGCATTTTCTGAGGCTTTTTCAGTTCCAGACAGAGGCCATTTAGCTCCTTCGAATGTAGAGTAATAATCGTTTTGTAAATCAATAAGTAGTAATGCTATGTTAGACATAATAATCTCTCTTATGTTGTTTAGGTTATCTGTTGAGACTATTATGCAAAACATCAACTCATTACACCGATGGCGAAATAGCCATAAATCAGTTTAAAAATGACAAAGCATGTTCAGATCACAATTATCGACTACCCCAACGCCCTACAAAGTGCAGTACAAGGCTTTAAAGAGTTATTTTTTTTGGCAAACAGAATAGTTATAGAAAGCCAGCTTGAAGTTCAGTTCTGCGTCAAGGTTATTCAGCCCGATATAGACTTAGATGAGATGAGTCAAAGTGATATTGTTATTCTCCCACCAAACTTAGATGGTGATTATTACTACACACCGCAACCCAAATTGTTGCAATATCTTAATGAGGCTCATCAAAAAGGGACTATATTATGCTCAGCTTGCGCTGGTGCATTTATACTTGCCAAAACAGGCCTATTAAATAATCGTGTTGCTACAACACATTGGCAATTAGCTGATGAATTTCATGAGGCATTCCCCAAAGTATCTCTTGAGATTGAAAGTTTACTAATTAATGACGGTGATATTATTAGCGCAGGTGGGCTGATGTCATGGATTGATCTAGGGCTAGAAATCGTGGCTCAATTCACAAAACCACACGTTATGCGTACACTTGGAAAGTTTCTTATCGTTGATACGGGTAAAAGAGAACAACGCTATTACGGTAGTTTTTCGCCAAAACTTAATCACGGGAATAAACAAATATTACTAGTTCAGCATTTCATTCAAGCAAATTATAGTAAAACACTGAATGTTTCTGTACTAGCTGCTTTGGCCTGTATGAGCGAGCGAACATTTCTTCGAAAATTTACCCATGCCACAACATTAAAGCCAATACAGTATATTCAAAAAATAAGAGTGCAAAAGGCATGTGAGCTATTAGAATCGACCACTCACAGTTTTGAGCGAGTAGCTCTGAATATTGGCTATGATGATGTAAACAGTTTTCGAAAAGTATTTATTAAGATAATCGGATTAAGCCCTACGGCGTTTAAAGAAAGATTTGTTTGAATAGATAGTACCAAAGGGAAGAGCCATTAATTACCGTTATATTCTCACTTCACTATTAAAATAAATGGCTATTATTGTAAATATTGAATTAAAGGTATAAAACTTTCATCTTTATACTTAGCAAACTTGTTGCACACGCTTAATAAAGCAAATGAAGCGCTTAACCAGTACTTTGAACTACTGGGTTATGCGCTTCATAAAATGGACGAATAAAAGCTTTATTTAGTGGTTACTTATCGTCACTAATACGACTTGCTACTGCACTGTTTTGATCTTTATATTTTGCATCTTTACGGATGTTGTATGGGTTTGCACACGGGCCCGATAGCATTTCAAAGCTCATAGCCCCAATTTTCATCAGTGGGCGAAGCGCCAGTGGTAATTTACCTGAGTTGTAAAACTCTAAAACAATATTACCGCTCCAGCCTGGGTCGATTCGGTGCGCAGTTACATGCACCATTAAACCTAAACGTGCTAGCGATGAGCGTCCATCTAACCAGCCTACTATGTCTGCTGGCAGAGTTACTTTTTCGTGCGTTATAGCAAGTGCAAGTTCACCTGGGTGTAAAAAGAATGCTTCACCTTCATCAAGCACTATTTCTTCACTCATGATTGATTCCATGGCTTTATTTAGCTGATCTTTTGGACCACTTAAATCGACGTATGCTGCGTTGTGTGCATTAAAAGTTCTGAATTTATTACCTAATCGCAAATCGGCAGTTACGCCTGAAATCATGTCACTTGTTGGCGCAGGCTCAATAACAATGCGACCATCGCTTAGGTATTCATTAATATGTGTGTCTGAAAGTCTCATTATTTATTAATCTTCTGTAATCACAATTTCAATCGCATTGTGATGCTGTTGATAATAGAGCGTGCTGGCTATAAGCCTCGCTGCTGCGCTGTATGTTTTGCTTATCGCCGCGTCGTTATCGTTGGCAATAAGTTTTCCTTGCTCAGAATACTCACGTATATCTATTGCAAGTGGAATATGGCTAAGTACGGGTACGCCGTGCTTGTGCGCAAGTTTTTGTGCACCATCTTTACCAAATACGTGGTTAGCTTCACCGCAGTGGCTGCAAATGTAATAACTCATGTTTTCAATTAAGCCCAGTACTGGCACGTTTACTTTATTAAACATGGCAATGCCTTTTTGCGCATCGGCTAGGGCTAAGTCTTGCGGCGTAGTGACAATAACAGTGCCGCTCGCGGGTACTTTTTGGCTCATTGTTAGTTGAATATCACCAGTGCCCGGTGGCATATCCACAATTAAATAATCAAGCTCGCCCCAATCAGTCTCGTTAAGCAATTGGCTTAGCGCGCCTGAAGCCATTGGCCCGCGCCATACGGTGGCGTCATCGCTTGGGACTAAAAAGCCAATTGACTGCGCTTTAATGCCGTTTGCATCAAAAGGCTGTAGCTGTTTGTTATCTTTAGTGACGGGCTCTGCGCCCACCAAGCCTAAAAGCATTGGAATAGATGGGCCATAAATATCAGCATCTAAAATACCCACCTTTGCGCCTTCGTTTTTAAGGGCACCCGCCAAGTTAACAGCAGTAGTCGACTTACCTACTCCGCCTTTGCCTGAGGCAATAAGCACAATATGTTTAATCGCCTTAAACTTAGCTGCCTCTTTAATGATAACCTTGGCGCTAATTGTTACAGGCACATTTAAGCTTTCACTTACGTGTTGCTCAACTAAAGGCATTTCTGATTGCCCAGCAAATGGCAGGGTTAATTTAATGTGTAGTGATTTATCGTCATTCTGAGTAATAGTATTAATGAAGCTTTCGTCAATACCGACGGCAAAAGCCGCACTACGATATGCCGCTAAGGCAGTAATAATCGGTTGTTTTTGCACCGATTTAGAAGAGAATAGTTTCGACAGTCCAAACATAGCAATTAAATAGCGTTTCTTTGATGAAAAGTGCCACGGAATTATGTAACATTCAGGGCATTAACACCAGTCAATTAATAAAAATCCATAAGCTGTGCGCACTCTAAGCAGATAGCTTGTAGATAAATTAATGATAATTGCCGTTTGTATAATAAAAACGGCGTTTTATCCTCAATTCGGAATGATTATGACGCAGCGAAAGATCCTGATTACCAGCGCATTACCTTATGCAAATGGCCCTACTCACTTAGGTCATTTATTGGAATATATTCAAACTGATATTTGGTCACGTTTTCAAAAACTACAGGGCCACGAAGCTTATTATGTTTGCGCAGACGATGCCCACGGCACGCCAATTATGCTTAATGCGCAAAAGCAAGGGATCACGCCTGAAGAAATGGTAAAACAAGTGAGCATAGAGCGCCAACGCGACTTCGCTGACTTTAATATCAAATTTGATAACTACCACAGCACGCATAGCCAAGAAAACAAAGAATTAAGCGAACTTATTTATAACCGCCTAAACGATGCCGGTCATATTAAAAAGCACACTATTTCGCAATTATTCGATCCGGAAAAAGGTATTTTCTTACCCGATCGTTTTGTAACAGGTACTTGCCCAACGTGTAAGTCTGAAAACCAAAATGGCGACAGTTGTGATTCGTGTGGTGCTACATACAGCCCAACCGAACTCATTAATCCGCGTTCTGTAATGTCAGGTGCAGAGCCTGTACTTAAAGATTCTGAACATTACTTTTTTGACCTGCCAGCATTTGAAGGCATGCTAAAAGAATGGCTACACTCGGGCACTATTCAACAAGAAATGGCTAACAAGCTAGACGAATGGTTTACCGATGGCCTGCAGCAGTGGGATATTAGCCGTGATGCGCCTTACTTTGGTTTTGAAATTCCAAATGCACCGGGCAAATATTTTTACGTTTGGTTAGATGCACCTATTGGTTACATGGCGAGCTTTAAAAACCTATGTGATAAAAAAGGCATCAACTTTGATGAGTTTTGGGCTGAAGGTTCAGACGCTGAGCTTTATCACTTTATTGGTAAAGACATCATTTATTTCCACAGCTTATTTTGGCCAGCAATGTTAGAAGGCGCTAATTTTAGAAAGCCAACTAACGTATTCGCTCATGGTTTTGTTACTGTAAATGGCGAAAAAATGTCTAAATCAAAGGGTACGTTTATTAAAGCGCGTACTTATTTAGATAACTTAAACCCAGAGTACTTACGTTACTACTACGCAGCAAAATTAAGCAGCGGTATTGTTGATCTTGATTTAAACCTAGAAGACTTTGCACAACGCGTAAATTCAGACCTAGTAGGTAAAGTAGTAAACATAGCGAGCCGTTGTGCTGGCTTTATTACTAAAAAGTTTGATGGCAAGCTAAGCAGCACAATTATGCAACCAGAGCTGTTAGCAGAGTTTCAAGCGGCTGCACCTAGCATTACAACACACTATGAGAACCGCGATTACAGCCGCGCAATTCGCGAAATAATGGCGCTTGCCGACAAAGCAAACCAATTTATTGATGGCGCAGCACCTTGGGTATTAATTAAAGACGAAACTAAGCAACAAGAAGCACACGAAGTGTGTTCTCTTGGTCTTAACTTGTTCCGCGTTTTAATTACTTACTTAAAACCAGTGCTACCAGAAATGGCCGACAACGTACAAGCATTTTTAAATGACGACCTTGCATGGGACGGCGTTCAAAATGCTCTCGTAAGCCACCCTATCAATAAATTTAAACCGTTAATGCAGCGTGTTGAAATGGATAAAGTAAATAAAATGGTTGAAGAATCTAAAGAAAGCTTAGCGCCAAAAGTAACTATTGACCCTAACAGCCCACTTGCAAAAGAGCCGATTAGCGACGAAATAGAATTTGATGACTTTGCAAAAGTAGACTTACGCGTAGCTAAAATTGCTAAAGCAGAGCACGTAGAAGGCGCTGATAAACTACTTAAGCTAACACTTGATTTAGGCGGCGAAACTCGCCAAGTGTTTGCAGGTATTAAATCAGCTTACGCACCAGAGGATCTCGAAGGTAAGTTAACCGTTATGGTCGCTAACCTTAAGCCTCGTAAAATGCGCTTTGGTATGTCTGAGGGCATGGTATTAGCAGCAGGTCCTGGCGGAAAAGAAATTTATATTCTTAACCCAGATGACGGCTCAGAGCCTGGTATGCGCGTAATGTAATATTACTCATACAATAAAAACCGCTGATACATCAGCGGTTTTTTTATGGGCAAAAGCAATGTTTAGTCGTATATTCAATACGAATGCCTCTGTATTAAATAAAGTGAATTGTAATTATGACCCAAATTTTAGATGCCAACAGAATAAAAGTAAGTAGCCAAATAAAACAACACAAATTAGTCGCCATACTGCGCTTAAAGCAACAAGGTGATGTAGCACCATTAATTGATTGTTTAGTTAATGCGGGCATAAACGCACTCGAGATCACGTCAAATACACCGGGCTTTGAGCAAGAAATAGCAAAAGCTCGTGCAGCTCATAAAAACGCACTTATTGGCGCAGGTACAATAATAAATACTACTCTTGCTCAGCAAGCAATTGATGCAGGCGCGCAGTTTATTGTAACGCCAAATACCAACAAATCGGTTGTCGAACTTGCCCACCAGCACGGGTTACCAGTATTAATGGGCGCGCTAACACCTACCGATGTAGCAAATGCAATTGAATATAAGGCAGATATTATTAAGGTATTTCCTGCGGGCAGTATGGGCGTTGGTTACTTTAAAGCATTAACAGGTCCATTTTCAGAAGCACAATTAATGCCTGTTGGTGGTGTGAATTTAGATAATTTATCACAATGGTTTGAAGCAGGTGCTTGTGGCGCGGCAGTAAGTGGCGATTTTTGTAAGGTATTAGATACCGAACAAGAGCGTAGCTACCTTACCAAGCTTGTAAAAAAATATATAAGTAAACTGCCTAAATAGGCAGTTTATTTTATTTATAAAATAGCCAAATGTGCGCTCATAAAATTTGATTGGGTGCTATACAAAATTAATTACTACTAATTAATTCAGCTTTTTCAATACGCGATCTTTTCTTGGTAGGTAATAATTATCGTAATCAAGTGACACTATAACGCGCTCTGCTTTTCCTAATAACTCGTTACGCGGAATTAAACCTATTACACGCGAGTCAGCGCTATTGTCGCGGTTATCGCCCATTGCTAAGTAATAATCATCAGGAATTGTAATTGCATCAAACCCCGATAAACGTGAAGGAATATTTGCCACTCTTATCGAATGCTCTAATCCGTTTAAATCTTCAATTTTATCAAGCGAGTCTATGTTGCTTCGCTGATCTGCATAATTAAGTTTTTTACCATTAATAATGAGCTCATTATTTTCAAGCGCAACGGTGTCTCCTGGCACACCAATTACACGTTTAATTAAACGGTTATCGGCAGCTTGTGAGTCAAAAACAATAATATCACCAGCTTGTGGATCCGCTAATTTAAGTAATTTTATGTGCGTAAATGGGACGCGAATATCGTAGGCCATTTTATCGGTAAGTATTCTGTCACCTTCTTGAATGGTCGGTTTCATCGAGCCTGTTGGCACTTCGTACCAATCGGCAACAGCGCTTCTAAATACGCTCATCAGTGCAATAAATACGATAAGAGAGCGGTTATTTTTCCAAAACTTATAAACTAATTTCATGCCTATTCCCTTCAATTGAACAAGTCTTTAATTGAGTAACTATTTATATGACTTTGCTAATTAGCTGCAGTTCAATCAATGATGTAACAAAACATGTTGACTACTAATTTTAATTGATCGATTAAATTTAGAGCGTCGTAACATTTAACGAAACCAACGGGTATTAACTTAAAGGAAAATAAAATGTTTAAGAAAATTACTACTGCATTATTGCTTACAACTGCAAGCCTTGGATTTACTACAATGGCTTATGCTGATCATCATGGTATGAAAAAAGACGTTGTTGAAGTAGCCGTTGAAAATGGTTCGTTCACTACTCTTGTTGCTGCTGTTAAAGCCGCAGGTTTAGTTGAAACACTGCAAGGTAAAGGACCGTTTACTATTTTTGCACCAACAGATGCTGCATTTTCTAAATTACCTGAAGGCACTGTTGAAATGCTACTCAAGCCTGAAAACAAAGACAAGCTAACGGCGGTATTAACTTATCACGTAGTGTCTGGAAAAGTGATGGCAGCCGACGTAATGAAGGTAGATAGTGCGAAAACACTACAAGGCCAATCAGTTATGGTTAAAGCCGACAGCATGGGCGTAATGATAAATGACGCTAAAGTTGTAAAAGCTGATGTAAAAGCAAGCAACGGCGTAATTCATGTTATCGACACCGTACTACTTCCAAAAGAGTAGTCATAAAAGAATGAGCCAAATAAAAAAGCATAAGTAAATACTTATGCTCTTTTATTTATTTTTGTTTCATCACATAAAAAATTATTGATTTAGTTTTTCTTTCGCTTCTTTTACTTTTTCAAAATCTAAACCAAGTTCATCAGTCGCTTCTTTAATAAGGTGCGGTTGAGTCATTACGACTGCCATTAGTTGCTGTAGTTTTTCTGGCGGAATACCAAGCTCTTGAACAAGCGCCATTGCCATCATTGGGTTTTGAGTAAACGCTTCAAACAATGCTTTTACTTTTTCGTCGCTTACATTGTGCTCTTTAAGTATTGCTAATATTGGATTCATTATTAAACCTTAAGTGTTTTTTATAGGGCTTAGTATATGGGCTAAACCCTAAAATTAAAGAGTTACTCTACAAGTAAAACAACTTTACCAGCATTTTCATTACGCTCTAAAATAGCATGAGCTTCGTTTGCGTCGCTCCAAGGCAATGTTTTATACAGGTTAAAGTCGTACTTTTTAGTGGCAATATCATTGTAAAAACGCGCTACAAAGTCGTCGCGCACCTGGCGTTTAAACTCAATACTACGATTTCTAAGCGTTGAGGCATGAAACGAAATACGTTTGCGTAAAAGCGCGGCAAAATCAACTTCTGCAAAGCGTCCATCTAAAAATGCAAGCATCACAATTTGGCAATCCATCGCTGCAATAGCGGCATTTTTATTTAAGTAACTCCCCGAAACAGGATCTACAATTGCATTTGCTGTTAACTCATTTGCTTTCATATATTCTACAAAGTCGGTGGTTTTGTAGTTAATTGCATGATCGGCACCGAGTTCTTTTGCGTGTCGGCATTTGTCATCCGTACCTGCGGTAATAACCACGGTAGCACCTGCGCTTTTAGCCATTTGAATTGCTGCACCGCCCACACCACTAGCACCTGCATGAATAAGCGCTGTTTGCCCTTTTTGCAATTTACCAAGCTCAAATAACGCGCCAAATGCTGTTAGGTACACTTCGCTTATTGCTGCGCCTTCAGCCATTGTTACATCATCGGGTAATTCCATAAGCTGCTTTGCATCAACGGCTACATATTCACTGTAAGCGCCACCAGAACACAAAGCAAAAACACGTTTATTAAGCCAAACTCTATCAACCTTACCACCAATATCGCTAACAACACCGGCACATTCTAAACCTAAAATAGGACTATCTCCCGCAGGGGCCGGGTATTTACCTTGGCGCTGCATACTGTCTGCACGGTTTACACCTATTGCTGCAACTTTAACAAGTACTTCATGGCTCTTTAAAACCGGTTTTTCGGTTTCACTAAATGCAAGATTACCATCTTCATGAGAAATATATTTCATTGTTGCTCCAAGTTTAAAAACTGTAATAACATATAGATGGGGATGAACACAGATTCAAACAACCTCAAAAGCGCCAACTTTGTTTGTAAGGATAAACATCGGGTAGATAACCATTGTGTACTTGTTGCTGACAACTCTGCCAAAACGTCGCTAAAAACAAGTTACTGTGCTCATTATTAAAATAATTAAACGCAATCTCGTTGGCGCTAAAAAACACCTTAAATTGGCTCGGAAATATATCGTTTTCAGCTATATCAAAATACGAGTTACTACTTAGCTCTTCAAGTGCATTTTGGGTTTGTGGCACCTCTCTAAAGTTGCAATCGGTTAGTGGGCAAATTTCGTCAAAGTCGTAAAACACCACTCGCCCCCATCGCGTTACGCCAAAGTTTTTCATTAGCATGTCGCCCGGAAATATATTAGCACCGGCTAATTCTTTAATTGCTTTACCGTAATCATGCATAACTCTCTCTAAGGTTTTGTTATCGCATTGGGTAATATATAAATTAAGCGGGGTCATTTTACGCTCAACATAAACGTGCTTTAAAATAAGTGCCTTGCCAGATATAACCATGCTGCTACCAATTTGGCTTTTCATCTGCTCAAGCAGCTCGTCGCTAAAACGGCTTAAATCAAACGCTAAATATCTAAATTCGTGTGTGTCTACCAAACGACCAACCCTATCGGCTTGTTTTACAAAGTTATACTTTTCTTTCACTTGTGCTTTGGTGGCTGTTTTTGGCGCACTAAATTTGTCTTTAATTACTTTATAAACGTAATCTAGCCCTTCAATAGTAAATACCAGCATTACCATACCTGGCGTCCCTGGTGCTGTAACATACTTAAAGTTGGCTGGACTATTTTTAGTCGTATCAACCTTGTGTCGATAAAACTCAGTTTTGGCGTGCTTTATAAAACCAATGGCGTTAAATAACTCAAAGCGTTGTTTGTGTGGCATTAACACACTTAAGTAATCTACATAACGTGCGGGCTTATCGGTATCAACCATAAAATAGGTGCGTGCAAAACCAAATAATAAACTTAATTGATCGGCGCCCATCATTACAGCATCAAGCTTTAGTCCCTCATCGGTATTTAAAATAGCGATAGCAAAAGGCATATTGTCGCCATTTTTAGCAATGCAGCGCCCAATTAAATAACAGGCTTTGTTTCTAAAAAATAATGAGTTGGCGTATTCAATATACCCATCGTTTAAATTTATAAGTTCGTACACCTGTTTGCATTGCTGCTTAGCGCCTTGCATTAACGTACTTTGTAATGTGGCTACATCGCGTTCTAAATGACTAAACGGCACTCTAAATACTTGATTAGTGATAAGCGTTTTAACGGCGTTATTAAACCCATTATGTAGCGATACCCTGCTCACTAAGCTTTCATAAGAGCGTGGCTCACTACGATACTTTGCTTTTAATACAAACAAATGCACAGTACGAATTTTTTTATCGTCCCAAATTGCGCCAAACGTTGAGTTAAAAAAGGTATGCGCAATAGGTTTATTTTCGTGATTTTGTACCATATCGCCATAAATATTTTTAGCTAACTGCCACGTTTGCGGGCAAGTAAGTTCAGCATAAGCAATAACTCTCACGGCTTCACTCACATTTTTTACTTCGCGCTCATACACTTGTAAACGTTCACGCATAGCACTTTGTACACTGTGATACTGTCGTTGCTCAAACCGGCTTTGTGCACCCAGTGTAATATTTAAAAATTGCGAAAACATCGCCTCAAATCCAGCAAAAACAGATCGTGCAAGCTTACTGGATACAACGTGTTGTAGCGCATTATTAGATTGATTTGTTAGCTTATTTTGCATAAATACAGCACTTATATTGATGCCAGTTATGGCGGTTATTTTTTATTAATGGTTTACACCTTAGCAAGCAGGCTTTAATTTAGATAATTAATAAAGCATATAAATAGCATTGATCTAATGAATATAAGAAATGTCGATCTTAACCTTCTCGTTTACTTAAATGTGTTAATAGATGAAAAAAGTGTGTCAAAAGCTGCAAATAAACTTGCTCTTACGCAACCGGCTATGAGTAACGCATTAAAACGTTTGCGCGATTTATTTGACGACCCGCTACTTGTGCGTGCCGCAGGCTCTATGACACCAACGGCAAAGGCACTTGCATTAAAGCCTGAAGTTGAGGCCCTATTAAAAATGGCTGAAGCTATTACGCAGCCTAGTGAGCAGTTTAACCCTGCAACTGCTGAAGTTACGTTTAGAATAATGGCAAACGACTATATAGAGTCGACCTTAATAGCCCCTTTTATAACGGCGCAGCTTAGTAAAAACCCCGGTATTAATTTTGATGTATTGAGCCCAAGCGACGTAAACCTACAAGATATGGAAAAAGGCACTATAGATTTAGCTATAAACCGCTTTAACGGTCTCCCTCGCTCGTTTCATCAGGCCAGTGTTTGGCGCGATAACTACTGTTGTTTAACGCATCCTAAAAATACATTTTTACAACATTCAGGGTTAGACGACTACTTACAAAAAGAACATATTTGGGTAAACCGTGCAGGCTGGGGACCTGAGGCCGCTGTTACTAATAAATCAGGTAAGCAAAAATTAGGCTGGGTAGACGAAGCCCTTTGGCAACTAGAACAAACCCGTAAAATACGTGTTTTTACTCGCCACTACATGGTCGCAAGCCTGCTTTGCCAATCAGAGCAACTTATTGCCACCCTACCGCGCAGGCAGGCTAAATTGTTAACCTCTCATACTGATTTAGTAATCAGCCCTGTACCATTTCAAATAGTGCCTATTGAGGTAAAAATGATATGGAGCCCGCTACTACACCACGCGCCTGCACACCAATGGTTAAGGCGTGAATTATTAGCGTTTGCTAAAACGATTGCAGATAGGTAATTAAGAGCAAACCTTTGATTAGTACTCAAGAGCCTAATGCGAGTGCCTGTGCTATGTACTGAATCATCTTATTTTGAGCTAATAGCTTGGTTAGCATTTTAAATACATTGAGTTAAAAACTACCTAATGAAAAAGCTAGAACTCAAATACAGTGTTCGCTGAAGAATTGAATCAAAATAGGTACTGCGTTATTCTTAATTAGTAATATAAAGTCAATAACTTTAGATACTCGTTATCAATAACCTAAGACATATTAAAAAATGGAATTTTATGTACCAATACCTATATTTGAAGTGTTCACTTATAATGAGCAAGGTCACCAAAATTAGCTTTCTTCCTTTCTCTAAAGTTGAAACTGATAATTTAAAAACCCTCTTATTTACTGCACGATTTTTTGTTTATATAGCTCTTGCATACTTTTTGAATGGGTTAGGTACTTTTTTATATGATGTTCATGAAGTTGTTAATTTATACAACTTTGAACAAACTTGGAGCATAATATTTACAAATATTCATCAGACTCTACTGTTGAAAAAATTATTATGGGAGATGTTATTTAGCGCTGCTATATTAGCGACTGGAGGTATATTGGCTGCAATAGTTTCATTCGAGTTTAAATATGAAAGTAAAAGTGACTAACCTCAAGTCTTTGCTACATTAAAATAAACTTAATCGGATTATAAAAATACCATTAAATAACAACAATTTAAAAACCTTGCTATGTAAGTGTTATTTAAGAGCCTTTTAAGGAAGATTATTATAAATATTGATTACTCTGCTTATTCACTTAGTGAATTAAACGAAGCAATTGAAAGTATTGACTCACATAAATATCCAGAGAACTACAAACGCCTTAAAGATGAATTAGCTAAACCAAGTCGTACTGAGCCAAAAGCTGCGCAACGAATAGTTATAGCTAAAAAGAACACTAAGAAAACAAGTAAAGCGCTCCTGTGTATTGTTCTAGGTTTGTTTATTCTTTTGCGCAGCTATTTTAATTACGAAAGTGGTGTCATTTATAAGAGATACAATGAGCCGGCAGTGGCATCTTTAGAAAATAACCCAAAAAAGTTTTATTTATTTCTTTTTTTCACAATTAGTGCCGGAGGTTTTATTACGGCATATGGTATTCATGCTTTATTTTCTAAAAAAGAAGACAATGATAAACAAACTTAATAATAAGAATAACGATACTGCAAATAAAATTTTTGCTGTCTTTCAAAAATCCTATGCTATTGAGGCTAAACTGATCGGCGCGCATAACTTCCCTCCTTTAACACGTAATACTGAAGATATTAAAAAATCAGAAACAACCTTTTATGGCTACAGCGAAAATGAATGTTTAGTAGCTGTTATTGAAGTAGATACAAACAACGAGTGTTTAGATATTTGTAGTTTAACCGTTGATCCTAGCTATTTTAAAAAAGGTATCGCAAGTAAGCTAATAAATTATGTTCTAGCAATCGGTGATTTATCTCATGCAAGAGTTGAGACTGCAGTTGCTAATACTCCTGCAATAAATTTATATAAAAAGCATGGTTTCGTGGAATTCAAAAGATGGACTCCTTCACATGGTATTGAAAAACTGGCTATGTTGGTCGTAATTTAAATCAGTATTTCAAAATAGGTAATTTATAAATGGATAGTGCATCAATAATTGCGTGGAGTGTTTTGTTTGGCGGCATAGGTATTGGCTACCTTACTTACGGGCGAAGAAAAAAAGCCGTAGTGCCACTTTGTATTGGTTTGTCATTATTGGTTTTTCCGTACTTTATGACCAGTGTTAGCATGCTGTTGATTGTAGGCGGTATTTTAGTGGCTATTCCCTACTTCATTAAAATTTAACATTACTATTGTTATTGCTATTGCTATTGCTATTGCTATTGCTATTGCTATTGTGACGGCTAAATAAAATACACGCGAAAAATAAAAAAGCGCCACGGTATTCAACTTTGGGAAAATACCGTGGCGCTTTTGGAAATCGTCGATATAGGAATCTACCTACAGTGTATTATTAGCAAGCTTAGTACCAACTTCATAAAATAATTAAAATTCAATGAAAACAATTAACTAAGATTCCTTCTTTATTCCTCAACTCCTCCCCTTGTTCCAGTTTTGTGCACACTTTCCCCGCATTGCACCAAATTAATTAGTATTATTTAGATATGTTTTCTATTTTTTATTTAGTTTTTAAACTTACTATTGATAAAATCAATATCAGTTATTGAAAACAACAATTTTATTAATAATACACTTAGCGCTAGAGTGAAGTTAAGCCAACAAACTAAGAGTAATTATTATGACAACAGCTTCTTTCACACGCCAAGACGGATTATTCATCGATGCTAACTTACATCAGTTCATTGAAGAGCAGTTATGCACTAAAGCTAACACCACTGAAACTTACCAAGCGTTAGCTACTTTAGTTGATGAGTTTGGTTGCAAATGCCGTAAAACAAAGCACCAACCAGATGATGTATTAGAAGTTGATACATTATTAAACGCATACCAACTTAAAAATCATCCACTTTGCCATGTTGATGCACAAACTACGGAAGCCGTTTTAGACGAATATTGCTGCCAGGTTCCTGCAATTATTGTTGTTGCGTTAATGGATACGCTTAGTGGTACGCAGTGCGATGAACCCCAAGCACATGAGATTTACCATCGTGCAGCGCAGTTAACCAACCGCCCTTGTATGCACAGAGTAAAAACTGCCTCAGCAGCTTAATAATGAATGTATTTAAAAGTGCTCGATAACCTTCTTTGCAAAGCTAGTACAAGTTAAGGTTATCGAGTTATGAATACTTGAGTTATCGCTCTGCTCTTGCGCTAAATCAAAGGTTACTTCACCGCTTTTAAATGTTTGCTCTAACGCATTTTCTATGAGTAATGCGGCCTCGTCCCATCCCATAAATTTAAGCATTAATACCGCACTTAAAATACTGCTACTTGGGTTTGCTTTATTTTGCCCTGCTATACGTTCAAACGTGCCGTGTGTAGGCTCAAAAAATGCGACCTCGTTATTTAAATTTGCAGCGGGCATTATGCCAACACCACCAACTTGTGCACTGAGCATATCCGCTAAAAAGTCACCATTTTGGTTAGTAGTCACCACTACATCAAATTGCTCTGGATGCATTAAACATTGCTGCAGCATGTTGTCGGCTATGACTTCTTTAATAATTAAGGGCGCTTGGTGTGCTCGCTCTATTTGCAACCAACGCCCATTTTCATGTGCGGTGGCATTAAACTCGTTTTGTGCAAGTGCAAACCCCCAACGCTTAAATGCACCATCGGTAAATTTAAGTACATTACCTTTGTGTACTAGCGTTAATGATTCACTATCGTTTTTAAGTGCATAGTTAATTGCAAAGCGCATTAGTCGCTCAGAGCCTTCTTTAGATATATTTTTAATACCAATTCCGCACTCTTGTGAAAACCTTAGGCGGGTTACGCCCATTTCCTCACATAAAAAATCGAGCATTTTTTCGCTCTCTACACTGCCTGCTTGCCACTCAATACCTGAGTACACGTCTTCGCTACTATCACGAAGCACTGTTATGTTTGTTAAAAAAGGGTTTTTTAAAGGAGAAGGTAGTGCACTAAATCCTTTTATAGTGCGCATATTTACAAACAAATCCATTTCTTGCCTGAGTGCAACATTAAGAGATCGAAAGCCACCACCTAGTGGTGTGGTTAGCGGCCCTTTTATGGCAATTTTACAGGCACGTACCGCGTTAATTGTTTCTTGTGGAAACCAATCACCGTCATACAGCTTTGCGGCCTGCTTTCCATTATAAACCTGCATCCAATGAATTTTCCGTGCGCTTTTATAACAATGCTCAATTGCACTATCAACAACATGGCGCATTACCGGCATAACATCTAGCCCCACGCCATCGCCATCAATAAAAGCAATGATAGGTTCTAACGGTATTTGCCAGTGTCCTTGTGCATCAATAGTGATATTTTGGCCGTGCTCAGGAACTTGAATATGCTGATACGTCATGGCTAAACCTAACTTAAAATAACGATTAATTGATTAAACCATGCTTAGCTAGGAGTGTCTGTATTTGTACTTTTATAGTTACTATCATTTTAAAAAATAAAGAATTAGGCGTGATTATTTATCCATTTAGTTGGTCTTGTATATTAGAATTTTCGTACCAATTATTAAATTACAGTGGAGCATTTTAATGAAATTCTTTTTTGTACTGCTACTATTAATCAGCTCTTTTAACGCATTAGCCGTTGAAGTAGTCATACATAACCTTAGCTCGCTCTCAAGTAATGCTCAAAATACGGTGTCTATATGGGTTAATCAAAGTGTTGAAAAAACACAAAATACACTGGGACCTTTAAAACAAACCACATTGCCTATTTATTTAAAACCGCAATACTTTGCTTTTGAGCCTGTACCTTGGGCTACAGTTAAGCGCAATAACCCCGATGGGCTTGAACTACATATAGATCGCTATGCCAGTTTAAATGCATTCACTAAAGATTGGACGCTATACCATGAACTTTCGCATTTATATTTGCCGCTACTTCCCTACTCAGGTTTTTGGCTTAGCGAGGGTTTTGCCAGTTATATGCAAAACGTAATAATGCGTGACAGCGGTATAATTACCCAGCCGCAATTTGTACAACGTTTAAATGCAGGATTTGATCGTGCCCGCCTGCAAACTAAAACTAAAACACAGCCACTTAATAAGCTCTCTGCCGATATGTGGAAACAACGAGCCCAGCAACGTGTTTATTGGACAGGTGCGGCTTTTTTTGCACAGGCCGATTTGAAGCTACAAAAACAAGGTTTATCTGTCGCGGGTATAATAAAACAGTATCAAGTATGCTGTAGACCCGCTCGTTCTAGTGCTAAAACCTTTATAAAAGAGTTAGATAAGCTATCCGGTAGTAGCGTTTTTACAACGCTGTATGCAAAATATAATACCCGCACCGATTTTCCTGATATTAGTAAAGAGCAGCTAAACACGCTTTAACGGCTGCTCTGTTTTATATAGTTACTATATTCAACAAGCCCTTGCGCGTTAAAATTGGTTGAGTACTCGTTCATAAAACCATGCAAAAAATTGGTTTTATAGCACTTAACATTCGCTTTGGTGCTTAAAGCTTTAATAACTTCATCAACATTAAAGTGACTCTCACTTGCTGGAAATATGAACTCACAGGGTACTTTTGCGCTTAAATTTAAATTATGTCTAATTTGCGACGGATAAAAGCCAATTAACTTTTTAAGGTGTGTATTGCCTGTTAATAACTGTGCCCGCCATGCTGCACTTGCCCCTGCACTAAAAGCAATACACGTCGTTGGCAATTTTAAACTCTCAAAGCATTTTTGAAGTTTGTCGGTGTATTTATCATGGCCACACTGCTGTATAAAATTGTTGTAACTATCTTGTTCACTTTCAATAGCTTGAAACTTGTTATTGTAAGGGTCAACAATCACTAAATTTGAACTAATTGCCTGTGATAACTTCCTTAAAGCAGGGGTTAAACCATAAATATCACTCACTATTAGGTAATTCATACTTATCCTTTGGTAACTAAAAATGGGCTTTGTAAGCAGTTGATAAGATTTATTATAAATATTTTTACAAAAATAGCTTGCACACAATTTATATATAAGTTACCTTCCCTCTCTGGTTTAAAGAAACCGCCGCGGTTAACCATTTACCCTGATCCAGTAAGCCCCGCAAAACGTATATTTGAAAGCTAAGTTATTGTACGGCGAGAACCCCTTGAATAATACCGAGATGATTTTTTACTATCATCGCAAAAGTGTCATAAAGATCGTCAACACTGTAATGAAGCTAAACACAACATCGTTAATTTATTAACTGCAATTTGCTATAAAAATATAGCGCAGAATAAATAACAAGAATAAAGTGAGTTTTATTATGTCTTATAAATATAATGGGTCTATGATCCAAATCGCACATCCAGTGCAATCAATTTCAGTAAACAAACATCGTGTAATCTTTAGTGATACACAAGGTTTAAAAAATGCATTGTTTCAAAAAGCGAGTGATGCACGCCAGTTTGTTAAGTGGCTAAAAGCTAACTAAGCAACACATAACTTTAATTGCCCTTTTATTATTGCAATTATTGATAAGATATTATGCCAGCCTCGTTGCTGGCATTTTACTTTTTAGCTCTTTATTGGTTACAATAGTTTTACAATAATAATTACTGGCAGCTGTTGTAATGCTCCGTATATTTTTAACTTTCTTACTTTTTTTCTGTCTGACCTCAATAGGCAATGCTAGAACCATAAACTGGCTAGCGCACGACTTTGCACCCTATTATATTTTAAATGGTCAATATCAACACCAAGGCCGTGACGAAAGCATAATTTCATTACTTGAAAAACAACTTCCTAATATTACCTTTAACCGCATGCTTATTCCTTCAGGTAAAGTAATCCAAGAGCTATCTAATACTTCAAATAATGTTTGTGCGTTATCGCTTTATAAAAATGATTACAGAAAAGAGCATATTTATTTTACAGAGGAGAGCTCAACAACGGGCCTCTCGCCTTCAATAGCAATGCACAAAAGGCTCGCCAAAGCGCTAAATATAGCGGAATCAAAAGAAGTATCACTATTAGATTTAATACAAGATAAAAAACTAACTCTTGGGATCTCTATGAGCCGCTCTTATGGCCAAGAGATAGATACATTGATAAACAGTACGCCTAATATAGATTTAGTAATTAGACCCACTCGCGATAGCCTAGCGAGCCTCACATATATGCTTAACCTAAAACGAATTGATATTTTGCTGGGTTACCCAAGCGAGCATTACTATTTAGCTAAATCAATGCACTTTGAAGAAAACTTAACGCAGCGTCCATTAACCGAATCACCCGCGTTAAGTTATGGTTTTATTGGCTGTACTAAAAACGAGCAAGGCGCAGAAGACATTGCTATTCTTAATGAGCAGCTCAAAGTTATTAAAAAAACGCAGGCTTATAATGATTTACTCATGCGCTGGTTGCCCGAGCATTTAAGGCCGCTATTACAGTCACGTATTAATAGCGCAAAATAAGCAAATTCGAAGTCGCTTAATTTGAGTTTCTGTTAACCAAAAAAAACGCCACAGTAAGTGGCGTTTTTATATTTAATAATGGTATTACTGACGAACGCCTTCTATTGATAAAATAATATCAACATGAGTAGATGCAGGTCCTAAGTTGTAATCAATACCGTAATCGGTAAGTTTAAGGCTGGTTTCGCCCTCAAAACCTACGCGGTAGCCGCCCCACGGATCTTTACCTTCGCCCACTTTATCTATTTCAAAGGTAATAGTGTTTGTTACGCCGTGCAGCGTAAACTCACCGGTTACATCAGCCTCTTCGCCGTCTTCATCAAATTTAATACTCGTGCTTTTAAATGTCGCTTTTGGGTATTTATCTACATTTAAAAAATCTTTACCATGTAAATGCTTATCGCGCTCTGCATGGTTAGAGTCAAGGCTTGTGGTATCAATGTTTACCATAATTTTTGACGCATCAGGGTTTTTAGCATCGTAACTAAATGTGCCGTCAAAAGTATTAAAACGACCATATAACCAGCTGTAACCTAAGTGTTTAATTTTAAAGTTAACAGATGCATGCCCGCCTTTTGTATCAATTACATAATCAGCTGCATTGGCGGCTGTTGCCGATAACATCATTGCAGCCGAAACGGCTGTGCTTACTAATAATTTTTTCATTTTAATCATCCTTTAATGGTTTGATCATTCTAATTAAGGTTTTATCTTTATCGATAAAGTGATGTTTTAACGCCCCTAGTGCATGCAATACTGCAAACCCGATTAATGTGCACGCGCCGTAATAATGTACTTTTCCTGCAATATCGGCTTGGTCATCAAAGGCAAAATCAAGCGCTGATACATTAAATAAAGTAAATACTTCTATTGGACGCCCGTCTGCGGTTGATATTAAATACCCTGCAACAACAATAACAGCCAAAATAATATACATAGCAATATGCGCCGTATGCGCTAATTGGTTCATGCCTTTACTCTCACCTAATGGTTTAGGTTGTGTAGATAAAGCACGCCATAAAATTCTAAATAAAAATACGGCCACAAGCGTAATACCAATACTCTTATGTAAATCGAGTGAACCTTTATACCAGCTATCGTAATAAGTAAGCTCAACCATATATAAACCTAAACCAAACAGGCCAAAAATAGTCAGCGCCATGAGCCAATGTAAAATAATGGCGACAAGTCCGTAAGATGAAGGTGTATTTTTAAACATGTGTAACTTCCTATAATGCTATGACGTTACAATATAGTGCACAGCCGTAAATGAAAATAACATTTACAAACACTTTACGTGCGTATACGCACAGAACTTTATTATTTAAAGTCAGTTTTGCAAATAGATGATTAAACAGATAAGTTTATAGGGTGGATTGTTCGCTTAAGCTGACATAAATTAAGCTCTCAGGGCTCACTTGCAAACAGGTAACAAGTCCTTCTTTAATAAGCTCAAGCATAGCTATAAAACTAACCACTACACCACTTCGCCCTTCATTTGGGGTAAAAAGCGCATTAAATACCACTGCCGAGTTTGCTTGCGATAGTTGCTGTAATATTTGGCTCATTCTCTCTCGGGTTGAGAGTACTTCAGCAGTAATTTGATGATGCTCAAACGTTTTTGCTCGCGCCATTACATCACTCAGCGCCAGCATTAAGTCTTTAAGTTCAATATCGGGGAGATTTTGACTTGTATCTTCACTTATTGGCATAGCGGCATGCGCTATAAAAATATCACGACCAACACGAGGTATATCGTCGAGGTTTTCGGCGGCTTGTTTAAACAGCTCATACTCTTGCAGGCGTTTAATAAGCTCTGCGCGAGGATCTTCTTCCTCTTCAAGCTCTTCATGTACAGGTAATAATAAGCGAGACTTAATTTGCGCAAGTAACGCAGCCATTACTAAATATTCGCCAGCAAGTTCGAGTTGAAACTCGGTCATCATTTCTACATAACTTACGTACTGCTCTGTAATACTAAAAATAGAAAGTTCGAGTACATCAAGCTTATGCTTTTTAATTAAATAGAGCAGTAAATCGAGCGGGCCTTCAAAGGTTTCTAATATTATTTCGAGCGCGTCAGGTGGAATGTATAAATCTTCTGGTTTGTCTACAACCGCTTTACCATGCAAAAAAGCCAGTGGCAGCTTTTGCTGCACTGGCTTTTCACTATTTTTTGTATTCGCAGTGCTTTCGCTCACTCGCTATTACTCAAACGGGCTTGTATCACCACAGCCAACACGCAAAATCTTAATTTCATCTTCCGACAAATCGATTACCGTGGTTGCTTGCTCGGCTAAGTGGCCACCGTGAATAATTAAATCAACGTGTTTATCTAATCGCTCTAATATTTCATCAGGATCTGATTCTGTAAACTGCTCACCTGGTAAAATTAAAGAACACGACATTAACGGCTCACCAAGTTCGGCAAGCAACGCACAGGCTATTGGGTGTTCAATTACACGCATGCCAATGGTTTTTTTCTTGTCGTTTAATAAACGTTTAGGGACTTCTTTTGTGCCTTTAAAAATAAAGGTATATGGCCCTGGCGTATTATTTTTAATGAGTCTAAATAGCTGGTTATCTACGCGTGCATAAGTAGATAACTCCGATAAATCACGACAAACTAGCGTAAAATTATCGTTTTTTTCAATACCACGAATACGCTCTATGCGCTCTTTGGCTTGCTTATTACCAATGTTACAACCGATGGCGTAACCCGAATCTGTTGGGTAAACAACAACGCCGCCTTGTTTAATAATATCAACGGCTTGACTAATCAGTCTCGGTTGCGGGTTATCAGGATGAATATGAAATAATTGACTCATGTTAATGCCCCTTCTTCTCCTTCCCAAGCTTGCCAAACACCTTGGCAGTCTTTTGGTAGGTATAAATTTTTGCCAAGCTCTAAATAGCTTGTCGGAAAATGAAAATCAGACCCTTGCGAGCAAAGTAGCCCGTACTCACGGCTGAGTTCACCTAAAAATTGACGTTCGCTTGGCGCCTGTTGAGGTTGTGCAACTTCCATTGCGTCCCCTCCTACACTTTTAAATTCTACTAATAATTTGCGTAGCCACTTATTTGACATTTGATAGCTACTTGGATGCGCAAGTACAGCAACACCACCAGCGGCATGTATGGCCTCAATAGCGGTTTGCATGGTGCACCAGCAACTTGGTACGTAGCCTGTTTTGCCACGCCCTAAGTACTTTTTAAAAACACCCGGGAAATTTTTAGCAACACCGCGCTCAATAAGGGCACGTGCAAAATGTGCACGCGTTATTTGCGCGTCTTTTGCCAGCTCTTTAGCTTGCTCGTAAATGCCATCAAAGCCATTTTTTGCAAGGCGAACACCAATCTCTAGTGCACGCTCTTCTCGCTTTTGCTGCTGAGCTGATAATAAAGAGGTAAGGTCAATATTATTAATATCAATATTTAAACCTACAATATGAATTTCGAAGCTTTCCCATTTAGTAGACACTTCGGTACCCGTTATTAATGAAAGCGGTAAGTTTTCTGCTTCAATAAATTGCTGCGCAGGCTTAATAGCCGCCACAGTGTCATGATCGGTAATAGCAAACACATCAATATTTTTATCAACAGCGCGATGCAATAATTCTTCAACCGTTAAACGCCCGTCTGAATGTGTGGTATGGCTATGTAAATCATATTTTATCAAAAGAAAACTGCTTAAAATTAAGGGTTACTGGTGTTTATGTAAGTATAACAACTTTTTTGACTAAATTGTTTTAAATAAACACTTGACACAAAAGCATAAGATACGTTTTACTGTAGCCACTTTCAGACACATTAAGAATTAACAATAATGATCAATTCAAACTTAAACACTATTTGGTGGTGGCACTCGTAATTATCGGGTGATGAATTGTCGTGTCTAACAAAAATTCAAAACCCGCAACTATGCGGGTTTTTTTATAACTAAATTTTACGAAATGTATACGTTAAAAATATTTAATAAATTTTGAGGCAGAAAAACATGAATAACGGTCTTACTCTTACACATCGTTGGTGGTGGCGCCTGATATAGCGGGACGGTAATGATCTGTTTGTAATTTAGATATCGTTATTCAAACCCCGCATTGCTAAAGCATTGCGGGGTTTAATTTTTTGAGGGAATGAGGTTTGATTTTTAGTCATATAACTACCACACCAGGCGAAGTAACAAGCATTACGCAAGTACGCGACTATATTAGTAGTCCTCTTGCATTATACGCGGCACTTGATAAGCCTAACTCACTACTGCTTGAATCGGCTGAGATTGATTCTAAAGACAGTGTAAAAAGTTTAATTTTAGTCGACTGTGCACTGCGCATTGTATGCCAAGGTAAAACAGTCACTATTACTGCTCAATCTAATAATGGGCAACAGCTACTTAGCTACTTGCAGGCAAATGTTAAAAGCTGTGATGCCACTTTAGACGGCGCAACGCTTACCCTGTGTTATTTAGACACTAGCGGCGATACTGACGAAGCGAGTAAACTAATTGCAGATAACGCATTTAGCGCTCTGAGAACTTGTATTAACAGTATTAAAAGCACAACTAACAATCCATTTTCGTTATTTTTAGGCGGTGTATTTGCCTACGATATGGTAGCAAACTTTGAGCAGTTAAGTGATGTACCTGATGGCGAAAACACCTGCCCAGATTACGTATTTTATTTAGCCGAAACCTTAGTTGTTATTGATCATCAAAAACAAACAACCGAACTCATTGGTAATGTATTTAACGGCCCAGACGTACACGCTAACTGCTTTGAAGTAGGTAAAGAGCTAGAGCGCTTAAATACGCTGTGCGATAACGCTTCAGAATTTAGTGCGGATATGCAAAGTGGACAATGTGAGGTAAGCGTTGATATAGACGATGACACATACTGCGAGCAAGTGGTTAAGCTTAAAAAGAATATTGTAGACGGTGATATTTTTCAGGTAGTGCCGTCGCGTACATTTTCACTACCTTGTCCTGACGCTTTGCATGCTTATAGCCAGCTTAAAAAGCAAAATCCAAGTCCGTATATGTTTTATATGCGCGATGAAGACTTTGCTTTATTTGGCGCATCGCCTGAATCAGCACTTAAATACACAGTGCAATCTCAGCAAGTTGAAGTATACCCAATTGCTGGCACTCGCCCACGTGGCAAATTTGCTAATGGGCAAATAAACCCAGACCTAGACAGCCGTATCGAACTTGAACTTAGAAACGATCAAAAAGAGCGCGCCGAGCATTTAATGCTTGTCGATTTAGCCCGTAACGACGTAGCACGTATTAGTGTTGCAGGTACTCGTTTTGCCAAAGAGCTATTAAAAGTAGACCGTTATTCACAAGTAATGCATTTAGTGTCACGCGTTGTTGGCACACTAAAACCCGAGCTTGATGCACTGCATGCTTACCAAGCTTGTATGAACATGGGCACGCTTGTTGGTGCACCAAAGGTTCGGGCTGCTGAGCTTGTACGTCAAACTGAAGGTAAACGCCGTGGCAGTTATGGCGGCGCTGTGGGTTACTTAACCGGTGACGGTGCAATGGATAGCTGTATTGTTATTCGCTCAGCTTTTGTTAAAAATAACAAAGCGTATGTGCAAGCAGGTGCCGGTGTGGTGTTTGACTCAGATCCTATTTCAGAAGCAAACGAAACTCGCGCTAAAGCACAAGCGGTTATCACCGCCATAAAATCTACGTATAAGGCGGTATAAAATGAGTAAAGCGAATCCTATTAAAATCTATTTTTTAGATAACTTTGACTCATTTACATATAACCTTGTTGATGAGCTTACGATGCTTGGCTGCGAACTGGTTGTTTACAGAAACAACATTAGCGCTGAGGTTATCTTTAACAAAATGCGCCAAGAGCAAGGCCAAGTACTATTAGTACTTTCGCCTGGCCCTGGAACACCAAGCGATGCAGGCTGTTTAATGGAGCTTATTGAGCTCTCTAAAGGTCACTTCCCAATGCTAGGCATTTGTTTAGGCCAACAAGCATTAACACAAAGTTACGGTGGAGTAATCGGTCATGCTGGTGAAACCGTACATGGTAAGTCTTCAATTATTAATTTAGGCGAGCATCCTGTATTTGATGGTATGGGCAATACAATGCCTGTAGCACGTTACCATTCATTAATGGCAACAAAGGTGCCTGATAATATTGAGGTTATTGCCCAGTATGAAGATATCCCTATGGCTATTTATCATCATGGTGACAACGCATTGGGTTACCAGTTTCATCCAGAATCAATACTAACGCCAAACGGCGCAATGCTACTCCAGCAAAGTGTCGCTTACTTAACACGCGCTAAATAAAAGAGGACATTATGAGTACACAACCAGAACAACCCATAAATGTTCAACACGCGATTGAGCAACTAATTACTGGGCAATCATTAAGCTACGCAGACGCCAAAGCGCTTTTTGATGAAATAATGCAAGGTAATATGAGTGAAATTGAACTAACCGCCCTACTTATAAGCCTTAAAATTAAAGGCGAAGTAAGCGACGAGATTGCAGGCGCTGCAGCTTCAATGCGCGAAAACGCCGTTGCTTTTACTACCAGCAGTACGCAACTTGCCGATAGCTGTGGCACTGGTGGCGATGGTTCAAACACAATTAATATAAGTACAACGGCTGCAATTGTTGCCGCTGCTGCCGGTATTAACATGGTAAAACATGGTAATCGCAGTGTATCGAGTAATTCAGGCTCAGCCGATTTACTCAAAACCCTGGGCATTAATATAGATATGAGCCCAGAGCAAGCTGCAAGATGTCTTGAGCAAACCAATTTTACCTTTTTGTTTGCACCGCACTATCACAGTGGCGTACGCCATGCGATGGGCGTACGAACATCGCTTAAAACACGCACTATTTTTAATATTTTAGGTCCGCTTGCTAACCCTGCAGCACCTGAAGTGCAATTGTTAGGTGTGTATAACGAAGCGTTGTGTATGCCAATGGCACAAACACTTAAAACCCTTGGCACAAAGCGCGCTATGATTGTTCACGGCTCGGGCACTGACGAAATAGCCCTACACGGCCCAACAACGGTAGTTGAGCTAAATAATGGCGAGATTACGCAGTACACACTAAACCCAAGCGACTTTGACCTTGCAAACTATTCACTTGAACAACTCGCTGGTGAAGGCCCACAATACAACGCAAATGCTAGCCTCGCCATCTTGCAAGGCAAAGGCACAGATGCACATAATGCTGCTATTGTGGTTAACGTAGCTGCCCTTCTATACCTAACAGGTAAAGCAGAAACGTTAAAAGAAGGGGCAAAACAAGTACAAACATTATTAAGTTCAGGGCAAGCCATGAACACACTAAGTGCAATTATTGAGGTAAGTAATGGCTAATGTATTAGACAAAATTGTTGCTGATAAAAAATTAGAACTAATTGAAAGAAAAGCTGCACGCCCGCTTGAAAGCTTTAAGCATCTTGCAGTGCCTACAAGCCGTAGTTTTTATAAAGCACTTGCAGCACCTGGCACTCAGTTTATTTTAGAGTGTAAAAAAGCATCGCCTTCAAAAGGGTTAATTAGAAACCCATTTGATTTAACTGAAATTACCTCAGTTTATAAAAAATACGCTACCTGCATGAGTGTGTTAACTGATGCTAAATATTTTCAAGGCAGCTTTGACTACCTCGAATTTGTGCGCAGCCAAGTAGAACAACCGCTTATCTGTAAAGACTTTTTTATAGATGAGTACCAAGTGTACATGGCACGTATTTATGGTGGTGACGCTATATTACTGATGCTTTCGGTACTCGATGACGAAAGCTATAAAGCACTGTATGCTGTTGCCGATTCACTTAATATGTCGGTGTTAACCGAAGTAAGTAATGAAGAAGAAGTACACCGCGCACTTGCACTTGATGCACAAATTATTGGTATTAATAACCGCGATTTACGCGATTTAAGCACCGATTTAGCCACTACTGAAAAACTACGAAAGCTTATTCCGGCTGATAAAGTGGTTATTTCGGAATCTGGTATTTACACCCATCAAGACGTAAAACGTTTAGCTCCTCTATGCGATGGCTTTTTAATTGGCAGCTCACTTATGGGCGAGCGTGATTTAGAGCAAGCATGTCGCCGTGTTATTTTAGGTGACAATAAAGTATGTGGTTTAACACGTAGCCAAGATGCACAAGCGGCATATCAAAACGGTGCTGTTTATGGTGGTTTAATTTTTCATCCTAAATCGCCTCGCTATGTCGATTTAGATTGCGCAAGAGAGCTGAGCCAAAGCGCACCACTTAACTTTGTTGGTGTATTTGTAGATGCTCCCATTGAGCAAGTTGCTCAATACGCAAGTGTGCTAAAATTGGCGGCAGTTCAATTACATGGCCAAGAAAGTGACGATTACATTGCTGACTTGCGTACACAGTTACCAACTAATTGCGAAATTTGGAAAGCCCAAGCAATAAAAGATGCATTGCCAACGCCTGTAAATGGGGTTGATCGACACCTTTACGATACGCACAGTGATACACAAGCTGGCGGTACTGGTAAAGCATTTGATTGGTCGGTGCTTAGCGGCGCAACTACACCATTTATGCTCGCTGGAGGCTTAAATCCAGACAATATTAAAGATGCGCTTTTTAAAGGTGCCTTAGGCCTTGACTTAAACTCAGGCGTTGAAGAATCTGCGGGTAAAAAGTGCCCTAACAAATTACATAATGCTTTCACAAGCATCAGAAATTATTGAGGTTAAAATGCAAAATCCAGCTTATTTTGGCGAGTTTGGCGGTATGTTTGTACCCGAGTTACTTGTCCCTGCGCTTAAGCAGTTAGAAAACGAATTTAACAAAGCACAAAAAGATCCTGAGTTTCAGGCAGAGCTAAGTAAATTATTAAACGAGTATGCGGGTCGTCCTACCCCACTTACTTTAACGCGCAATTTAGTTAAAAACCCAAAAGTAAAACTGTATCTAAAGCGTGAAGACTTATTACACGGCGGCGCACACAAAACGAATCAAGTACTTGGCCAAGCGTTACTTACTAAGCGTATGGGTAAAAAACAAGTTATTGCTGAAACAGGTGCTGGTCAACACGGTGTTGCAACCGCGCTTGCATGTGCATTACTAGGTTTAAAGTGTCGTATTTATATGGGCGCAAAAGACGTTGAACGTCAGCAACCTAACGTATTTAGAATGAAGTTAATGGGCGCAGAGGTTATTCCGGTAACAGCGGGTTCTGGCACATTAAAAGATGCCGTAAATGAAGCGCTGCGTGACTGGTCAGCAAACTACCAAGACGCGCACTACCTACTAGGTACAGCTGCGGGTCCTCACCCATTCCCAACAATTGTACGCGAGTATCAAAAAATTATTGGTGAAGAAGCTAAGCAACAAGTACTTAAAGCAGAAGGTCGTTTACCTGACGCTGTTATTGCCTGTGTTGGTGGTGGTTCAAACGCAATTGGTATGTTTACTGATTTTATTGACGAGCCAGGCGTTAAATTAATTGGTGTTGAGCCTGCTGGTAAAGGTCTTGATACAAATGAGCACGGTGCAACAATTTGTAAAGGCACTAAAGGCATATTACACGGTACTTATACGTATATTATGCAAAATGACGATGGCCAAATTGAAGAGTCTTACTCTGTATCAGCGGGCCTTGATTACCCAGCTGTTGGTCCTCAACATGCATTTTTACACGAAACTGGTCGCGCTCAATACGTGGGTATTACCGATACAGAAGCGCTTGATGCGTTTCAGTCGCTTGCTAAAAATGAAGGTATTATTCCGGCACTTGAATCAAGCCATGCGTTAGCTTATGCGCTTAAGTACGCAGAGGAGCTAACCGAGGAAAGTGTTATAGTGATTAATTTAAGTGGTCGTGGCGATAAAGATTTAGCACACGTTCACAATGTACTAACTGAAA
This sequence comes from Pseudoalteromonas arctica A 37-1-2, assembly GCF_000238395.3. Classification (GTDB taxonomy): domain Bacteria; phylum Pseudomonadota; class Gammaproteobacteria; order Enterobacterales; family Alteromonadaceae; genus Pseudoalteromonas; species Pseudoalteromonas arctica. The sequence continues at coordinate 2,299,166 of NZ_CP011025.1, forward strand.
GAGGTCAGCTATGAGCCTAGTAAAAACGGATCGTTACGGCAAAATGTTTGCAGCGCTTAACGAGCAAAAACAAGGTGCGTTTGTACCATTTGTAACGATTGGCGACCCAGGTAAAGAGCAAAGTATTGCGATTATTAAAAGTCTGATTGACGGGGGCGCTGATGCGCTTGAGCTTGGTATTCCGTTTTCTGACCCAATTGCAGATGGTCCAGTAATTCAAAAAGCTAATATTCGCGCCCTCGATGTGCACATTAATACCCAAGATTGCTTTGATATTATTAAAGAAATACGTGAGTATAATGCCGATATTCCAATTGGCTTATTATTGTATTCAAACCTTGTGTTTAAACGCGGTATAGAAGCATTTTATAAAGATGCAAAAGCAGTAGGCGTAGACTCAATTTTAGTGGCTGATGTGCCTTTACATGAATCTAAAATGTTTAGAAAGTCAGCTATGGATAACGGTGTAGACCCAATTTTTATTGCAACACCAAATGCAGATGACGACACACTTCGCCAGTGCGCCTCTTACGGTCGTGGTTACACGTATTTACTATCGCGCGCAGGTGTTACCGGTACCGATACTAAAGCACAAATGCCTGCTGGTAATATTGTTACTAAATTAAAAGAATACCATGCAGCCCCTGCTCTTTTAGGGTTTGGTATTTCAACGCCAGATGGTGTAAAAGCGGCTCTTAATGCAGGAGCAGCCGGTGCTATTTCAGGCTCTGCTGTGGTTAAAATTATTGAAGCTAACCTTAATGATTTACCAACAATGACCGCGCAACTAAAAGCATTTGTAGCTGATATGAAAGCAGCTACATCGCTATAAGCTAACTAGGGCGTGTTTTATACGCATTAAAAAAAGGGCATTTAAAATGCCCTTTTTTGTTTTTTAAAATCAAACGCTGTATCAATATCCAAACGTTTTAAAAAGAAAACTAGTGAGCTTGGTGTTTACCCTCTAAAATCTCTTCAATAAATTTAGCATTGAATGCTTCTAAATCAGCTGGGCTTCGGCTCGTTACTAAGCCTTTATCTACACATACTTCTTGGTCAACCCAATTGGCACCTGCATTAATTAAATCGCTTTTAATACTTGGAAAAGAGGTAATAGTACGGTCACGCAGTTTATTAATTTCGGCTAACAGCCACGGCGCATGGCAAATAGCAGCAACGGGTTTGTTTTTTTCTGCCCCAAAAAAGCCATCAATAAAGGCTTTAGCATCTTTATCTTGGCGTAAACTGTCTGGGTTAAATAAACCACCAGGTAGCATAAGCGCGTCGTAATCAGCAGGGTCTGCGTTTGTAACTAGTTTATCTACTGTTACCTTATCGCCCCACTTGTCTTCATCCCAGCCCGTAATTTGGCCTTCTTTAATTGATACTATCTCGATGTTTGCACCAGCATCAAGTAATGCGCTGCGTGGAGATAAAAGCTCACTTTGCTCAAATCCATCAGTGGCTAGAATTGCAATTTTTTTGCCTTGTAAACGCGTGCTTGTTTGTAATGTACTCATTGAGATCTCCTTATGTTATACCAACCTGCATAAATCTTTGAGCAATTTAACGAATTAAATCGCACTATAACGTTGTTAAAAATCTTTCATTTAGAACAACTAAATACGAAAAATTTTTGCCTAGTTCTAGCGTGATTTTCTTAACGTTCAATAGACCCCATATATAAGCTGATTGGTATTGTTTAAAAATATGTTCGAAACACACAGTTAAACAGCATAATGCATGCCGATAACAAGCAATTGAAAATAAAGGATTTAATGTCTGTGGGATTTATAATGCCATGTAAATCATTTAGAGATTATGAATAATCTACATAGGTGCGAATTTATTTCCAGCTCATATAATTTAAAGCCACCAAACGCGAGGTGCAAAACCTCACCTACGACATATACCCGTAGGTGCGAATTTACTTCGCGCTCATGTAACTTATCTATCAATACGGGGTTTAAAACCTTAAATAAATTTAAAGTAGATCTTTTAACGCTTTAGCCGGTTTAAAAACCGCTTTATTTGCGCCTTCTATTTCAATTGCTGCGCCTGTTTGCGGGTTACGCCCAGTACGCGCTGGATAGTAACTTAATGCAAACGTACCAAAGCCATTAATTTGAACTTGATCGCCCTCAGAGAGCGATTTAGTAATTACTTTTTGCAAGCTTGAAAGCGCCGCTTGAGAATCTTTTTTTGTTAATTCACTTTTGTGTGCAATGGCAGCAACGAGTTCTGCTTTATTCATTTTAGGCTCCTAAATACACGCCAAATCAGTGTTGGTTAAGCGTGGGAATATGATGATATAAAAAATACCAAACCAAATTGGCAATAAAGCCACGCAGGCTAAGGGTTACAGGGCAACAAGTCAACCTTGTAGTTGCTAAGCTTTATGTGGTAAAAAGCCTTTGACTCTTTTTTGTATAATTTAGGTAGTATATGCACGCATTAATTGAATACATCCCACTCATACTGTTTTTTGCAGTTTTCAAGCTAGTCGATATTTACTGGGCTACCGGTTTATTAATGGCCACTACGCTCATTCAAGTTGCTTATAGCTACTTTAAACATGGAACTGTGCCTACTCGTCAGTGGATATTTTTTGGCATTGCTGCTGTGTTTGGTACGTTAACGCTGGTACTTCATGATGAGCAATACATAAAATGGAAAGCAACACTCATATACGCAGGTTTAAGCTTAACGTTACTTGTTAGCCGTTATGTACTTAAGAAAAATCTCGTTAAAAAAGCGCTTAGTTCAATACTCGAAAATGCTAATGATACAAAACAAGCCATTGTTGTCCCAGAACCATTATGGGATAAGCTTAACCTAATGTGGGTTGCTATAACTGCTGGCATCGCAGCACTAAACATTTATATTGCATATAATTTTTCGCTCGACTTTTGGGTTAATTTTAAAGTGTTTGGTTTAATGGGTATTACCTTTGTGAGTATTTTTGCCACTATTATTGCCTTGTACAAATACCTCCCTAGTGAAGAACCAGCAAAGTAAGCCCCCTCGTCATAAAAATGTCGTCTTAGCTTGATAGTTTATTAAAAAAACAAGTTGAGACGACCTTGAACGCCAATCAATATCGCTGGTTTGAATTTACCCTCATTTTTGTGTTACTACCCTCGTTGGGTTTTGTATTACGCGAGTATTTAGCTAACTGGCTTATTCCTGCGCTTATTATTTTAATGAGCGTGTGTTGTATGTTGCTACTGGGCGATCCGCATTTTAAACGTTTTAGGCTTACAAGCCTTGGGCAATTTTCTGCTGTTAAAAAACGTGTGTTTAGCTTCTTTTTTTTAGGTGCACTGTTCTCAGGTATGTTTTACGGGATTATTCATCAGGGCAACTGGTTTACCCTTCCCCGCAACTCGTTTAATGATTGGCTTTTACTGTTGCTACTCTACCCAATACTGTCGGTTATTCCTCAAGAGTTAATATTCAGAACGTATTTTTTTCATCGTTATAAACGCATCATGCCCAAAAAAGCAGTGCGTATTGTAGTTAGTGCGAGTGTATTTGCGTTAGCGCATATTGTGTATGCAAATTGGATTGCAGTAGCCTTAGCATTTTTAGGTGGCTTACTGTTTGCCTATACCTATGCACAAAGCCGCTCAACCGTCGTGTGTGTTATTGAGCATAGTTTATGGGGGATATGGATGTTTACACTCGGGATTGGCAGCTACCTCGATTCAGGCGCTATGAGTTAATGCTGTTTTGTTATTAATTATGACAACAAAGAAAGCACAAAGCGCATAAGTATTTTGATGCTGTAAATTAATCACAATACTTATGCGATGGCTGCACGATAGTTATTAATGAGGGACTACTGAGGTACTCTTACAACCCCTTCCATTAATACACGTGCACTTCGGCTCATACTTGCTTTGGTAACTAGCCAGTTGCCAGCATTATTTTTAGCCTCAGCACCTACTTTTAGCGTGCCCGACGGATGACCAAAGTTAACTTCACTCAATGCGCCTCCACCAGCGGCTATATTTACGAGTGTGCCTTCAATTGCTGCGGCAGTGCCAATAGCTACAGCGGCTGTGCCCATCATGGCATGATGCAGTTTACCCATCGACATAGCGCGTACTAATAAGTTGATATTGGCAGCCTCAATAATTTTACCGCTAGACGCTTTGTAATCTAAAGGCGCTGCAACAAACGCAACCTTTGGTGTATGTTGGCGAGCTTGCGCTTCACTAATGTTAGTGATTAAGCCCATTTTAACAGCGCCATAAGCACGAATGGTTTCAAGCTTTTCAAGCGCTGCAACATCGTTATTTATATCGTCTTGCAGCTCTGTGCCGGTATAACCAATATCAATGGCGTTAATAAATATGGTAGGAATACCTGCATTTATCATTGTTGCTTTTAAAGTACCAACACCCGGTACTTCTAAATCATCAACTACATTACCAGTTGGAAATAACGCGCCATCGCCATCAGCGGGGTCAATAAATTCAAGTTTTACTTCAGCTGCTGCAAATGTAACGCCATCGAGCTCAAAGTCGCCGGTTTCTTGTACTTCGCCATTTGTCATGGGGACATGCACTAATATGCTTTTTTTAATATTAGCCTGCCACACACGCACGATAGCAACACCGTTATCGGGTACTCTGCTTTTATCGACCAAACCATTACTAATGGCAAAAGCACCCACTGCTGAGGTTAAGTTACCGCAGTTACCGCTCCAATCTACAAAAGGTTTATCTATCGCCACTTGACCAAATAAATAATCTACATCGTGGTCAGTTTGCTCACTTTTACTTAAAATTACAGTTTTACTGGTACTTGATGTAGCACCACCCATGCCATCCGTTTGTTTGGCATACGGATCGGGGCTGCCAATAACGCGCAGTAATAAATTATCGCGCGCCTCGCCTGCTACTTGAGCAGGCTTTGGCAAATCAGTTAAATTAAAAAATACACCTTTACTGGTGCCGCCACGCATATAGGTTGCAGGCACTTTAATTTGCGGTTTAAACATAATGCTTGCCCTTATGCAGATTGCGTTGCTTCTAAAAAGTCTTGTGCAAAGCGTTGTAACACACCACCAGCCGCGTAAATAGAAAGCTCTTCTTGGGTATCAATACGGCACTTCATAGGCACAGTGAGTACTTCACCATCTTTACGGGTAATACTTAAATTAACGGTGGCACCTGGTTTTAAATCGCCTGATACATCGTACGTTTCGCTGCCATCCAGCTCTAGAGTTTTACGCGTTGTGCCTGCTTTAAACTCAAGCGGTAAAACCCCCATACCAATTAGGTTAGTACGGTGAATACGCTCAAAACCTTCAGCTGCTATTACTTCAACGCCTGCAAGTCTTACGCCTTTTGCGGCCCAATCGCGCGACGAACCTTGCCCGTAATCGGCACCGGCTACAATAATAAGCGGTTGTTTACGCTCCATGTAGGCTTCGATTGCTTCCCACATACGAGTATTAGTACCTTGTGGCTCTAAGCGTGCGTAGGAGCCTTGCTTAACTTCGCCGTTTTCATCAAGTACCATTTCATTAAGTAGTTTAGGGTTTGCAAATGTTGCACGCTGCGCTGTTAAATGATCGCCCCGGTGCGTTGCGTACGAGTTGTAGTCTTCCTCTGGGACGTTCATTTTGGTCAGGTATTCACCAGCAGCACTACTTGCCATAATTGCGTTTGATGGCGATAAATGATCGGTTGTAATGTTATCGCCAAGAACTGCAAGCGCACGCATACCGGTCATTGTGCGCTCACCCGCAAGTGCACCTTCCCAATAAGGAGGGCGACGAATGTACGTACTTTCTGGGCGCCAGTCGTAAAGTGGATCGTTATCTTCACCGTAATCTACGGTTAAATTAAACATCGGCTCGTATACTTTTCTAAACTGCTCTGGCTTAACGCTTTGCTTAATTACTGCATCAATCTCTTCATCTGACGGCCATAAATCTTTAAGCGTAATATCGTTGCCTTGTTGATCTTGCCCTAGTATCCCTTTTTCAATATCAAAGCGAATAGTACCTGCAATAGCGTACGCAACAACTAAAGGAGGTGACGCTAAAAATGCTTGTTTAGCATAAGGATGAATACGCCCATCAAAGTTACGATTACCCGAAAGCACCGCGGTAGTGTATAAATCGCGATCGATCACTTCTTTTTGAATAACAGGGTCAAGGGCACCGCTCATACCGTTACACGTTGTACACGCAAAACCAACAATACCAAAGCCAAGTTGCTCAAGCTCTGTTAGTAAGTTTGCATCTTCAAGGTATGATTGCACCGCTTTTGAGCCTGGTGCTAATGAAGTTTTAACCCAAGGTTTACGCATTAAACCCTTAGCATTTGCGTTACGGGCAAGTAGTGCAGCGGCAATTACATTGCGTGGATTACTCGTATTAGTACAGCTAGTAATAGCGGCAATAATACACGCGCCGTCTGGCATTAAGCCTTCTTCATTTTCAACAACACCCGAAATACCTTCTTTAGCTAAATCGCTTGTCGATACACGGCGGTGTGGATTAGATGGACCGGCAATATTGCGCCCCACGCTTGATAAATCAAACTTAAGCACACGCTCATATTTTGCGGTTTTTAAGCTATCGCTCCAAAGGCCTGCTGTTTTAGCGTAGTTTTCTACAAGGGCTATTTGTTCTTCTTCACGGCCTGTTAAACGCAAGTAATCTATTGTTTTATCATCGATATAAAACATGGCTGCAGTTGCGCCAAATTCAGGCGTCATGTTCGAAATGGTTGCTCTGTCGCCAAGAGTAAGCGCGTCGGCACCTTCACCGTAAAACTCTAAATAAGTAGAAACAACACGTTGCTCACGTAAAAATTCAGTAATGGCCAACACAATATCGGTAGCGGTAATACCGGGTTGGCGCTTACCTGTTAGCTCAACACCGACAATATCAGGTAGGCGAATATAAGAAGCACGACCAAGCATCACGCTTTCAGCTTCAAGCCCACCTACGCCCACAGCAATAACGCCCAGCGCATCAACATGTGGCGTGTGGCTGTCGGTACCAACTAAGGTATCTGGGAATGCAATGCCATCTCGGTTTTGAATAACCGGCGACATTTTTTCAAGGTTAATTTGATGCATAATGCCGTTACCCGGTGGAATAACGTCAATATTTTTAAACGCAGTTTTAGTCCAGTTTATAAAGTGGAAACGGTCATCATTTCGTCTGTCTTCAATGGCGCGGTTTTTTTCAAATGCGTCAGGATCAAAACCGGCATGCTCTACCGCTAACGAATGATCCACTATTAACTGCGTGGGTACTACCGGATTCACTTTTGCCGGATCGCCGCCTTTGGCTGCAATTGCATCACGCAAACCGGCTAAATCAACAAGTGCTGTTTGCCCTAAAATATCGTGGCACACCACACGCGCCGGATACCACGGAAAATCTAAATCTTGTTTGCGCTCAATCAGCTGATTAAGTGCATCAGTTAACATGGCAGGATCGCATCGGCGTACTAGGTTTTCGGCAAATACACGTGATGAATAAGGTAGCGTGGCGTATGCACCTGGCTTAATTGCATCTACGGCTTCTTGCGTATCGTAGTAGTCGACATTTGAGCCCGGCAGAGGTTTACGGTATTGGGTATTATTAATTATGGTCATGGTAAGGGTTCGCTAATTTGGTGACGGATGTAGTACCAATTTTATGGAGAGTGCAATTGGTATTTTTCAAGAAAGGCTTTAGGTTTGTAGTTGTTTTTATTATATAAAGCATTAAAGCCGTAAAGGTGAGCCATTGGCTCACCTTAGTTAAAAATAATTAACTTCTTGATTCGATTGGTGTGTAACTACGTGCATCAGGCCCTGTGTAATCGGCACTTGGGCGAATAATACGGTTGTTAGCGCGTTGCTCTTTTACATGCGCAGTCCAACCAGTAACGCGGCTCATTACAAATATTGGCGTAAATAATTTAGTCGGAATATCCATAAAGTGATAAGCAGATGCATGGAAAAAATCGGCGTTACAAAACAGTTTTTTCTCGCGCCACATAATCTCCTCACAACGAACAGACACAGGGTAAAGCACGGTATCGCCCACCTCTGCCGCTAGTTTTTCAGACCATTTTTTAATAATTACATTGCGTGGATCAGACTCGCGATAAATCGCATGGCCAAAACCCATTATTTTGTCTTTACGCTCAAGCATGCCCATAACTTCTTGCTCAGCATGCTCAGCACTTGTAAAGCCTTGAATCATATCCATAGCTGCTTCGTTAGCACCACCATGAAGTGGGCCACGTAGCGTACCAATCGCACCTGTTACACAAGAGTGAATATCAGAAAGCGTTGATGCACACACACGACCCGCAAATGTAGAAGCATTAAACTCATGCTCTGCGTATAAAATTAGTGATACGTTCATCACTTGTGCAAATAAATCACTAGGTGCTTTGTCATGTAACAGCGTTAAAAAATGTGCGCCAACAGAGTCGTCATCTGTTTGTGTTTCAATGCGTACGCCATCGTGTGTAAAGCGGTACCAGTAACAAATAATACTTGGGAACACTGCAATCATACGGTCGATTGCATCATTAGCTTCGCTAAAATCAAGCTCCATCTCAAGGTTACCCAACATTGAGCAGCCCGTGCGCATTACATCCATTGGATGCGCGTCTTTAGGAATGTTTTCAAGCACAGTTTTAAGTGCATCTGGTAAGCCGCGTAAGCTTTTAAGTTTAGCTTTATACTCAGCCAGTTCGTTTGTTGTAGGTAACTCACCGCGTGAAAGTAAAAAAGACACTTCTTCAAACTGCGCTTTTTCAGCAAGTTCGCTAATATCGTAACCACAATACGTTAAACCAGAACCACTTTGCCCAACAGTACACAATGCTGTTTGACCAGCCACTTGTCCGCGTAAACCCGCGCCGCCTAATGCTTTATCTACCATGATCTTCTCCTATCTTAAATTTGTGTGTGATTGTTGGACGTATTGAACTTTGTAGATTGAAATTTGTTCAATCTAGGGGCGATTAAATCGCGGCGCGAGGTTTGTAACCTAGTGGACTAAGTAAAAACCGAGCAACAAAGAGATAATCGTCCCTAGAAAGAACCCGACGGGCAGCGCATGTTTGGTGTTTATGCTGCGTTATCGCCTATTTATGGGGAATAACCACACTGCATAGGCTCTGCCTTGCCTAAACACCAAACATACTGCTGCAAATTCAACCACTAAAGATTAATACGCCCAAATTATTATTTGTCAGATTTTGATGAAAAAAGGGTGTCGAGTGTGTTCTCGTACGTGTGGTAATCTAAAAAATCGTAAAGCTCAGAGCGCGTTTGCATATTTTCAATTTGGCTTTGTTGTGAGCCTTCATTCAAAATTGCTGAATACACGTTTAATGCTGCTTTGTTCATGGCTCTAAATGCACTTAGTGGGTAAAGCACCATTTCAACGCCTACATCGCTTAACTGCTCTTTAGTGTAAATTGGTGTTTGGCCAAACTCAGTAATGTTTGCCAAAATTGGAACGTTAATCGCTTTTGCAAATGCTTGGTAATCAGCAAGGTCGTGTACGGCTTCTGCAAAAATAGCGTCAGCACCGGCTTCAACACAGGCAGCTGCACGGTCTATCGCGGCGTTTAAACCTTCTTTTTGAAATGCATCGGTACGCGCCATAATATAAAAATCGCTATCGGTTTTTGCATCAACCGCCGCTTTAATGCGGTCAACCATTTCACCTTGGCTTACAATTTCTTTATTAGGACGATGGCCACAGCGCTTTTGCGCTACTTGATCTTCTATATGAAAACCCGCCGCACCGGCTTTAGTCATTTCTTTTACTGTGCGTGCAATGTTAAACGCCCCACCCCAACCGGTATCGGCATCAACAAGTAGTGGTAAATCGCTAGCACCAGTAATACGACGAATATCTTCAAGCACGTTATCAAGGCTTGTCATACCTAAATCAGGCATACCAAACGAGGCGTTTGCAACACCGGCACCTGAGAGGTAAATAGCTTGGTGACCCATTTTTTCAGCCATCATCGCTGTGTAGGCGTTAATAGTACCTACCACTTGTAACGGGCGGTTATTGGCAATAGCATGTTTAAATTTTAATCCTGCTGACATTACTTTCTCCTCACTTTGAACGGTTGCTACGTGGAGTAACTTATAGTTTTAATCTGTAATTGTGACTGTTTAACTGCTCTTGCTAGCTTTTAGCTTTTAGCTTTTAGCTTTTAACAGCTTATGCTTTCTGCTTAGCTAATAAATCAAATTTGGTTTGAATATTTGCTTGCGATGCACTTATGTGGCGCTTCATAAGCATTTCGGCCAGTTCGCCATCGTGGTTTTCAATCGCGTTAATAATAGCTAAATGCTCATCAAACGCTTTTGATACACGCGGCCCCACCATGCCCATTTGTACACGGTACATCCGTATTAATTGATAGAGCTCGTTACACAGTAAATGAATTAAATGCGCGTTTTTACTGCCTTGAATAATACGGTAATGAAAATCTAAATCGCCGGCTTCTTGATAATAAGACTCGCCCTCTTTAACACGCTGTGTTTGTAGGTGCTGATTAAGTAATTGCTTTAAGCCTTTTACTTCTTCGGGTTCCATATTGTCGGCAGCAAGCCTGCATGCTAAACCTTCAAGCGAACTACGAACTTGATAAACTTCAATCAAGCGTTCAGCGGTAAGGGCAACTACTCGGCAACCTACGTTAGCTTTACGCTCAACAAGGTAGCAACTTTCTAGGCGATTTAACGCCTCTCTAAGTGTTGCACGGCTTACACCATAACGTTTGGCAAGCTCAGGCTCTGATATTTTACTGCCTTGAACTATACTGCCTTCAACAATCTCACGGCGCATATCTACAAATACTTGATCTGATGCGGTAGTTATAGGCGCTTCGTTTAAAAATGTGTGTGTCATAAGTTATTTTTTAGATTGTCGACAATTAATGTGGTTACTATGGGCTTATTAAAAAATCATGTCAACCCTTAAACCTATCAAAATGGCTAAAAAACACACCCATTGTCGACACTATTAACCTAAAGTCGCATAAAAATGGTTTTAAAATGGACTAAAACAGTGAAGTGTCGACAGCGTAATAAATCAGATGTTACGCTTTTTAGCACTGAAAACACCTCACATAAATGCTATTATCGCGCTTTATTTTTATAGTATGAGCTAACGCGTGAACGCCAACACTTTTATTCCTGAGCACTTTATTGATGACGTAAAAACCTATTTACCAGCGCATCTAAACTTAGATGACTTTTTAAATGCGTGTCGTCGGCCGCTCAGAAAATCTATCCGCGTTAATACATTAAAAATTAGCATCGAAGAATTTGTAAAACGTGCAACTGAAAAAAATTGGCTGCTAACCCCAATCCCATGGTGCAGTGAAGGCTTTTGGTTAGAGCGCCCAAGCGATGAAGAGCAAAACCTAGCCCTAGGTAATACCGACTTGCATCTAAGCGGGGCTATGTACGTGCAAGAAGCAAGTTCAATGCTGCCCCCTATCGCATTAAAGCAAAGTATTGAACTCGCAGACTCTCAAAATAACACCGTGCTTGATATGGCATCAGCACCAGGCTCTAAAACATCGCAGCTTGCAGCACTTATGGATAACCAAGGCGTGCTTGTTGCAAATGAGCTTTCGTCATCTCGTTTAAAGGTACTCAGCGCTACCTTAAAACGCATGGGGGTTGGTAACTGTGCGCTCTCACACTTTGATGGCGTTATATTTGGCAACTACATGTTTGAATGCTTTGATAGCATATTGCTAGATGCGCCCTGCTCTGGCGAAGGCACAGTACGTAAAGATGCCGACGCACTAAAAAATTGGTCAATAGAATCAAACATACAAATAGCCCAAGTACAAAAAGACTTAATTAAAAGCGCATTTTATGCATTAAAGCCAGGTGGCACCTTAGTGTATTCAACATGCACACTTACCCCGCTCGAAAACCAACAAGTGTGCGATTATTTACTCAGTGAATTTGGCGACTATATAGCGCCTGAGTCACTAAGTGATTTATTTCAAGGTGCCAGCAAAGCCACCACAAGTGAAGGCTATTTGCATGTTTGGCCGCAAACCTTCGATAGCGAAGGCTTTTTTATTGCTAAATTTAAAAAGTACGCAAGTTGCGATAACTCAAATCAAACTGTTAAAAAAGGTGCATTCCCGTTTAACGAGTTTGATAAAAAACAATGTGCCGCGTTTATGCAATCGCTTAAAAAACACTTTGGGATAACTACCCTGCCTGGCAGCTTAATGCAGCGTGATAAAGAACTATGGTTATTTCCACAAGGGTTTGAAGCCGTACAAAATAAAATTAAGTACGCACGTTTAGGTATTCAAATTGGCATTATTCATAAAAATGGCGTGAGACTAACGCACGAGTATGCAACCGTGTTTGGCAATGAGTGTAAAACTAATATATTTGCCTTAAATAACGAGCAAGCAAATGATTACTTTCAAGGTAAAGATATACGCTTAGCTGAGGCAACTCAAACAATAGGTGAAGTAGTTTTAACACTGTGTGGTTGCCCTATCGGGCTCGGGAAATGGCAAAAAAATAAGATCAAAAACTCACTACCACGCGATCTAGTGCAAAATACGCAGTTAATAAGCTGGGGTTAAACTAAAGTACAAATTACGCATAATTAATCTAATCCTTTGTTATCAAATGTAACTAGATGGCAAAATTAGTTATACTTTATTGAGTAGCTTTACTATAGTTTTAAGTACTTTCTTCTTCTCCCTAACGAACCAGAAAGTTTTTAGTTAACGCTAGACTCAATTTAGAGTCACTTTATAGCCCAGAGGTTTTTTATAAACCTCTGGGCAATTTTTTGCGCAGTATAATAACAATTTAGCTTTACCAAAAAACAAGTATTCATAAAGAAGTTATGAGACGCTGCGCTTTTAGAGAAGTGATTAATCAGTTAATTGAATAGATCACTTGGTCTCTGCTCATTTACTCCTCATTCACTTCTCTTTGTGCAATTGGTTTTTCAGATTTAACTTTAACGTGAACCCGCTTCACGATTATAAGTAAGCACAATTCTCTTGTAGAGATACAAGACGTCCTGCTTGCAGGCGTTTAAAAACAACGAGTTTACCGAAAAAATATTCACAAAGAGGTTATGAGTCACTGCGCTTTTAGATAAGTGATAAATCAATTCGTGAATAGCTTACTTGGTGTCTACTCATTACTCCTCATTCTCTTCTCTTTGAGCAATTGGTTTTTTACATTTTACTTTAACGTAAACAAACTCAGCGCATTCAAAGCCAACCTAGTTACAATGTTTTTTAAACATCCACCTTGTTCTAACGGCTTCAAAGTGGGGGCCAAATTTAAGCGATAGACATAAAATAGGTAGAGCATCAACTTGCTTAGCCAAATCAAAAACTTGATAAAATTTATAACCATATTTAACGGCTAAATTTAGTTCAGCAACATACAATGCTTTATACTTTGGAGATAGTTTCTGCCAGTTCATTAATGCTATTTGAATGATCCCAAACTGTACGTCGAGTTTATAAGGACCTACTTTTTTAGCCTGTTGAATGTACTCATATACACGTTCGCTCGGCCCCTCTTGGTAACTTACAACTTGTGCTAATGCAATCCAAGTTTCGGCCCATGTTTGTCTTAGTTCTAATGATTTTAATAAGTTTACTTCAGTTCGCTTATACACCAGAGATTTATCAATCATTGGATCATTGGTAACAGCTAAATTTAGCATTTTTACATATGCACTTAACTGCCAATAATGAGGTTGAGTTGGTTCTAATTCTGTCGCAAGGGTAATAGCATCATTAGCAAGTTTGAGCTCTACAGGAGTAATTGAACCTTCTGGCTGCTTTAAAATATTGAGTGCATTAAAATACCATGTATTTGCACGCATACTTTGTAAGCTTTGATAACTTATTACTAATGTAATAACTGCAAGTATGGCAATTTGTGTGAGGCGGTTTGTATTTATATTAATCATTAAACAACGACTCAGTTAAACGCTTAGGGTTAGTAAAAAATAAATCATTTGCATCATTTTGACCAATTAGCTCGCTCACTATTTGCTTAGCTTTACTCAAAATAGGAGGCCTACGCTTAACTGAGTGGGCATCGGAGGCAATATAAGTTACTAAACCCTTTTTTATCATATCTATACTAATATTTTTTGCAGTTTCGCCCCACGCACCTTCAATACTTGAAGCCGTTAATTGAAACTCACAGCCTAACTGTTTTAAACGCTCAATATAAAAAGGATTTGCTTGAATATCGCGATTACGCTCAGGGTGAGGAATAATCACCTTTATATTTTGTTTAGCTAGCCAATTTATAAACTTATCGTAACCTTGCGGTACATGCGAGTGCGGGAGTTCTAATAATAAATAATTTACTGAATTAAGTGTACCAATAAACGGGAGTTTATTACTAAGCACTAAACTCATTAGCTCTACATCAAGCCTAACTTCAGCGGCCACAGCTAGTTTAATACCAATATTATTTACTAATGCCTGTGCTTTTAAATTAGCAAGTTCGCTATACAATTGCGAGGCCGAGTTATTAAATCGCCCAATATGTATATGTGGCGTGGCAACCATATGGGTTATTCCATCATTTTGTGCAATATTCAATAGCGCTAAAGAATCACTTAAATCTTTAGCGCCATCATCTATTCCTGGCAAAATATGAGAATGAATATCAATCATAGATTTGCATTTAACTATGCATTAGGTTGTTCAGGTTTTTGCGAGTAATCATAATAGTCGTAATAACCATGGCTATGCTCGTCTTTACTTTTACTCATATCTACTTGGTTAAGCACAATACCTGCAACATGAGCTTTAGATTCAAACAGACGTTCAATACCCGCTTTAATCGGTTTAATTCGTGTAATATCCGACTTAACAACATAAATTACCGAGTCTACACTCTGTGCAATAACTAAAGCGTCACTCACAGCCTGTGTTGGTGGTGTATCTATAATTATATGGTCATACTTAGTTTTTAATATATCGAGTACTTCACTAAAGCGCGTGTTAGATAAAAGCTCTAATGGATTACCTGGGATCTGCCCGCTTGGCATAATAGCAACACCCGACTGCCCATCTACATGAACACACTCACTTAACTGCTCAGTACCTACGATTAAATTACTTAACCCCGGATGAAATACCGGTATATCGAAGCGCTTAGCTATACTTGGTTTGCGCAAATCGGCGTCAATTAGCAATACTTTACCCATTTGAGCAAGCGACATAGCTAAATTAGCTGAGGTCGTTGTTTTACCCTCACCCGGAGCACTTGATGTTACGGCTATTACTTTATGATCGCGCTCTAACTGAGTTAATAGCAAACTAGTTCTGAACGTTCGTACCGACTCTGCAAAACGCCTATAGTTATCATCCAGATAAGCATGTATCGGAAACACGCTATTTTTGGGTGTTTGTACATGCGGTAAAAGCCCAAGCATACGCTGTGCTAACTTACTTTCAACATCACTTTTCGTTTTAACGGTATCGTTAAGCGCGTCAAATATAAAGCTCATGACTACTGCAAAACCAAAACTTGCCACAAAAGCTAAAATAACAATTAATTTTTTATTTGGTTTTGCTGGATCATTTGGGGCATAAGCTCTATCAGTAAAACGTGCAGCAGCAGAGCTAAAATCACTCGTTACTTCTGTTTCTTTTGAGCGAGATAAAAACGTGTTAAATATACTGCGATTTGTTTCTACTTCACGTTTTAATTGGTTGTATTGAGTTTCTTTGCGGGTAATATCTTGATATTCGGCACGAATTTTAACTAAGTCACGTTCAAGCGCGCTAACGGTACGTGTTATCCGGTTTAGCTCTTTTTCAATACCCGTAATAAGGCCTTTAATTTGTTTGTTTAAATTATTTTTTACCGTTGCTAACTCTGCTTTAGCTGAGATCATACGCGGATGTTTAGGGCCGTACACTTCGCCTAAATCACTGAGTTTACGCTCTACTAATATAACTTCGCGCTTTACGTCCTGTATTACTTTGTGGGATGTAATTTCAGGCATACTCCCTAATAACTCCAAGTTATTATTGCCGTACTCAGTTATTACGCGATTTATACTCTCAAGATTATTTTTTTCATTGCGCGCTACAATTAACTGTTGTGATATTTGCTCAAGCTCTTGTGTGGCGAGCCCAGCTATACCTTCAATATCAACTAGTTTTTGCTTCTCTCTGTAGTTTTGTAAGCGCACTTCTGAGTCATCGAGTTGAATTCGTAATTGCGATAAACGCGTATTTAACCAGTTAGAGGCTTGTTGAGTAATCCCCATTTTTGCACGCATTTGGCTATCTATATAAACTTCACCAACGGTATTCGCTACAAGCGCTGCTAGTTTAGAATCGCTCGATTCAAAGCTAACTCTAACGAGTTGAGTTTTAATAATAGGCGAGACTGAAAGACGTGACTTAAATACAGCTAATAAACCAAGCATTTCTCGTTCTGCTTGTTCTTGTGCATCATATACCGTTTCTTCCTTTTTATTTAAAAAAGGGAGTTGCTCTTTTATCGCTGTTTTAAGTTCACCCAACGCAGACGGCTTAGCTATAAAGTCTGTATGCGCTTTTAAATTAAGCTTAGTGATTACTTCGCGGGCAATACTGTCCGATTTAATCACCTCAAACTGCGTCAGATAATATTCTTTTTTTGTCGAATCAAGACCGTATATCTCTTCAAAGCTTACTGCCTTAGTTTGCTCAGCTTCTATAAGTAAAGTAGCAGTTGCAATGTATTTTGGCACTAAGGTCAAAGCCACCATAATAGTTAACAAAGTAACTACAATAGCAAACCCTAAAATACGCCATTTAGCGAGTTTAATTACATTAAGGTAAGATCCTAAATCAATAATTTCTTCATTATTACTTAGGTTTTCATTTGTTTGGTTCATTAAATACTGCCCTGTAAACTGCTTAAAACAACCGTTGTTCAATTTTTATGGTATCGCCCGCTGCAATTTGGCTATTTAAACTACCTTTTTGTTGCTGCTGTTTAGTTTGCTCTTTAAATATGTATATTTTATCAATAGAGGCGCGCTCAGTTAAACCACCGGCAAGCGCAATCGCTTGATTAACTGTCATTGCGGGTTGATAAGGATAAGCGCCTGGCTCTTTAACTTCACCATGAATATAAAAAGGTCGGTATTCAATTACCTGCACATATATATTTGGATTTACTAAATAATCAGGTTTTAAACCTTGTGTTATAACTTGTTCAACTTCAGAAGTGTTAAGACCAGCTAATTTAACTTTACCTAAAAAAGGATAATTAACTTCCCCACTATTACCTAAAAGTGCAGTAACCTCTAAATCGGGTTGGCCAAATACTTTTATTTCTACCTTATCACCAGCACCAATTACATAACTTTGCGCTGTTTGCGCAAAGCTAACACTACTAAATATTAGTAGTGTTAAACTAAAAATAAACTTCATTAGTTAGCCTTTAAAGCAAACGTAAAATTAACACCTACAACTACTCGATCGAACTCAATTGCATTTTGTGTAGAATTTTTATCAATAAAATCGACATAAGTAGAAACCATACCAAATCTACTCGCAATATAATTTAAACCTAAGCGTGCACTTTTAGTTTTATCTTTTCGGCCAATATCACCTGTGTATTGCTCGTCAATATAAGTAACTCCTACAAGCGAACTTAAATAATCGCTCCAGCTATGTGTCCAATTAATACCGTAAAAACTTTCTTTAATATAATCGCCTTGTACTAGCGGATCTTTAGCTGAGCGACTTGTTGTTAATTGCACTGTAGAATAACTAAGTGGCTGCCAGTTAACCCCAGCTTCCCAACTTAAACCGCTAAAACTCTCACGTTCATTGGCACTAAAGTCTTTATTTTGATAACCCAATTTAAATGAACCTGAAGTAAGTGCTGTTGCTTCCCACTCCATACCAAGCAGCACTTTTACGTCGTCTGAGTCACGTGATATACCGCTATTTGCTAAAAAATCGTAACGGTAATTTTCTTGCTTAATTTCTAAAAATGTACGTGTAGCAGCTTGAGTATTATAATAACCGGTAATACCAACTAACGATTTATCATAATCACGAAACTGTGACACGGCTCTAAAATTTTGATATTTTTTACTATAAAAACCAGCGTTTAAAGCAACTTGTGCTTTTGAGCTTTGCGCACCATATTCATAACGTGTTGTCATATTTTGCTGGTGGTATTTTACAAGCTCATTTACCGTATCGCCAAGGCCTTCTGTTAAACCACTGCCACGTGGCTCATAAAGCCAGTCGGCTTTACCATTAATATCTAAGCGGTGCTGGCTAGTAAACTCTTTATGTACGCCAGCACCTATATTTACTTGGGTAAAATTATCAGCGCTCTCCTTGTTATGTAAAGAGCTACTTGTACCTAAATCAAGTTTATAACTATCGGGACCGTCTTCAATCACTGCCTTTATGTTAGGGGTAATGGTCCAAATTGTACGCGACTCTTCATTTTCTGGCGTACTAAAAAAGTTGTTATTACTGCTTATACCCGTTTGTAACGTTGGCGTGATTTCGGCGCCATCTTTAGTAATAAAACTACCTGGTTTTAAGTTAGCAGCTGCAGGAGCTGCAACCCATACACTTAACAAAGCAAATATAGGTGCAAGTGTTTTAGTATGCATTCGCATTCTTAAATCCTTTAAAAATTGTCATAAAAATAATTTTTATATCAAACCATAACGACCAGTGCTTAATATAATGTAAGTCAAATTCTACACGCTTCTCCATTTTATTCAGCGTATCAGTTTCGCCGCGCCATCCGTTAATTTGAGCCCAGCCTGTAATACCTGGCTTTGCTTTATGCCTAAACATATAAAACTCTACTTTTTTACGGTATTCCTCATTATGGGCAACAGCATGGGGCCTTGGCCCAACTATCGACATATCGCCTTTTAAAACATTTATAAATTGCGGTAATTCGTCAAGGCTTGTACGGCGTAAAAAACTACCTAAAGGTGTAATCCGCGCGTCGTTTTTTGTGGCTTGCGTTACCACTGCGCTGTTTTCGGTAACGCTCATTGAACGAAACTTCCATACTTTAATTTTACGCCCATCAAGCCCATACCGGTCTTGCTTAAAAATCACTGGGCCTTTTGAAGTAAATTTAACAGCAAATGCAATCGCAACAAGTATTGGAGAGATCAGTATTAAAATAATAGAGGCTACAACTATATCTTCAGTTCGTTTTATAAATTCACGAGCACCTATAAACGGTGATTCAAACACACTTAATGTGTCAACATCCCCCACATGCTCAATACGAGCATGTATTAAGTTAGATATTAAAAAGTCAGGAATTATATGCACATCAACCGTTGTATCACCTAACTGCAATAAAATATCAGCAATGCGTTTATCAGCTTTCATTGGCAATGCAATATACAACACACCTATTTCACCATTACGCGCTGCATTAACCACATCTTGAATACGTCCTGCAACATCGTGTTTTGCTGAGTTTTCAAAAAGGCGTTCTGGTTGCCTGTCGTCATAAAAACCTAAAAATTTAAAGCCAAGTTCGTCATTTTTAGCAATCTCGTTATATAAATGTACTGCTGACTCGGTAGCCCCAACAATAGCAACATTACGCAAATTCAACCCTAGTTTACGTCTACTTCTTTTAAATAAGTATGCAGCAAGGCGCCAAGAATATAAAAAAGTTACGCTTAACAAAAACCACAAACCCAGACCAATACGCGAAAGCGACTCAGTAAACTTAAATGCAAACGATATAACTAATAAAACAGAGAATGCAGAAAATAAGGAGCCCCAAGCACAAAGCACCATGGTTCTAAATTTACCAGCACGCCAAGAGCGATAAGCGGAGAATATTTCAGCACAATATAAAAAGCTTAAAGCAACGGTTAAAACCGAAACCATATAAATAGGTGTGAGCTCAAAACTATAGAACAAAGCTGAGCATTGAAAGGCTAAAAACAATGCAAAAATATCGAATAATCGATAAAAATTTGCATCCGACGAGCCATTAGGCTTAAACGTCCTTGAAGATGTCATTCTATGTATCCCTATAGATATCTTAAAAGTGAAATAAGCTCCACAAAACTGTGCGGCAAATGCTACAGTATCATACTAAAGTATTCAACATTAAGGATGGCTTTATATATAGTAATATTATGCAAAATGCCTTTAAGTAGCGAGGAACTTACACAAAACAAAACAAATATAAACTTACATAAACATTTATAAACCACCTCCAAACAGAAGCATCTTATTTTTATTTAAACAAATCTTTAAACCAAGCCCATACCCCAAAAGAGTAATTACTAAATATATCAATACCTAAAGCCGACTTAACTAAATAAATAATAAGTAGCAAAATTGTAACAACAAAAAAACTAAACATAGATATAGTGATTGCCTGCGATATAGCTGCTATTTTTTGCTCTTTTTTACTAAGTTCTCTTCTGTTACGACCAGCCAGTAAAACAAAATAGTATCTGTATTTAAAAAACTTAATTACACCTCTGCAATCCACTGCATGCTTACCCCACTGCCTAGCGCCTATAGCCACTTTTAGATGAACTAGCTGTTCTTCGGTAAAACTATCTTGCACATCACTAGGCATGCGGTTTAATAAACTACGGATAGCTGGATCTGCTTTTAATTTCGACAAGTTATTAAAATCCGTTAGTTAATAATTAATTAATTAATTAAACCACAAAGTTAAAATAAAATTATTTAAAGCTAGTTTTATAAATAAATTAGCTAAAAAATTTCGTTTTGAATAAATATAAAGCAAACTTCGAATTAGTTATAAAATAACGTTTCCACATGCGCCCCGGCTCTTGTAAAATCCTATAAAACCATTCAAGACCTGCATTTTGCATCCACTGCGGTGCACGTTTTACCTTTCCTGCCACGACATCAAACGTACCACCAACACCCATTACAAAATCAACACCAAGTTTGTCTTGCCACTTATTGATAAAATTTTCTTTTTTAGGTGAGGTAATGGCAACAAACAATAACTTAGCGCCAGACTCCCGTATTTTATTAACAACAGCTTCCTCATCATCCCCCTCTTTATTTCCAAAGAAATAACCATCATGATAGCCAGCAATATTTAAATTAGGGTTTTGTGCTTTAACTACTTCCACTGTTTTGCTTACAATTTCTTCAGTAGCGCCGAGTAAAAAAACAGGAAAATCTCGTCTGGCACTCATGGCTAACAGCTCATGGAATAAATCAACACCAGCAACACGTTCTGGTACATCATGACCTAAAAAGCGGGCCCCAAACACGACGCCCATACCATCTATATTTATTAAATCGCACGCTCTTACTGAATCAGCTAAAACAGGATCTTTTTGCATGTTCACAATTTTTGCCACATTAACTACCACGTGCTGTAAAAATTGCTTTTCCTCTATTCTACTTTCAATAAAAGAAACTGTTTCTTCCATTGTTGCTATATCCATTGGTGCTTTTAGAAATTCAATTCGTTTCATTTTTATATCCGTTTTAAAAGTGGTTCAGCTTCTACTTTGTTAACTAATTTTTTGACTATGTTTTTGACTATGAAAGTAAGCAAACGAATAATAAACCCACGCTTGGGTCCAACGTATGTAGTTTATTTTATTAGTAAAAAGCTTATTTTTTTGATAAATAAAACGCTGCTCTTTTGATAGGTACAGTGTTTCAATAGATCGGTTTATTATTTTTTCAGCCATAGCAAAGTCTTCGGCTGTTTTACCGACTTTTAATAACGTAAAAATAGCTTGCGAAACACTATGCATGTCTAATGGGTAACGGTTGTTATTATAATATTTAGCTGTACCGTCTTTTTCGAATAGATGCTCTTTGTAATATTGTAAACCTAGCTTAATAGACTCTTCAAATTCATCTGTATTTAGAGTGTCACTTAATAAGCGTAATGCTTCTAAATTGTAGCCTGTGTGAAAACCGTCTATAAATTGATGATGATGGCGAGCGCCATAAACCCAAGAGCCATCAGCTCCCTGACCTTTTACTGACTGGCGCGCAGCATTTAAAGCAAGCTGCTTATAATGTTCATTACTTGTAAGTGTAGCCACTTTTGCTACCCATGCAGCGCCCCATAGACTTGCGTTATGCACAAATGTGTTTTCACCTGGAATATAGCCAAAGAACTGTTTATCATCACTTTCTTTGTATAAAGTTTTAACAATAAAATGAGCACTATCAAGCGCTGGTTCTCTATATTTATTTTCGCCGGTCACTTCACTTAATGCGTATAAAGCTTGTGCCACATAAATAGTGGTAATAACGTTGGGCTTACCCTTTGGCACAAAAAAAGCGCGGGCATTCCAGTCAAAATGATATCCCCAACAACTATGTAACCAAGTAGTTTTATCGCTTTGTTGGGTAAGCAACCAGTCAGCAAGTTCTTTGGCTTCATCTAAATATATTTGCTCATTCTTTGCTTTATAGTCTTCCAGTAAACCTAAAATAAATAAACCAATTCCTTTAGGATTACGCTTTTTTGGTACCCCGCATAATGGTCTTAAGTTTACTGCTGAACGTTTATGTAACTGAATCCAAGCAAGCCCAACAAGACCCCTTTTTAAACGAGGGAATAATTCAAATAGCTTACTATTGAGTCCATCAAATGGGTCTTGTCCTGCATAATCATCACTTTTAGCGATAAGAAACATTTTTTTTGTTATTAAACCAACCTGACAACTCATTTCTCCGCCCTTATAATTAATTTCTGGTAGTAATTTGATAAGCTTTTAGCTACTACATCATCTTTAAAACACTCTAAAAGCTTACCCTTGGCAGCCTTTCCAAATTGAATTCGCTTGTCTATGTTATGTGTGAGCTCATTTAATGCATCAGAAATTTGCTCTATGTTACCTGGTTGTACTAACAAACCATGAACATTGTGTGTAATTGCATCTTCTACTGCACCTACGGGTGTTGTTATAACAGGCAAACCTACGGACATAGCTTCGAGAATGCTCATAGGTAGGCCTTCAGCATAACTTGGTAGTACAACGACATCAGTGCGAGATAGTAGCTCCAGTTTTTGTTCTTTATCGATCCAGCCCAAAACTTCAACTTTGTCTGCAATTTTTAATGTGCTACATAAATCGTGGATTTCTTGAATGTTGCCATTACCTGCAATTAGTAAACGAGCATTATCGCAAGGTGACAATGCAAAAGCATTTAACAAATCTTTTATGCCCTTACGCTGTGATAACTCTCCCATAAAAGTAAAGTTGCAAGTATCGTGCTGTACTTTATTTAATTTAATTTCAGGAACTGGGTTGAATAAAACATTCCAATTTCTATCCGTTAATCGCTCAAATTCTTTTACCCAACTAGATCCTAAACACAAACATAATTCATACTTTTTAAACGTATTAATTACTCTGCTTTTTTGTTTACTGTTTAAATTATCAAAAAATTTATCCACTTGCGCTGCATGGCATTGATAAATCGTTGGTATGGAAAAAAGTCTCAACCAAAATAAAAAATAACTTTTACGCTGAAAACTTCCTTTTAACGAACCATGTATATGCGCAACATTAAATCGTTTAAATAATAGTAAGAAAGGAAAATATATTGCCGAAATTAATAACGAAAAGTACTTATTACCCCACCCACTTGGGTTGTGAGAGTGAAAATACTCTATATCATGCTCTTTATTTAAAAAATCATTATTCATAAATGTGGTAACTACTGAGGCAACACCACCCTTAGCTTTATTAGAAACACTAATGACTAAAATTTTACTTTTCAATTTTATAATCCTTTACAGTTTTACTGTATAATTTTCCATAAACTTATTTTTCAAGCCCCCTAATGCGGACTGTAATCCGTCAATACCAAATAATGTATTGATTTCAATCACTACAATTCCATTATTTGTTATAGCAATATCCCAGCCGGTTAAATTCAAAATTATATTTTTATTCGCAAGTTCTAATATTTCATTTTGAATATTTAACCAATTAGGTATTATTAAATCTTTAAATTTAAAACCGGAGTCTGGGTGCTCATGAAAACGGGATGAGCCATATTCATGTGTTGCATAATCTCTAAAAGCGTGACCAGTTAGTAAATCAATACCTATAACAAGGCCTCCTGCAGATGTATTGTCTATTTCACTACCCTTCGACCCCATTCTTAGCGTTGTAGCTATTATCTCTACTTGCCCTTGAGTATTTCTTTTTGTAATAACCCTAAGAGTGTTTACACTGTGAGCATAGACGGCTTCGATATCCAAATGCTGTGAAATAGCTTCTTCTATAACAAAATCACCTTTCAACTTACTAACATAATCAAAGTTTAACTCTAAATCTGAGCCTTTAATTTTATAAACATCGTCTTGCTTTTTAGCAATTAAAATTCCACTACCTCCCCGCCCATTTGCAGGTTTAATAAATAATTTAGCACTATGGGAGGAGCTTAATAATTCTGAAAAACTATCGTTATTTAGTGCAATACCTTTTGAATTAAAAATATAGCGAGTCTTTTTCTTAGCTATGACATTTGCCGTTGGGAAGTTCATTCCATCAAACAACACATCCATTACTATTTTATCTTCTACAATATTAAGTAATGCTTTAGAGTTATCATACTGCGGAAATATAATCTTATAAAAATAATAACTAGGTATAAATTGCTTCATCTCATCGATGGTCAACGTACAATTAGCTGAGTAAAAATCATGATTGAAATATTGCAAAGGAAAACACCCCCAATACTTTTTCAATGCTTTAATTTCAGACTTAATTACAGCAATATCTTTTTTATCCGTAGATTGCTTAAAACGCTGCATATTTGCTTTGTACCTATAATTAAATTTAATTAAATAAAGGCACCGAATTTTTTCCATAACTGTATGTTTTAATAACTGTAACATTTTCATATTGCTACCTTTAAAATTCACAAATAGCTTGTCTCATTTTGCCATTTTTAGTTCTAATAAAATCATTAACTACAGTTATAGTTACTTCCATTTTATGGCCTAACCGCTCTTTAATATTAGTAATTAGTTTTAAGCGCTCAGAGTCGATAAAATCTGAATTACAAGTGACTAAAACTTCTATTTTCATTAACTCTTTTTGAATGAATTGAGTACCTAATAAACCATTAACCCCTTTAGGTATATGATTTAGTATATGTACCTTTTGACCATCTTCAGCGACTAAGTAATCGCCAACCCGACCTTCTATACTCCCAACAATAGGGAATACTCTTCCACAACCACATGAAGTTTTATCCGATAAAATTACATGATCACCCGTTTTATAGCGTATTAATGGGTAAAGTGAATTATTGTAATTAGTACCTATTATTTCTGCTCTTTCCTTACCTTCTTCGCTTTTACCTGCGGGAATTAATTCAACGTGCGAGTAATCCGTTAAAATATGATAAGAACCGTGCTCACAACTACCAATAGCCGCAACACGTTCAAAAAGGCCATACCAATCAAATACTGTACATTTAAATCTTTTTTCGACTAATATTTTATCTTCTCTTGCCAAAGACTCCGATGAGGTAACTATCGACTTTAATACACCCGGATAATATAAATCATTAGTATCTAAGTATTTTGCGAGTGTAACTATTGAAGATGGGTATGCTTGAATTATTTGCGCATCAAAATCAGCCATTGCTTTAATATAACTAGATAAATGCTGGTGACTCATATGAAATGAAGAAAGCATAATCATGTTTTCAAAATAAGAGTAACGCCAAAATGGCGCTTTTTTTTGATTTAAAGGAACAATCATATCCCCTCTTATCCATGCTCTTTTATCACCATCCTTAAAGCCAGCCCAAGCCATCATCCTGTTGACGAATGCTTGCTCAATAACTACAGACTCCATATTCTGTAAGATTGTCAAAGGAGAGCCTGTAGTCCCACTAGTTGCACCTTTAATTATTGGTCCGTTTCTTTTTGAAGATAAAAATTGGTCTTTATTTTCATTAATAGTTTTTTTATCTATAAAAGAAAAATCGTTTATTTCTTTTGCATTCGTTTTATAAAACTCAGTATTTTGGGTCGCTTCATTAATTATTTTTTTTTGCATTTTAGTTTGGTAACTACTTAATGCGTTAATATCAAAATCGTGAGTCATCAGTTCACTAGTAAGCTTTGCGCACTCTTTATTCTCACGTAGTTTCTGCCTTATAAGAGCTCTAATACTTAATAAAACATTTTGAACTAAAATAGGGCTTGATTGATATATTTTATTCGTAAACATTAATAGTAGTCCTTTGGGTTAACGTTCGATTTAATTACTTTACCCGGTATACCAGCTACTACACTATTGTCTGGGACGCTAATAACTACAACGCTATTAGCTCCAACAACACAATTATTGCCAACTTTTACTTCTCCCAAAATTTTAGCACCTGTAGC
Organism: Pseudoalteromonas arctica A 37-1-2; assembly: GCF_000238395.3. GTDB lineage: Bacteria > Pseudomonadota > Gammaproteobacteria > Enterobacterales > Alteromonadaceae > Pseudoalteromonas > Pseudoalteromonas arctica. The sequence continues at coordinate 2,325,596 of NZ_CP011025.1, forward strand.
TATAAAACAGTTATCACCAATAATGGGAACATTTTTCGATTTAGATTTTCCGCCAATAGTAACATTAGATCCTATGACACAATTTTTGCCGATAATGGATCTTTTATGTATTACTACCCCTATTCCACCATAAGCGAATATAGTGTTACTACCAATTTCGCACTCTGAAAAAACAGCACTATTGTGGAAAATACGAATTAAAGCATTAAATAACTTTGGTAAAAGTGGGATTTTGTTTTTATAAAACCAAGAACCTATTTTATATAACTTCATTTTTATACTTCCTTGAATAAACTAAATATAAACACGAAAAAAACAACATGATGACAGGGGTTTTAGTGGTAAGGGCGTTATTTGTTAACGATACCGAAAACAATATTAATAAAGAAACTTGCATGTAAATATCATTTTTCCAAACCATTTTTATTGATAATAAAAAACTAGAAAGAAGAAGTAAAGCGGTGCCAAATAAACCAAAGCTGACTACCCACCCTATTACATAGTTTTCTATTACATTAATACCAATATAAAACTCTAAATTATTCATAATTGAAGCTGAAGCACCCATCAGCCATTCACTAACACTTAATTGCTCTAAAATAATAAACACATCAAAACGCGCTTGTGCGCTGCCATCTATATATAGTTTACTTATAATCCGTTCACCCACAGGTGTAAGTATAAGAATTAAGATTATTGCTATTAACGTGAGTAAAAAAAATGCCTGCGCTAATGCAAATTTAAGTTTTGACATTTTAATGCCCGTTGTAAAAAAATGCATCAAGTTTGGCAAAGTCATTATTGCAAAACCTACTAAAAAAACGCCTGCTGCTCCTCTTCCACCAAAAGCAAATAGCGATACAAATACAACCGTAAAGTAAATAAATACAGGGATTTTCGTCTTATTTAATAATAATAAAGCTAGGGATGCTGTGATCAAGGCATTATTTAATGGGTGAGTTAACAATGCCGTTGAACGAAAATATGTAAAACTTGAAAAATTAACATAAGTAAAGGTTCGACCAACTATAAATTCTAAGATAGCAATTACAGAATTAATGAATAACAAATAAGCCACTAATTTTAATAGCTTGTCTTTATGTTCATTTTTTAATTGGCTTAAAAGATATATAGCCAACAGTGCAGACACTATTGTATCAATTAAATAGGCCATACCTGAAGTACCAAATCGATATAATCCATATAATACAACAATAGAAATACTCAGCGAGCTTATTAGCCACGCGGTTTTTAGTTCTTTTAAATTACCTAGCGGTTTACTGATGCCTTTTTTAAACGTAAGTAACACAACAAAAAACAATAAAACATAACTATATATATGGATTTTTACTAAAGGGCTACCACCATCAGAAACATATTTAACACCTAAACCTTCCAGTAGATATCCGCCTAAAATAAAAGACGATATAAAAACAAAAAACATTACTTTGTATATAGTTCGGCTATTCATTTATTTGATATCCATATTTTACATTTTTTGTAATTAAGCGAGGTGAGTACCAATAAAAATATAAATAAACCTATAATCACATCAAAAGTAACATTTAATATAGCTACATTAGTTTCTGAAAAATTATAAATACGAAGCTTAGGCAGGAAAATAGCCATACATACCGTTGAAATAATAATTTTGTATACTTGCATTGGTATAACGTATTTATACCCTTTTTTAATAGATAAAAATAAAGCCACGCTAAATGAGAACAGACTCGTAATAAAAAAAGCACTTGCTGCGCCGATTAAACCGTAAAGAGGTATTAAGGAAATTAATAAAGTAAGATTAACGACTAAAGAAAAAACACTAATTTTTGGGAGGTACTTGGTATTTAAGGGAAACTGTAAACCATGGTCTATATAATGTGCTTTTAAATTTACAACAAATACTCCTGCACATAAAATATAAATAATTGTTGAGTCTTGAGATAAGTATTCTTCACTAAGCAATAGTTGCATTATTGGTTCTGCTAATAAACAAAAGCCAACTAAAGCAGGTAATGTGACTAAACATAATAAAGTTAAATACTCACCATGCGCTTTATATAGTTCAGTCTTATTATTGATTTTTTTTGCAAGTTCTGGATAACTAGGTAAAGCAACAACCATAAAAACAAGTGCACCAATACCAAGTAAAATATTCGAGATAGCAGAATATATACCCGTTTGTGCTAAATCGAGAGTATCGGCTATAAAATAACGGTCTAAGCGGCTTGATATGGCTGCTACCAGCCCACTTACCATTAATGGTAAGCCATATGAAAAAACAGCCTGAGCATCAGCAGTTCTAAGTTTACTTATACTAAACTTTAAAGGTTTAAATACGATTAAACCCGCAGCAATATAACTTAAAAATAAGGCACACAGTGCAGATACTGTATCAGGATAAAAAAACAACAAGCCTATTGTAAGTACAATAGCCATTATGGATTGCGTTAGTACAGACACCCTATATCGATTTAAACGCTCCATAGCTCGTGCTAATTCTAGATAGAACAGATAAAAAACTTTTGTTAAAAATAGTAAAAATGTAGCTATAAAAGTGTAAAACGTTAATAAATCAGTTAAATACAAACCTAAAATGACTAATACTAGTGCAGGTAACGTGCAGCAAAAAATAATTGAAGTGGCTATAGCGGCAAAGTGCTCATACTCTTCTTCTTTTTTACTAGGGAGTAAACGCAGCATACTAGAATTAACCCACTGGGCTGCAACTGCCCTAACAACTTCTACAGTGAGTAGCATTAGTGCCAACATACCGTATTCCGTTGTCTTTAATAACTTTGTATGTATGCTAATTAAGGCAAAAACACTGATCGCTGCAAAAATTTGTACAGGGGCATATTTGAGTAATGATTTATGCATTATTGTACTTCATCTAAAATTCTTACATATAAATTACTATATTGGCTAAAAATCGATTTAATGTTGAATTTAGTTTCAAGAGTGCGTTTCGAGTAGTCTACGTTATGTTTTAAAACAAGATTATTAATTCTGTCGGGGCTCAGCGAGTCTGAAAAATATAAAACCCCCATTTTTTCAAAGAATGCTTTCTCATCTTCAAGTATGCCAACCTCAGTGGCAACTAGAGGCAGACCAACAGCTAACATCTCTAAAGGAGCTAAGCCAAAAGTCTCTTCGCTAGAAGTAAAAACACCTAAATCAGAATTAAGGTATTGCTCAACAATTTGGGTTTTGTTTAGCTTACCTAAAAAGCTCACTTTTCCTTCTAAGCTCAAAGAAGTCACCTGCTTTTTAAGTTGCTCACTGTATAGTCTATCGGCGGCTGGCCCGATAATAATTAGAGAAGACCCAAGACCACTTTTGACTAGTTTATTAAACAAAACGATAGAATCTTCGACCCTCTTTCTTGGTGTTAATAATGCACAGGTCACAAGCTTTATTTCTTTTCGTTCACGTTTTATATAGTCAGCTTCAAAATATTTTTGATCAATTGGATTATGAATTACTTTCGATTTGAAGTTATCCTCAAATAGTGCTTGCTCTAACTGCTGACCTACGACAACTACAAAGTCACTCCGTGTTTTTAAAATTAGCGGAATAACCCTTTCATATAAAAAATTATTCACTAAGCCAACATCCCTACGGGCTATTTTTTTATAACTATGAACTGTAACTACTGCTTTACCTGTAAAGCCGCTTCCAATTAATGAACTCCAAAAATGTGTATGAACTAAATCTGGCTTGAGTAATTTTAATAACTTACGAATATGCCAATTTTGCCAAAGAATACCTGGAATTTTTAAACCAGTTTGCTTACTAGATGCTGGCAACCAAATAAAATCCACATCATCGGCTAAGCTTATAACATCACCTGTGTAGGATGTTTTACTTTGAGGATCGAGCCCAATAATAGTAAACCTAAAATTCGTATCTGAATGATTAACTAAATATTCGGCAAACATTTGGCAAACACTGTCTACCCCACCACAGTTTTCTGTACCCCACTCATAAGTTGAGAGAGGCATTATCAATACAATATGTTTTTTATCCACAATGCCCATCCTTAGAAAAGCTTAGAACTCTAAAAACTTTTGTAATCTTGAAAAAAAACATTTCACATTTAAACATTTTTTTTAATAATATCCATCAATTGAGCGGCTCTTACATCAGCGCTTTCTGTTCTTGCTAATTTAATACGATTACTAATTCGCTCTTGCTGCCTACAAACTTTAATTGCCTCCCTAGCTTTTTCTATAAAATTTTCTTTAGTCTCGGCTTCAAAAATCTCTTCAACTAAATTGGAATAATCATCATGTGTTTTAGTAGCTACAACAACCTTTCCTAAAGCTAAGTATTGGTAAACCTTATTGTGGTGAACATATTTTGAAAGCTCATTTATGTTATCCAACATTAAACATACGTCCCAACCAAAAACCTCTTCTTGAATTGACTCATACGGTATTTTACCTATATAACTAACATTGTCGGGTATAAGTAAATTTTTCATCCTTTTTACATTTTCTGGGTCAGAGAAATTAAGCGAGCCTGCAAAACGGAATTTTATTTCTGGAAATTCTGAAATAAGTAGTTCAACTAACTCTAGGTCTATAGTAATTTCATTCATATTTCCGGCATAACCAAATACTATTTCATTTGTAATTATTCGTTCATTAAACTTGTCAAAATTCCAACGATCTAAATCTGCAGTATTTGGCCAATAATGGCCTTCAACATCTATATTTAGATGCTTTTTACAATAAGTAGTAGCAAGCTGTTTACTTGTGCAAAGTAACAAGTCACTCTGTTCGGCTAGTAATACCTCCTCTTTTTTAGATTTAAAGCCGTTCATCAAGCTATATGGATCAACGAAAAGTGAAATCAAATATTTATTTTTTAATAAGGGTAATAAATAAGTAATATGTATACTCGTAACTAAGCAGATATCACAGTTATTTAGCTTCTTCCTAAGGAAAAAATATGAAATAGACAGTTCTAAAAATGATATAAACTTATACTTTCGGCTTGTTTTCTCAGGAAATAGCGTATAGAAATAATCAATATCAACAAAAATTGATTGTGTTTTTGGTTTAAAGTAATCCTTAATATTTCTTTTTACGACTACTCTTACATTCTTATATTTTTTTGAAAGTGCTTCTATCGTAGCTCTATTTTGAAATTCTATTGTTGTTACAATAGCTAATATATTCAATTTCTTATTCCTTTTAATTATTCGTTTAATATTTCTAGCTATATCTGCAACTAGGATTCCCAATGAGTGTAAAAATAAAATTGAATTTTTCTTTGATTGCAGATAAGAATAAATATACTTTTATCAGTATATGAATCTAGACTCACTCCAATTTTTTTGAAAACCTAGCAACATTTATTATACTGTTTTATTTTATTGAAATTACATAGTTAATGTTTTTATAAGTTTGAATTGGATTAATGAAAACATTTAAAATAGCTCGCATCGCTGTAATGAATATATATCGTGTTTTTTTAAATAGTACATAAAAAAATAAATCTGCAATAAAAAAGGATAAAACTGAAACTATTGCAGCGCTATACAATCCATATATTGGTATTAACAAGTAATTCATACTTAAACTAAAACTTGCAGCGACTATAGATTTAATTAATTCAAATTTGGCTAAGTTCATTAAAATTAACATTCGTGAGAATACTGCAGCTAAATATATTACTACCACTTTCCAAATAAGAATTTTTAAAATAGGTGCAGCATCAGTAAATTCATCACCAAACAACAATTTAACAATATCGTCAGCAAATATGCCTACAAATATTGCACTAAAAAGTCCTAAAACAAATAATATTTTTATAAGACCTGAAAAAAAATAATCAAGATCTTCACTGTTTTCATCAACTTTTTTTACTAAAGGCAAATAAAACGCCATCGTAATGATTGTACCTACAAAAGTAAATTGCATAATTACTTTTCCCGCAGCACTGTAAATACCAGCATCACCCTCAGTCATCATACTTGTTATTAATACAATATCTGCCTGTATAAAAAGAGGATAGATTGCACCTGCAATTAACAAGGGTTTTGCTTCTTTTAGTACTTTTTTTAAAATATTAAAATCAAAATACAACTCTATTTTTTGTATTTTTTTATACTCATAAAACAAGAATAAAAATTGAAATGCTGCTTGCAATGGAATAAAGGCAATTACATATTCATAGGGTAACTTTAAATATAAAGCATAAAAAAGATACATTAGAGCTATTAATCTTGAGCTTAATGCTGACATTCCAATTTTTTTTGGTAAGTTAACTGATTGAAAGTAAAGTTTTATAACAGTAGCTCTGGAGAAATACACCGAAATTGAAATCCAACAAAAAATAACAAACACGTCGGTTTCTACATGCCCATCACCCATGTGCCATATAATGGTATAAATAATTGCACATTGAGTAACCCAAGCTAATAACTGAGTTATAAATATTGTTGATATATATTTAGTATTAGATGGTTGGCGGGCTAAATCTTTTACAATAATATGGTCTAAACCAAGTACAGTTATAAATACTGTTAAAGCAGATATAGCTTGAATATAACTTAACTTACCCAAACTTTCAGGACCAAATAAGCGTGCAACTAGTACAACACTTAATAGTCCAAAAGCTATGGTAGTAAGGTTTTCCAATCCATACCAAAATATTTTTCCGATGTTATTTTTTTTAGACATCGACTTATATAGCCTTAATAATATATTTTATAAAATCTAATATCATCTGCTTATATCCCCCAACTCGACTTCATTTTCAAACCTATTGTTTATATATTTTGCTGGTGAATTATAGTTTATTACTTTGGCTTGGTTCCCTACTGCAGTTGCATTTTTAGGTATATCTTTAACCACTACAGCACCTGCCCCTATGGTAACATTACTTGCAATAACAACGTCTTCCACAATACATACCATAGGCCCTATGTATACATTATTACCAATAGAGGCAGCTTTGCCGTGATTGCTGCCTATATTTACAAATTGACTGATATAGCAGTTAATTAGCTCAAATGGAGTCATAATTTAATTTACATTATCCCACGCGTGTCTATCACAACTTTTGAGGCAAATTCTGTCTTATCTGCTGCTTTAAATTGTTTGTGATCTACCAGCACTACTATAATATTAGCTTGCTCTAATGCTGTTTCTAATGTTGTAAGCTCCACACCTTTTGATGAAAGCTTTTCAGGTAATTCTTGTATATTAGGTTCTACTGCTAAAATTTTACCTACGTTTTGTATGGCTAGCTCTTGTACTATTTGTAGTGCAGGGCTTTCACGCAAGTCGTCAATGTCTGCTTTAAATGCTAAACCTAGGCACGCTATTACTGGGCGTTTAAATTCGTCAGCGGCTTTTGCTATTTTATTTATTACATAATGCGGTTTTGCATCATTTGTTAAGCGCGCTTGTTTAATTATTTTTGCTTCGTCTGGGCAGCTAGCAACAATAAACCACGGGTCAACAGCAATACAGTGTCCACCTACACCAGGGCCTGGGTTAAGTATATTTACGCGAGGGTGGCGATTAGCTAATTTAACTAATTCCCACACGTTAATTTTAAGCTTGTCGCAAATTACCGATAGTTCATTAGCAAATGCTATGTTTACATCACGAAATGAGTTTTCTGTTAGCTTTGCCATTTCAGCTGTACGTGCGTTTGTTACGATGCATTCACCACGCACAAATGTTTCATATAATTTTACTGCTTTTTCGCTACACGTTTTACTCATACCACCGATAACACGGTCGTTAGATACCAGCTCTTGTAGTACATAACCTGGTAATACGCGTTCAGGGCAATGTGCGACGTTAATGTCGGCAGCATCGCCTTTATCTTGCGGGAAAGATAAATCAGGGCGTGCTTCGCTTAACCATTGTGCTAGTTGCTCTGTTGCACCTACTGGTGAGGTTGATTCTAAAATGACTAAATTGCCTTTTTCGAGTACTGGGGCAATAGTTTTAGCTGCAGATTCTATGTAGCTTAAATCTGCTTTATGATCACCGCTTTCGCTATGGATAAATGGTGTTGGTACTGCAACCATAAATACATCCGCTTTTTCTGGAACCGTTGTTGCTCGTAAGTTACCTGTAGAAACAACACCGCGTACAATAATATCTAAATCAGGCTCTACAATATGTATTTCACCAGCGTTAATTGTATCAACCGCTTTTTGATTTACATCTAAACCAATAACGTTGATCCCTCTTGAGGCTATTACAGCTGCTGTTGGTAGTCCTATGTAGCCTAAACCTACTACTGATACTGTTTTAATTGTCATTACAAAATCCTTTAAAAAACGTTTTATTGCACGTTAAAGTGTTGTTTAATTTTTGAAATAATACGCTCACACGCTTTCCCATCACCATATGGATTATGTGCTCGGCTCATTGTTTGGTAATCAGCTTGATTTGTTAGTAGGTTTTTAACTTCAGCTATAATTCGATTTTTATCGGTGCCTACTAATTTAACTGTACCTGCAGCAACTGCTTCTGGACGTTCAGTTGTATCGCGCATTACTAAAACAGGTTTACCTAAGCTTGGTGCTTCTTCTTGTACGCCGCCTGAATCGGTTACTATTATGTGGGCTTTACTCATCAGGTATACAAATGGCAAGTAGTCTTGAGGTTCTATAAGCTGTACGTTTTTAACGTCTTTTAAAATACGATTTACAGGCTCACGTACATTTGGGTTTAAATGCATAGGGTAAAGTACTTGCGCCTCTGGATGTGCAAGTGCTATTTCTGCTAGTGCTTCGCAAATACGTTCAAAACCACCACCAAAACTTTCTCGTCTGTGGCCTGTTACTAAAATTAACTTTTTACTTTCGTCTAATTCTGGAAACTTTGCTTTTAGTGTACTTATTAATACTTCATCTGTTTTTACTTTATCAACAACTTGTAATAGTGCATCTATTACGGTGTTACCCGTTACAACTATGTCGTTAGAATTAACACCTTCGTTAAGTAAGTTTTGCTGTGAAGTATCGGTTGGTGCAAAGTGAAGTTTTGTAATTGCACCTGTTAATTTACGATTACCTTCTTCTGGCCAAGGAGACCCTAAATTACCTGTGCGTAAGCCAGCTTCTACATGCCCAACCGGAATTTGCTGATAAAAAGCAGCCAAGCTTGCTGAAAGTGTTGTACTTGTATCGCCATGAACAAGTATTAGGTCTGGCTTAAACTCTTCCAAAATAGGTTTCAAGCCCAAAAGAATATTGGTGGTTACATCGTATAAACTTTGGCCTGGTTTCATTATGTTTAAGTCGTACTCTGGTACAATTTCGAACAGGTCTAAAACTTGATCTAGCATTTCTCTATGCTGCGCTGTAACACATACTTTGGCTTCAATACCATCAGCTAAGTTTAATGCTTTTACTAATGGCGCCATTTTAATTGCTTCAGGGCGCGTACCAAAAATACTTAATATTTTAATAGCCATGACTGTCCTTAATTTAAATAATTTAATTTATTAATTACTTGAAGTAAGTAATTCTTTAACTCGCCCGGTAAACTCTTCACCCCTGTGGCTTGATTGCATTGCGTACTCAATATTAGCCAGCATATATCCTAACCTAGAACCACAATCATGTGATTTACCTTTTAAGTGGTAGGCTTCTAGTGTTTCTAAGTGGCATAATTGTAATAAAGCATCAGTAAGCTGTATTTCACCGCTCGCACCTGGTGGGGTGTATTCAAGCAAATCCCAGATAGCGGTAGATACAACATAGCGCCCTGTAATAGCTAAATTACTTGGCGCTTTATCGTTATTCGGTTTTTCGACCATGTTTTTAATTGCAGCATTTTCGCCTGCGTTTATTTTTTTACCGGCTAAATCAACCACACCATATTGATGCACTTGCTCTTGAGGCACTGGCTCTACCATTACCTGGTTGAAGCCTGTTTTATCGAATCGATCGATCATTTGGCTTAAATTGTCAGTTTTTGAATTTGATTTATATTTATCGATAATTACATCGGGTAGCATTATCGCAAATGGGCTATTACCCACAATTGGACGCGCTGCTAAAACCGCGTGGCCTAAGCCTAGTGGTGCTGATTGGCGAACAGAAACTACCGTTACATCTGTTGGTACTATTGAACGAACCTCTTCTAGCAGACTACGTTTTACACGTGCATCTAGCGTGGCTTCTAGCTCAAAGCTAGTATCAAAATGGTTTTCTATCGCGTTTTTTGAGGCGTGTATAACAAGGACGATTTCTTTGATGCCAGCGGCTACGGCTTCATTAATTACGTATTGAATTAAAGGTTTATCTACCAGAGGGAGCATTTCTTTAGGAATGGCTTTTGCGGCTGGTAACATACGCGTACCAAGGCCTGCTACAGGTAATATTGCTTTTAAAACTTTCATTTTAATTCCTTTCATTATTTTGCTAACAGCAAAAAAAGGAATAACTAAAGCTGAATCCCTTTTAAGCGCTTCACGAGCCTTGTGAAATTGCTATTATACACAACACAATAATGCACTCAATAATTAAAGAGCACTTTTTGATTGTTTTTTTGTTAACGCTATGTTGCACTAAGTTCGATTGCATCGCACTATTTCACTACCTCATACTTTTTGGTGATCTACCTTTTCAAAGCTAGCAATACTATACTAGGCTTGCTTAGTTATTTGGGAACACAGACTTAAAGGAACATTTGTGCGTTTAGGGTTTTGCATTTTATTATTAGTGTCTTTTTTTGTATGCGCACAAGATATGCTTTTGCATTTACGCAATAGCGATATAATTGCGCACGCTCAAAAACAGTATGGTGATGAAGGCCATAAACGCATTAAAAACTGGTTAAGTTTTATTGATGAATCGGCTGATAAAAGTGAATGGCAAAAAATACATTTAGTGAATGACTTTTTTAATAAGCACATTAAATACAAAACAGATGATGAACTTTGGCACCAAAAAGATTATTGGGCCACTCCGCTTGAAAGTTTAGGCGTGGGCATGGGTGACTGCGAAGACTACGTAATTGCTAAATACTTTACGTTAATCGCGCTAGGTGTTCCTGAAGATAAAATTCGTTTAATGTATGTACGCCAAAAAACAGTTAATCAACCTCACATGGTGCTTATATATATTGAGACACCTAATCAAATCCCCTTTGTTTTAGGCAATTTTAATACTAAACTACTACCCGCTAATAAACGCCCTGATTTAACACCTATCTATAGTTTTAATGGCCAAGGTTTATGGTTAGCCAAATCAAAAGGGTTAGGCAATAAAGTAAAAAATAGCCGTGGTGTTTCTGCCTGGAACACCATGCTAGAGCGAATTGAACAAGGTGAGCTTGCGCCCGCCAAAAGTGATAAAGGAACACCGAGTTATGTCTCGACTTTTTAAAAATGGATTGAGTTTAAAAACCCAAGTATATGGCCTTATTATATTGATTTCGGTACTTTCATTTTTTGTACGCGTAATTACTGATGTTGATACCACTCGCCAATACTTACAAACGCAAATGGGTAGCCACGCGCAAGATACAGCAACAAGCTTAGGGCTTTCTATATCGCCCTACCTTGAAGAAGATAGCTTAATGATTGCCCAAACCATGGCAACCGCTATTTTCGACTCAGGTTATTACAAACAAATAAAATTTACTAACGCCGATAGTAACGTGGTATTTAACCTAACAAGCCCAAAACGCGTTGAGTCTGTACCTAATTGGTTTATTACAGCAGTAAAGCTCAACGCCCCTACTATGCAATCAGAATTAAACAATGGCTGGATCATGGCGGGAGTGCTTGAAGTAACAAGCCATGTTGGGCAATCGTATTTAACGCTATGGGAACATACTAAACGCAGCTTTTATGGTTCTTTATTATTATTAGTAGCGTCGCTTGCTGTAGCATATTTGATATTACGTGCTGTGTTTAAACCTTTAAAAGCAGTAGAGAACCAAGCTCACCTGGTAACGCGTAAACGCTTTACATTAAACGACGAAATACCTGTTGCGCGCGAGCTGCGTACTGTAACTAAAGCCATAAATAATATGGTAATGAACCTACAAAGCACCTTTGACTCTTTAACAAAGCAAACACAAGCACTTACCGATGAAGTATATGTAGACTCACTCACAGGGCTGGGTAACCGCCGTTCGTTTGAGAACCACTTTAATTCAGTGGTTGACACCATTACTAGCGACACTCCAATCACTGCAATGATGATTACTCTCCCCTCACTTGCTAATATTAACCAAACTGTAAGTTACCAAGATGGTGACGAGCACGTACATGATGTAAGCGTTACTTTGCAAAATGTAATTGGTGCTTTAACTAATTCTAAAATATTTAGACTTAACGGTAGTACTTTTATTGCTTTAGCACCATTCGATATGCAATTTTTAAATAGAACACGCCTCGATATAAATGATGCTTTTAGTAAACAAAAAAACAGCTTACACGTAAATGGTTTTGCTAACTTAGCGTTAGTAAGTGTTGATAAAGGCTCATCTATTGGCAGTGTACTTTCAGCGCTTGATACTGGCTGTACTATTGGCGATTCGGCTGTAAATAAAGTAGATAAAGATACTTTGTTTAGTGTTAAAGAGTGGCGTTCGCTTATTCAATCAATTATTGCTACTGGTGAAGTTAGTTTTTCGGTGCAGCCAGTTAAACGCACTAAATCAGAAAACAAGCAGTGCTACTTTGAAGTGTTTGCTCATTTTACGCATGAAGGCGAAAAGGTTAATAATGGCCATTTATTTGCTATGGCCGAAAAGCTTAACTTAACCGAAGAGTTAGACAAAAAAATAATTCGTAACTTTGTAAATGTTAAAGAGCAACACCCAGACGATACATTTGCGTTAAATATTAGTAAAGCTTCGTTGTATTCAACTGACTTTATTGAATGGCTTACTCTTTATGCTCACACTAAACCAATTATTAAAACAAACTTGGTTTTTGAATTGCATGAAATTAGCTTACTTTATAACGTACATGTTGCCTCTTTACATATAGATACAATAAAAGATATTGGCATAAGTGTGTGTGTTGAACACTTTGGCACTAGTTTAACCTCGTTTAGATACTTGCAAGGGTTAGATATAGAATATATAAAAATAGATGGTAGCTATATTCAAGATTTGTTAGATAACACCCAAAGCCAATTTTTTATTCAAACAGTTAATAATATTTGTCATGGCTTTGGTATTAAAGTTTTAGCTTGTTTAATTGAAAAACCTGAAACTTTAAAGGTACTTGAAGGTTTAGGTTGCGATGGCGTACAGGGCAATTTAATAATGCCCCCCTCTAAAATACTAAAAACTAATAATAATGGCGTAAATAAAGAGTTTACTTTTTGCACCGATACGCTAAAATTTTGTAATTAGATAATTTCTTAAAGGGACACAAGATGAAATCACTTTTATTTGCTAGTTTATTTGTTAGCGTATCTGCATTTGCAACGTTTCCAGTTTATGCACAATCAGACAATGATGTAATAGTACAGACTGATAACCTTAATACGTTAATTAATATTTTAAATAATGCATCTGCAGATATACCTTCTGAAGAACTACAAAAAAAATTAGTTGCTGCTATTGAACAACTATGTCAGAACACTGCTCCATTGGATTTAGACTCCCCAATAGCTAATGGAACTTGCTCGCCTGAACAACTTGATATAATAATGAATGCAGTAATTGCCGCAATTGGCGTAGATAGTCCATTTATTTCAGACTTTTTAGCTGCGTTAGTAACTGCAGGTGTTGATAGTGATGCAGTAACGCTTGCCGCGATTACTGCTGGAGTTGATGCCACAATAGCTTCGGAGGCCACTGCAGCTGGCCCAACTGAGCCTACAGCACCAACTGGCCCTGTAATTGTAAACCTACCAACAACCCCACTACCGCAAGGTGCTGGCGGCACAGGTGGCGATGAAGGTATATCTGAAGTCGGCAACTAACAGTTATCTAAATAATAATAACGCGGCCTTTGGGCTGCGTTTTTATTTTAGACCCATTACTTTAAGCTCCTACCTTTTAGCTCCTTGTTTGAGAATACTGTGAATCGTTTTATATTTTTTTTACTATGCGCTATTTTATTTTTGCTGCCCTTACCATTAGGTAGTTACCGCCCTTGGGCAATTTTAGCAATGGGGATATTAATTAGTGCTACCTTTTTCATCCATTTAGTTTACAGCAGTATTAATAACGAGCACCCTTTATACCCTCCTTTATATTCTTGGCCCTTATTTACTGTACTCGGTATAGTTGCGGGCGTATGCGCAGTACAAATATTTACCGTAGGTGTTGACCCATTTCAAACTAAACAAATGCTTATTAAAACAAGTTTTATGATTTTATTTTGTTGGCTACTATTTATTTATTGTAATACTGAAAAGCGTATTAAAAATTTAATATATGCAATTATAAGTGCCGGCGTTTTTCAGGCTTTATATGCCACTTATTTAAATTTATCGCCAGATATAATTAGCCCGTTATTTGGCTATAAACATACCGACCGTGCTATTGGTACGTTTACTTACTCTAACTTTTTGGCTAACTTTTTAGCTTTATGTTTGTGTTTAGGTATTGGTGCTTTAGTTAGCGAATTAAAGCGCTCTACTAGCGATTATAAACAAACATTAAAACAAACACTTCGGGCGTGGACTGAAATATTTTTGAGCTCAAAAATAATTTTACGTATTTCGTTAATTATTATTATTGTTGCGTTAATTTTAACGCGTAGCCGTATGGGTAACTCTGCATTTTTTATTGCATTAATGGCTGTTAGCTTACTCGCGTTTTTTATTTACAGGCAAAAACCTAAAGCGTTTAAACTACTTATAGTTAGTTTTTTTATAATCGATTTAATTATTATTGGCGCTATATTTGATGTAGAAAAAGTTAAACAGCGTATAAGCGAAACCAGTATTTCATCAGAAACCCGCGACGAAGTTGTACGTGATTCAATACCGCTCATTTTAGATAAACCTTTGTTGGGCTCTGGTGGTGGTACATTTTATACTGCGTTTCCGGCGTATCAGTCTGAGCCTTATTCAGGTTACTACGATAACGCCCATAACGATTACGTACAGTTTGCAGTAGAGCTGGGTATACCCACTACAGCTGCACTGGGCTCACTTATACTCTACTGTTTATGGTTATGTGTTGCGACTATGCGAAAGCGTAAAACAGCGTTGTTTCAGGGCGTTGCTTTTGGCTGTGCCATTGCAATTATAGATATGCTGCTGCATTCGTTGGTAGATTACTCTTTACAAGCTGGAGCAAACTCAATGTTGTTTATGACTATTTTATGCTTGGCAATATTAAGTAGTAAATTACCCGCGTCTAAACGAAGCAGAAAAGAGCATGGTTAAATACAAAGCCAAGTAATTACCTAATATAGAGTGATTAGAAGCTGCGCTTCTCACGCGAGCAAGCTCAGCGTCTACCGCCAAGTTTCAATTTACGGTTAACTTGTTGGCGTGGTAAGCAAAGCCTGTAATAAGTAATTTATGCACTAAGAGGTTAAGAGGCGCTGCGCTTTTAGAGAAGGAAATAAAAACCAAACGCAGTTTTTATTAGTATTATGTCTTCTCATTTACTCCTCTTTTGCTTCTCTTTGTGCAAATAGGCCTTTAATTATTGATTAAAAATTACTGTTCTTCTAAATCAAACTCAGTTAAATGCCCTTCACCATGTATAAGTTGGTAGCGGGCTAAATTCCCCTGCTCTAGTGTTATTAAGCTAATAGCTGAGTCGCTTACTAAGTATTTTTGCCCTTCGCCTATGGTTTGGTGCTTATCTACTTCCATGTGCCAACGTTTAGTAAAAAAGTTTAAGGGACTTTTTGGGCCGTATAGAATTGAATCTAGTTTATCGAGTATGTTTATTAATTTACGCGGGAACTCGTTTTTAATACCGCTGGCGGTAAGTTGCCAAATTCGATTGGGATGGTCGCCAAAACGCTTTTGCACCGAAAAGCAAAATGAGTAATGTACGTCTCCCGATAAAATCAGGGTTTCGTTTGGGGTGTCGGTTCGTCTAAATGTATCGAGTAGCTTTTTGGCTGAGCCTTCGTGCGCCATCCAGTTTTCTACGTCAACCATGAGCGGTTGGCCACATATGTTAAACATGGCTTGAATAGCTTCTATTGATTTAACACCAAATACAGGGGCTGGCGATACAATAATAACTTGGTCGTGGCTTAATAGGCTTTCTTCAAGCTCTGTGAGACGTTCCCAATCAAGTAGACCTGATGGCTCGTTAAAGTTTTGCTCATTTCGCCAGCGGTGCGTACGCGTATCTAGCACCACTACTTTGGGTATTGTCGTTAACTCATAATGCCAAAAGCTAAAATCGTTTAGTGGTTTATCAAATGCTTTAAACTGCCATAAATTATTAGCTGTACGGCTTTGCTTAAAAGGTGTTAGTAGCTCGCCTGTTTTATCTAGTGCATCGTTCCCCATTCCTTGGAAAAGCCAATAACTAATTAAACCGTTATTAATGATTCGTTTACTACTTGGATTTTCATTTATAGCTTGCTCCCACCCAGCGGTGAGGTTCCAATCATCGGTTACATCATGATCGTCAAACATCATTAATGTAGATACATTGGCAAACAACCGCTCTACTTCACTTAAGCCTTTTGCATAATCAATCAGTGCTGTTTTTTCAGCGTTAAAAATAGTTTTGTTTTGCTCGCTTTGACCTAAATACGTTGTGTTTTGTATCTCAACGCATTGCCAAGCAGCAGCACTAAAATTTAATAAATAAAGTGCTATGTATTCTTCAAAATGGATAAGGTGATTGTAGGCTTTTACACTTGAAAAGTGAGGTTCGTCTTTTTTTAGCCAATAACCAACACCTAACTTTGAGCGTTTTTGCCAAGGCGTTTTTGGTAAGAACAAATGGCGATTATAAAGTTGCTCATTTATGTCGGCGGGTAGCTCAATGGCAAGTGGTTGCTCTTTATAAATACCTAAGGCTTTAATTAACTGATGAACAGCTAATAACATGGGCCCTGCTACGTCATCGGCATAAACCTGATCACCGCTCAGTAATAACAATTGTGCGCCTTGGTTATTATTACCGCGCTGAGTATTTTGCCAGTGACTTGCAGACACTAAGCTGTCTTTTGCTGGGTGATGTGCATTACGGCACGAGCCATGCAAAATATCACTCAGTTTATTAGGAATTACAAATGCAGGCGTTGTTTGATTGCTATAGCACCAAGGCGATAAATCGATTGCTGTATCGTCAATTACAAGTTCATAGCTTAATAAGCTACCTACAGGGAGTTTGTTGTCTATTGGCTTTATAATAACGAAATGCAGGTATAAATGATCCCCTAAAGAAACAGTGTGTTGATCGCTATAACACTCAACATTTAATAAGTTTATTTGGCAGTTTGCAGGTTTGGAGGTAGCAAACTGAATGCAGACTCCAGTTTGCTCTGCACGGCGCACCATTGGCCCCATTAGTAAAATAGGAAGGTTTGCCGTGTGAGTAATCATGTATTTAGCCTTTAGCTGCTAATTTAAATAAAGAATAAAAGTTCTCGGTAGTCGCTTTAGCTAGTTCATTAAAGCTAATGCCTTTAAGTTCGCTAATGTAGTAAGCAACGTCTTCTACGTATGCTGGCTGATTAGTTTGCCCACGATACGGTACCGGTGCTAAATAAGGCGAGTCGGTTTCTATTAATAATCTATCTAGCGGTATTTGTTTTACTACTTCTTTTAGCTCTAATGCATTTTTAAAGGTAACAATGCCCGAAATAGATATATAAAAGCCCATGTCTATCGCTTTTTTAGCCATATCCCAGTCTTCAGTAAAGCAATGTAGTACACCACCGCAGTTTTCGGCCTTGTGCTCACGCATTAAATTAATGGTGTCGGCGCGGGCATCACGAGTATGGATAATTAACGGTTTTTGTAATTCGTTAGCTACTTCAATATGCCCAACAAAACTGGCTTGCTGCACTGCGTGAGTATCTTTTGAATAGTAGTAATCAAGACCCGTTTCACCAATAGCGACGACTTTTTCGTGTGAGGCTAAGTCGATTAGTTGCTGTTTATTAAGGGCGTCTTTTTGATCAAGTGGATGTACACCACATGAGGCTGAAACATCGTCGTAGTGCTTAATTTTATCAAGCATGCTTGGAAACTGATCAAGCGTTACGCTTACACATAAAAAGTGCTCTATTTGCTTTGCACGGGCTTTATCAAGAACTTGGTCAAGGTTTAAGTCTAATTTATCAAAATCAAGACGGTCTAAATGGCAATGAGAATCTACAATCACTATAAGGCCTGTAATATGTTCAGGGTTTAAATTTGTTCTTTTAATTTATTATGTTAGCAATTAAAAGAACCCAATATAGGGTGGCGTTAATCTCAATGAAAAACCGACCCTATAACTACATGGTATATGTTTGATCGCCTGAGTTTAACATAGTCCCAAGCAGCTTTTCGATTTTAGCGTTTAGGTTTGTTTTATCATCTAAAAAACTAATACCAATACCTGGAGGGTTAGAGCTCTGTGCGCCTTGTGGCGTGATCCACGACACCTTACCTGTTACTACGTCATCTTCTAATGCATCGGGCAAAGTAACTCTAAGCGCTAATGAATGCCCTGCTTCGTAACGCATATTAGTGCGTACAAATAAGCCACCTTTTTTTAAGTAAGGCATATAACAACGGTATAACTCGTCTAAATCGTCTATGTCTACTAGTAGTTCTTGCATGATTAATCCTTTTAAGAATTTCGCAATGTGTATGCTAATCTTGATACAGCAAGCGGTAAATTAAGGCCAAGTACTTGTGTGTTATTTTGTAAAAACTCGCCTAATGCATTTTGCGCACTTTGATAAACGTCAAAACTCATGCCTTGCAGTAATTGCTGCTTTAGTTGCACGCTTAAAAACAAAGTAAATATACGAACAAGTTCAGGCTGTTTATTTATTATATCGACTAACGCTTTGAAATTATGGCTTTGTTTAAACTCAGTTGCAAACTTATACAGTGTATCAATATTTTTTAGCTGGTCTTGCTGTTGCCAATGCTTTACTTGCAGCGGTTGGTTATAAAAAAGTGCTAACCAACTATAGTTAGGTATATCTAATGTCTCTAGCCATTGCTGAGCAAGTGCTGTATTTGTTATTTTTACGTCACTTTTAGCGCATCGACTTAAAATAGTTGCAGGGAGCTGTGCTGGTTGACTTGTAGTTAATATTAAAAAGCGGCTATTAGTTGGCTCTTCAAGTGTTTTTAATAATGCGTTAGCTGCTGCTGTGGTCATTTTTTCGCAATTTTCGATTATCGCGACTTTATTGCCATTTTGCGCTGCTGAGTGATTCATAAAATCACTAATGCCGCGTATATCATCTACGCCTATGCTTTGCCCATCAACTTGCGTTAAGCGCTTGTCGGGGTGAGTACCCGCAAGAGTAAGTAAGCAGCTTTTACAGTGTCCGCAAGGTTTTAGCATACTGTTTTGCGCAGCTACCTGCTTAGCTATATTTTGGCATAACAAAGCATTACCAAGCTCATCACTTAACTCAAACTTACCTACGCCAACAGGCCCACAAAATAATTGCGCATGATGAAAACGCTCTGCACGATAACTTTGCGCTAAACGTGCTTGGGTATCATGTAGCCACGGCAATGGCATATTATTTTAGGCCTTCAAAAAATGAATGCAGTACATTGGTTATATCGCGATGTACTTTATCAATACTTTGGTTTGCATCAACCGTTTTAATTGTGTTGTCGTCATTAGCAAGTTCAACATAACGCATACGTGTACGCTGAAAAAACTCAATGGCTTCTTGTTCAATACGGTCAAGCTCACCACGTCCTTTTGCACGTTCAAGGCCTATCACTGGGTCAATATCAAGGTAAATAGTTAAATCAGGCTTTAAGCCCTTTAATACCATTGACGAAAGTGAAGCTAATGTATTTGAGCTAATACCACGCCCACCACCTTGATACGCCTGAGACGATAAGTCATGACGATCAGCAAGTACCCATTGGCCTTTATCAAGCGCTGGGGTAATAACATTGTGCATTAATTGCGAACGTGCTGCGTACATAATAAGCAACTCGGTTTCAAAGGCAATTTCTTCTTCGTGCTCTGCTTTTACAAGCGTGCGAAGCGATTCAGCAAGCGGTGTGCCGCCAGGTTCGCGGACGTTAATGAAGTCTATTTTTTGTTTGTTTAAAAAGTCTTGGCATAACGAAATAGCGGTTGATTTACCAGCGCCTTCTAGCCCTTCTATTACTATAAATTTTGATTTCATAAAAATTAATTCTTTTTATTTAATATATACGTTTTAACTGCTGCGTTATGCTGTTTTAACGTGGTTGAAAACTGGTGGCTACCATCGCCTTTTGATACAAAGTAAACATATTCACTTTGTGGCGGATTAACTGCAGCTAAAATAGCGGCTTTTGATGGCATTGCAATCGGTGTTGGTGGTAAACCATTAATACGATACGTATTGTAAGGCGTATAATCGCGTAAATCTTTGCGTTTAATATCGCCATCAAAATCAGCGCCTAATCCGTATATTACGGTTGGATCGGTCTGTAGGCGCATATTGGTGTTTAATCGATTAACAAACGCTGATGCAATTAACGGACGCTCGCTGGCAAGGCCTGTTTCTTTTTCAATAATTGAAGCCATTATAAGTGCTTCATATGCTGTTTTGTAAGGGAGCTCAGCTGCGCGCTGCTGCCAAGCACCGTCTAACGTTTGCTGCATTTTTTGTGCTGCACGTTTTAATACACTGCTTGCAGTATCGTTATTATGATAGTGGTAAGTGTCGGGGAATAACCAGCCTTCTAAGTGCGTATTATTACCCAGTATTTGTGTACTTAGTTCATCACTTTTTAAATCGTTTTGTAAATTATCGGCTTTTTTAATAGCACTTAGTACTTCACGTAAGTTTTGCCCTTCAATTATGGTAAAACTAAAGTTGATTTGCTGGCCTTGATTAATTTTTTTTACGTTGTTGATAACGCTATCATCTGTTAGCTCGTAAAGGCCCGCTTTTAAGTCGGTAAGTGTGGGATCTAATTTGGCAATTACTTGATAACGCCAGCAACTCTCTACCCAGTTATTAGCTTGCCACTGCTGACATAACTTATTAAAGCCAGTGCCATGCTTAACTTCAAATTGTGTGTTTTGCGCTACTTTTAGCGGGCTATTTATTGTTGCTTGTAATTGCTGGTAACCAATAGCAGTGGTTATAACAGCTAAAAAAAGTACCGATAAAATAACTTTTAACACTCAGCCTCCTTGGCTAATAATCTAGTTAGTAATGCGTGGCTGTCGTCTGTATTAAATACCTGTTGCTCAATACTTTTAACAGGTACTGCTCCCATTAAGCTATTACACACAAATACGGCGTCTGCTTGGGTTAAATCTTCTACTTTCACGCGTTTAAATTCAACAGGCAATTTATCACATAACGATTGTAGATAAACGCCCTTTATTCCGCACTCATCAAGCAATGGCGTAAACACACACTTATTTTTAATCGCAAAAATATTAGCTGCTGAAGCTTCAATTACATTGTTATTGTAATCAAGCACTAACACATCATCGCAGTTTTGCGTTTGCATCGCTTTTTTAATTAGCACTTGTTCAAGTCGGTTTAATGTTTTAAGGCCCGCTAAATAAGGCTGTGCCGCTAATTTAATCGGGCTTATTTCGAGATTTACACCCTTTTTAACAAGCGCTTCGTAATTACTAGGGTAGTCCAACACGCTCAATAAAATAGTGACATTACACTCACTTGGCAGCCCATAACCACGTCCGCCTTCGCCTCGCGTTACAAGTATTTTAAGCACGTTTAGTGGTGCAGCGTTTATATGCAAAGCAATTTGATTTTCAAGGCTATTAAAGTCTAACTCAGGAAAACCCAAACGCTGTGCGCATTCAATCAAACGCGCTTTATGATGAGCCCAATACTGTACTTGCCCATCAACAACCTTAGCGGTTGTAAAAAAGCCATCACCGTAATTTAAGCCCCTGTCACGCGTGCTTAAAGTGCTGTTTTGATCTGCTGCTATTATTGTTTGCATTTTATTTGGCATATAAAAAAAGCCCAGTTAAACAACTGAGCTCTTATAATTTGATTCGTTGTTAAAAAAGATTATACCTTTTTAAATAGCAACGAGCCATTAGTACCACCAAAACCGAACGAGTTACACAGTGCAAAGTCTAACTTTGCATCACGTGCAGTGTGAGCAATATAATCTAAGTCACACCCTTCGTCTGGGTTATCAAGGTTGATAGTTGGCGACACTTTTTGATCTGTCAGCGATAAAATCGAAATAATCGATTCAACTGAACCTGCAGCACCTAACAAGTGACCCATCATCGATTTAGACGAGCCTACCATTACATCTTTAGCTGCATTACCAAAAATAGACTTAACAGCGGCAGTTTCTGCTTTATCGCCTGCATTTGTAGATGTACCGTGTGCGTTAATGTAACCAATTTGCTCAGCGTTTACTTGCGCATCGTTTAGTGCGTTTTGCATTGCAAGTGCAGCACCCGCACCATCTTCTGGTGGTGATGTCATGTGGTACGCATCGCCGCTCATACCAAAGCCTACTAGCTCAGCATAAATTTTAGCGCCACGAGCTTTAGCATGTTCGTACTCTTCAACTACAACAACACCAGCACCGTCAGAAAGCACAAAGCCATCGCGGTCTTTATCCCAAGGGCGAGAAGCCGCTTGTGGATCGTCGTTACGTGTTGAAAGTGCACGCGCAGCATTAAAGCCACCCATACCAATTGGGGTACACGCTTTTTCTGCACCGCCAGCAACCATTGCATCTGCATCACCGTAGGCAATCATGCGAGCTGCATGGCCAATATTATGCAAACCAGTAGTACAGGCAGTTACAATTGAAATATTTGGACCACGAAGTCCATGCATCATTGATAAATGACCTGAGATCATATTAATAATGGTAGACGGCACATAAAATGGCGATAACTTGCGCGGACCACTATTTAATAGCTTAATGTGGTTTTCTTCAATTAACGTAAGCCCACCAATACCTGAACCTACAGCTACACCAATGCGTGCTGCGTTTTGCTCAGTGATTTCAAGGCCTGAATCTTTAAAGGCTTGAACACCCGCTGCAATGCCGTACTGAATAAACAAGTCCATTTTTTTAGTATCTTTCGCTGACATGTATGCAGTTGCATCAAAATCATTTATTAAACCAGCGAATTTAGTACCAAATTTTGATGTATCAAAGTGCGTTATTGTTTGAATGCCACTTTTACCATCTAATAAGCCTTGCCAGGTTGATTGAACATCATTACCTAGCGGCGTCAACATTCCTAAGCCAGTTACGACGACTCGACGTTTAGCCACGGTTTGCCTCCAATAAGGGATATTTTACAAGGGGATGATCATACCCAAGCTACCTCAAAGTGCTAGTCCCAAAATAGATTAAAAACGCATAACACAATCAAAATTAATTTTTAGCTAAAATTGAGCATAGAGATTTAAGTTTTGAATCACGAACTTTGAGGTGGTTTGGATATAAAAAATTAAAGGCAGCGGATGCTGCCTTTAACGTGCGATTAATTACTCAGCGTGTGCTGTAACGTAATCGATAGCAGTTTGTACTGTAGTGATCTTCTCAGCTTCTTCATCTGGGATCTCAGTATCAAACTCTTCTTCAAGAGCCATTACTAGTTCAACAGTATCAAGAGAATCTGCACCTAGGTCATCTACGAAAGAAGATTCATTTTTAACTTCTTCTTCTTTAACACCTAGTTGTTCAATGATAATTTTCTTTACGCGTTCTTGGATATCGCTCATTCTTCTTTCCTTTATTAAAAACGCCAATGCGTTATTTTCAGATTGCGGCGTAGTTTACGCCGCATAATTCTCTGATTCAATGATTTGACCATAAATAATTGTCTGGTCAAACCTCTGAGTGTGTGTTTTGTCTTTTATCGCTTATTTTCGCAGCGATTTCAAGTATGTTTAAAGCAAGTTCACAAATAATTCAATGTTTTTGAGGTAACTTACTTAACTTTATCAAGTAGCAATCTAGGTACAATGGCGATTAAACCATGTACATCGCGCCATTTACATGCAAAGTTTCGCCTGATACATACGCAGCCGCGTCAGATGCTAAATAACATACTGCAGCAGCAATTTCGTCTGGTTGGCCTAAACGCCCTGCTGGAACATTTGCAAGTGTTGCTGCTTTTTGCTCATCAGTTAAATTATCAGTCATGTCTGTTTGAATAAAACCAGGTGCGATTACGTTAACGGTAATACCACGTGATGCAACTTCGCGCGCAAGTGACTTAGAAAAACCAATTACACCCGCTTTAGCCGCTGCATAATTAGCTTGACCTGCATTACCCATAGTACCCACTACTGAGCCAATGTTAATAATACGGCCTTTCTTTTTCTTCATCATTGGACGAAGTACCGCTTTAGATAAACGGAAAACTGAGCTTAAATTAGTGTCGATAATATCGTCCCACTCAGTTTCTTTCATACGCATTAATAAGTTATCGCGTGTAATACCTGCGTTATTTACAAGTACGTCAATATCGCCTAAATCAGCTTTTATTGCAGCAAGTGTTGCTTCAATAGATGCAGGATCGGTTACGTTTAATGCATAACCTTTACCATTGTCACCTAGGTATTCACTGATTTTAGCAGCGCCCGACTCACTTGTCGCAGTACCTGCAACTTTTGCACCTTGTGCAACTAATGTTGTTGCAATTGCTTTACCAATACCACGGCTGGCGCCAGTAATTAGGACAATTTTGCCCTCTAATGAAAATAAATTAGACATTTTATATACTCTTATTTAGCTGCATCAATTGAAGCGGCGTCGTTTACTGAGCCACAGATCATCGCTTTATCAATTCGTTTAGCAAGTCCTGTTAATACTTTACCAGGACCAAATTCGTAGCTTTGTGTTACATCTTGCGCAACCAAGGCTTGTACTGTTTCTGTCCAGCGAACTGGGCTGTATAGCTGACGTACTAGTGCGTCTTTAATTGCATCAGCTGACGTTTCAGCTTTTACATCAACATTATTAATTACATCACACTTAGGTGTATTAAATGTTAAAGCGGCTAAGTCTGCTTCTAGCTTGTCAGCTGCTGGCTTCATTAACTCACAATGTGAAGGTACGCTAACAGAAAGTGGTAATGCACGTTTAGCACCGGCATCTTTACATGCTTGCGATGCTCTATCTACTGCCGCTTTATGGCCTGCGATAACAACTTGACCAGGAGAGTTGTAGTTAACTGGAGATACAACCTCACCTTGCGCTGAGGCAGCACACGCCGCTTTAATTTCTTCATCGCCTAAGCCAATAATAGCAGCCATTGAACCTACGCCTGCTGGCACGGCTTCTTGCATGTATAAACCACGGTTTTCAACAAGCTTTACGGCTTCGCTCAAGCTTAATACATCGCTACATACTAACGCTGAGTATTCACCTAAGCTGTGACCCGCCATAACAACGTCTGCATCAGGGTTAGCTGCTAACCAATCACGGTAAATAGCAACACTTGCAGTTAGTAATGCAGGTTGTGTGCGGTGGGTTTGATTTAATTTTTCTTCTGGGCCATTAAGAACTAGCTCTGCTAAGTCGTAACCCAGTGCATTTGACGCTTCTGCAAATGTTGCTTTAACAATGTCAGAACTCTCTAGTAGTTCTTGTAACATACCAACGCTTTGCGAGCCTTGACCTGGGAATAGAAGTGCAATTTTTTGTGCCATACTTTGCTCTTTTTAATTAAACAAATAAATAATGAAATACACGGCACATCAATTATTGATTAACCGCCGTGTCTTTAGAATGTGTTTTTTCGAAAATAGCGGCTATTTTATCAGGAAGTTGACGTTCAACCTCTTTTACCGCTTCATCAATTGCTGCTTGAAATGCTTTAGCTGACGCATTTCCATGACTTTTAACGACAATACCGCGCAATCCTACCAGAGAAGCACCGTTATACTGGTCGGGGTTCACCCTTTTATAGAGTTTTTTTATTATTGGGCGCAATATAAACGCCATACATTTATATAAAAGGTGCTTTTCGAGTGCGGTTGTAAACTTATTCATAATAAGCTTGGCAATGCCTTCACATGTTTTAAGTGCTACGTTGCCAACAAACCCTTCGCATACAATGACATCGGCTTTACCCGAAAAAATATCACTTCCTTCGCTGTAACCAATATAATTTATGTGTGGGCTTTGCTGCATTAATTGTGCAGCTTGTTTAATGTCATCGTGGCCTTTAATGTCCTCAGCGCCAATATTTAATAGACTAACGCGAGGATTATCCAAACCAAGTGCTTGTCCAGCAACTATAGAGCCCATAATGCCAAACTGATAGAGCATTTGCGCATCACAATGCACATTAGCACCTAAGTCGAGTAAATATACTGGGTTTTTAAGCTCTGTAGGAACAGATGAAATGAGTGCAGCGCGTTTAACACCTGGCAGCATTTTTAATACATAGTGAGCCATAAAAAATAGAGCGCCGGTATTACCTGAGCTAACACATGCTTGAGCCTCGCCCGATTTAACTAAATCAAGGGCAACACGCATAGATGAGTCTTTTTTTGAACGCACAGCAATTGCAGGTTCACAGGCATTAGTGACTATTTCACTACAGTGACGAATTATGAGTCTAGGATGAGGTAGAGAATCGAGAGATTCGAGTTCTTTAGATATAACGTGTTCATTGCCACATAAAATGAGAGTTAAATTGGCATGAGCATTTACCGCACAAACGGCAGCAGGAATAGATGAACGGGGGCCGTAATCGCCCCCCATCATATCTAACGCTATGGTTAGATCTTTCAGCATATAAGTAATCTCTTATTTAGAAATTACTTGAACGCCTTTGTAGTAACCATCTGCAGTCACATGGTGACGACGATGAGTCTCACCAGATGTTTGATCTACAGTTAAAGTTGGACCACTGATCGCATCGTGTGAACGGCGCATGCCGCGTCTTGCACGAGACTTTTTGCTTTTTTGTACAGCCATAGTCTTCTCCTAAGAATCTTTCTTAAGTTGTTTCAAAATATCAAATGGATTAGGTTTATCATCTTCCGCCTTTAATACACCAAAGCTGGCAGGCTTTGCTGAATAACTGCATGAAGCTTCGTTGTGGGTAGCTACTAATGGAATTGCTAAAATCAGTTCGTCTTCAATTAAATTAAAAACGTTAACTTCACCATTTTCATCAAGCGCTACTTCATCGTAGTCTTCTGGAAAAATATCTAACTCTGTATCTTCACCTACTGGTGAATATGCAAAGTCTTGAACCAAATCCAACCCTAAATCACCATTACAACGTTGACAAATGACAGTAACGTGTGTGGACAAATTGCCTCTAATCACAGCGAAACCTTGATCATCGTTTTTGCAATGTATTTTTACCGCTATTTCACCTACTTCTTCCTGCACAACTTTCTCTAAACGAGTAAGTTTTTCAAGCGGTACAATTCCGTCATACTTTAAACGGTGCTGCGCTGCTTTGCCTGGATGAAGAGTGATGGGAATTTTCACCTTTTGCATAGGGGCTGCATCATATAGATAGTTAGTTTGTTAGTCAAAGTAAAAAACCATTTTTACGTGGTTTTTAACGTGTTTTACTCTCGGATCTGATTTATCCTAACTCAATCTGAATTATCGTAGGAAAACAGTCCGTGAAGCACCCACTTATTTTAGCGTCAAGTTCGCCTTTTAGGCAGTCTTTATTACAAAAATTTAATTTACCATTTGATACGTTTTCACCAGACGTTGATGAATCAGCACTTGAATGCGAAACACCTATCGAATTGGTTAAGCGTTTAAGTGAATTAAAAGCCTCAGCAGCCAATAAACACTTTAACAAAGGGTTAGCTATTGGATCAGACCAAGTCGCTGTGTTCAATAATCAAATTTTAGGTAAACCACACAATAAGCAAAATGCCGTAAAGCAACTAAATTTATTTAGCGGTAATACTGTAACATTTTTAACTGGGCTTTGTGTTTACGATATTGTTACTGGCACTAAAAAAACCTGCGTAGAACCTTTTAATGTGTCGTTTAAAATACTCAGTGATGCACAAATTAGCGCTTATTGCGACGCAGAGCAGCCTTATAACTGTGCTGGCAGCTTTAAAAGTGAAGGGTTGGGTATCTGTTTATTTGAAAAGTTAAGCGGAGACGATCCTAATAGCTTAATTGGATTACCATTAATTAAACTCAGCCAGTTACTGGCTGAGTTTGGTATTGATGTACTTACTGCTCAAGGGAAGTAAATTAGCCAAGCAAAACCTGTTGCAGCTGCAGATAATTATCTACTGTTGCAACAGGGCTAAGCTCATTTAGCTGCTGTGCGTTATGTACACCCATTGTTACGCCAATTCTATCCATGCCAGCAGCTTTTGCCATAGTCATGTCTATTTGAGTGTCGCCAATCATTACAGCGTCTTGAGCGCTTATGCCAAGTTCTTCAAGTAATTGATACAACATATCTGGAGAGGGCTTTGATTGCGCTTCATCGCTTGTACGTGTTGCACTAAAAAAATGCCTCAATTGACTTTTTTCAAGCAAACGCTCTAACCCACCCCTACCTTTACCTGTTGCAACCGCTAAAACAATGCCCTGCTCTTTTAAGGCATTTAAAACGCTGACAACATTAGCAAATACAGGCGTGGGAGTAGTATCCACACTGTATTGATATTTATAACCTGAAATTAACGCTTGGTGCTGCGCTACATTATCTGGAAATAAAACGTCAATTGCTTTTTCAAGCGACATACCAATAATATTTTTAATGGCTTCGTCACTAGGCGACACTAAATTAAGTGACTCAGCACTACTACGAATACAGTTAACTATTTTAGTGACTGAATCCATAATGGTGCCGTCCCAATCAAAAATGACGAGCTTATATTTTTTAATTGGAGTCACTTTTATCACAGTTTTGCATCTCGTAATTTTAGTAATGTATTTTTAAGCGTTTTATCTAGCGGTGCTTCAATACGCATAGTTGTTTCGTTTTTAGGGTGATAAAAACTTAAATCATGTGCGTGTAAAAACAATCGGTTTAACCCAACTTTACGCATAGAATCGTCAAAACCCTGATCGCCATATTTATCGTCGCACGCTATTGGGTGACCTTTACATTGCGTATGCACACGAATTTGATGCGTACGCCCTGTAACAGGCGATGCTTGTACAAGTGAGCAATCGTTAAAACGTTCAAGTACTTTAAAACGAGTATGTGAAGGTTTTCCCTCAGTGTTATCTACGCGTACTACGCGCTCGCCCGATTTAAGTGTATTTTTACGCAGCCCTTCGGTTACGTTTTTAGTTTTAGAATCCCACTGCCCTTCTACAAGTGCCCAGTAATTTTTTTCCATTGTTTTTTCGCGAAGTTGTTCATGCAATGCTGTTAACACCGAACGACGCTTCGCTATAAGTAAACAACCTGATGTATCACGGTCAAGCCTATGAACTAGCTCAAGGCTACGTTCCTCTGGGCGAAGTGCCCGCAAAGCTTCAATTAAGCCATAACTTAAACCACTGCCGCCATGAACAGCCATACCTGATGGTTTATTTATTACGATAAGGTATTTATCTTCAAATAAAATATCGTTTTCAAGGCGCGTTACTTTGTCTAATTTTGATGGAACAAATTCTTCACGCTCAGCAACCCTGATAGGTGCAATACGAAGTACATCTTCAAGCTGTAGTTTATATACAGGCTTAATACGCTTTTTATTAACGCGTACCTCACCTTTGCGCAAAAGTTTATAAATAGCGCTTTTAGGCACCCCTTTTAAATGGGTAATAAGAAAGTTATCAATACGCTGACCTAAATGGTCTTCGTTGATCGTGACATAAGTTACTTGTAAGTCGTTTTTTTCTGACATTGCCTAATCACTAATTTAAGTAAAATAATTTAGTTGCTAACACTGTAATAATAGTGGGATAATCAGCAGCGCAAATATTTAGTATTTGCAAATAACAACGGTGCTTTTTAACACATTAAAACATTCGTGATGCACATTCTGGGTAGCCGATCATACAGATCCGAGTTAAGTTTTCCAAAGCTTTTATGCCTCCTCAGTTAACACGTGCGATCAATTAACGGCAATGCGCGTAATATATTGCTGCTTAAGTTTGAACATGAAGCGATTTTTAACGTGCTAGAGAAAGCAATGAACAGATAATTTGTCTGATAGTGACGACGTAAAAAACGTCGTTCAGCACTAGCTCAATTATTGTAGTACCGTATAGCAGCTTATTTAGAACTAAAAAAATCTAATAAATAAGCGTTCATTAACATCGGCAGCGATTTTTGCTCTTAAAACGGATATTAGCGATACATCAGTATGTATTGCTCACCAACTTAATGAGCCCTACGCGCCTAATATGAATGATATTTAGTAAGATTAATATGACAGGCCGACTTCTGGGTAAAACTTGTAAACGTAGCTGAAAAGCCGACAGTTTTAGCACCATTAAGAATCTAATAGCGATAATAATTGCTATTGTTTGCCAGCATTTAAAATACTGCATACGAGAAACAGAGCCGTTCCGTTAAAGACCCAGTCGTGAGGCTGCACATTCTAAAAATAGGGACAACTGAACAGGCGAGAAAAACATCGTCATGTCAGCGACATAAATAAGTAGAGTAACAATATGAAACGTATGCTAATCAATGCAACGCAGCAAGAAGAAATGCGCGTAGCACTGGTTGATGGCCAGCGCCTTTATGATTTAGATATCGAAAGCCCAGGTCACGAACAGAAAAAAGCCAATATTTATAAAGGCAAAATCACTCGCATTGAACCATCTCTTGAAGCAGCATTTGTTGATTACGGTGCTGACCGCCATGGTTTCCTTCCTTTAAAAGAAATTGCCCGTACTTACTTCCCTGCAGGTTACACTTTTCATGGTCGCCCTAACATTCGCGACGTGATCAAAGAAGGTCAAGAAGTTATAGTACAAGTTGATAAAGAAGAGCGTGGCCAAAAAGGCGCTGCGTTAACTACTTTTATCAGTGTTGCTGGTAGCTACTTAGTACTTATGCCTAACAACCCACGTGCTGGCGGTATTTCTCGTCGCATTGAAGGTGATGAACGTACTGAACTTAAAGAAGCATTGGGTCGTTTAGAACTTCCTAAAGGTATGGGCTTAATTGTTCGTACAGCGGGTGTTGGTAAATCGTTTGAAGAATTAAACTACGATTTAAAAGCATTATTAGTACATTGGGAAGCAATTAGACAAGCAGCCGATAGTGCTAAAGCGCCATTTTTAATACACCAAGAAAGCAATGTAATATTCCGTGCGATACGCGATTATTTACGTCGTGATATTGGCGAAATTTTAATTGATAAACCACGTGTTTTTGAAGAAGCTAAAGCGCACATTGAGCGTTTTCGTCCTGACTTTATGAGCCGTGTTAAGCTTTATCAAGGCGACACTCCTTTATTTACGCATTACCAAATTGAAAGCCAAATTGAGTCTGCCTTCCAGCGTGAAGTACGTCTGCCTTCTGGTGGTTCAATTGTAATTGACCCAACTGAAGCACTAACGTCTATCGATATCAACTCGTCTAAAGCAACTAAAGGCGGCGATATTGAAGAAACAGCACTTAATACTAACTTAGAAGCGGCCGATGAGATTGCACGTCAATTACGTCTGCGTGACTTAGGCGGTTTAATTGTAATCGACTTTATCGATATGACGCCTCCACGCCATCAGCGTGAAGTAGAGAATCGTTTAAAAGATGCTGCTCGTCCAGATCGTGCTCGTGTTCAAATTGGTAAAATCTCGCGCTTTGGTTTACTTGAAATGTCGCGTCAGCGTTTGCGTCCTTCATTAGGTGAAGCAAGCCAAGGCCCATGCCCACGTTGTAGTGGACAAGGTACTATTCGTTCAAACGAATCAATTGCACTTTCTATTCTTCGTTTAATTGAAGAAGAAGCAATTAAAGACAACACAGCACAAGTAAATGCACAAGTGCCTGTTGCCGTTGCCGCTTATTTATTAAATGAGCAACGTCGTAGTGTTCATCGCATTGAAAAACATCATAAATGTGACGTAGTGATTATTCCTAATCAACATATGGAAACACCACATTACGAAGTTATGCGTTTACGTAAAGACGAAACTCTTGAAACGGTAAGTTACGGACAAGTTGTTGCGCCAGAACCTGAAGCATTTGAGATGTCAAAATCACCAAGTGCACCAGTACGTGAAGAGCCAATGCTAAAAGGTGTTGTAATGCCTTCTACATCGGCTCCACAAGCAGCGCCTACACCAGTAGCTCAACCTGTAGTAACAGAGACTAAAACTGAAGGTGGCTTGTTTGAAGCAATCACTAAATGGTTTAAATCGTTATTTGCAAGCGAAACAGTAGAAGAGAAAAAAGAAGCTGTAGAAAAAGAGCAGCAAGAAGCGCGTAATAACGCTCGCCGTGGTAACGATAATCGTCGTCGTAATAACAACCAACGTCGTCGTAATAATAACCCGCGCACTAATAAACCACGCAATGAGCGCCCTGCAGCTGAAGAGGAAGTTAAAACAGACTCACCAGCAGCAACAAGTACCGAGACTCAAGAGAGAAACGAGAACCGCAATAAGCGTCGTCGTAACCCTAACTCTCGTAAGCGCCCAGAGCATAAAAGCGAAGAAAAAGATCAAGTTAAAACTGAAGCTCCTGTAAAAGCAGAAGTAGAAGTAGAAACTGATTCTAAGCCAGCTCAAGCTGTAGAGCCTAAAGAGCAAAAGCCTAAAGTTCGCCGTCAACGTCGTAACATACGTAAAAAAGTACGTCTGCAAGATGAAAACGCTGAGCAAGCTAACTCAACAGAGCAAACACCTGAACAAGCGGTAGTTACTGACACTCCACAAGTTCAAGAGCAAGCACCTGTTGTAGAAAAGCAAACACAAGCTCCGGCAGAAAAAACAGCTCACATTAAAGAAGAGAAAGTTGACGTTGTTGATTCTAACGATGAAGCAGCAACGACTGAAGACGAGCAAGAGCAAACACGTACGCGTTCACGCCGTTCTCCTCGTCATCTTCGTGCATCAGGTCAACGTCGTCGACGTCCTGAAGGTGAAGCAGAAGTTAAATCTGACGAAGCCCCTGCATTTGTTCCAGTTGCTGATCAAGCTGCTGCAGAATATGAAGCAGAGCTTAAAGCTAAATCTGAAGAAACACCTGTAGATGCAGCGCAGCAAATTGAACAAGCCGTTGCAGTTGAAGACTTAGCAAAAGTTGAAGCTGTAGAAGAGCCAGCTAAAGTTGAAACTCCAGTAGCAACTGAAGAGCCAGCTAAAGTTGAAACTCCTGTAGTAACTGAAGAGCCAGCTAAAGTTGAAGCTCCAGTAGCAACTGAAGAGCCAGCTAAAGTTGAAACGCCAGTAGTAACTGAAGAGCCAGCTAAAGTTGAAACGCCAGTAGTAACTGAAGAGCCAGCTAAAGTTGAAACGCCAGTAGTGACTGAAGAGCCAGCTAAAGTTGAAACTCCAGTAGTAACTGAAGAACCAGCTAAAGTTGAAACTCCAGTAGTAACTGAAGAGCCAGCTAAAGTTGAAACGCCAGTAGTAACTGAAGAGCCAGCTAAAGTTGAAACGCCAGTAGTAACTGAAGAGCCAGCTAAAGTTGAAACGCCAGTAGTAACAGAAGAGCCAGCTAAAGTTGAAGCAAAAGTGAAAACTGAAAAATCAGCACCGCATGTTAAAACAGCGGTTACTCAAGGGTCTGCAAGTGCGCCAATGGCACAGCCTACTCCTGTAGCTGATAGCGAAGTAAAACATACATCTGTAGCAATGGCTCACGATAAACGTGAACTAGTACCAGACAGTGGTTTACGTGCGGGTTCTATCAAACCTGCTGGTCGTGCAAGTTCTGCAATGACTAAAACATTGAGTGTTGATTAATAACTAACACTTATTAAAAAGCCCCGCTATTTAATAAATAGCGGGGCTTTTTTGTTTACATGCTTTGAATAATTATTAAAGTTTCTTCACGCCCATAATAAGCGATTTGTTCACAAAGAGGTTAAAAGACGCTGCGCTTTTAGAGGTAACAATAAAGCTAAATTGAAAAAGCTCCGCTAATAAACCATCGCTTGTGTTTTCTCATTTACTCCTCTTTCACTTCTCTTTGTGAAATAGATCTTTAAGTTGTTTTGTTAGCAAAGAAATTAAATAAACAGATGCGGTGCTTCTCGCGTAAGCAAGCTTCACGCCTTGTATCTCTCATTGATAAATGATTAGCTATCATTTATCACATCGAAGTCAGTGAGCTTGCCTTTACGCCTAGTATTTAATACTGCGCCGTAGATAAAGCCCTGACTTTCTATTCTCACAAACTGAATGGTATCCAAGCACGCTTTTATTTAAGTAGATGCTGTATGTACAAGGGGAGTAAGTAGAGATGATGTTTATCGGCATTGATATTAGTAAAGAGAAGATTGATTTATCGTGGTTGAGAGACCAGCTTACAAACAAAATTAAAAAAAGTCTTTAAAAACAAGCACCAAGACTTTGTGACAATAGAAAAATGGCTTTTAAATACAACTAAAAGCGCTGCTAGTGAGCTCGTTATCACCCTCGAACCAACGGGTGTTTATCATGAAGCGCTGATGTATTTTTTACACGAGCAAGGCTTTAATATTATTTTAGCGAACCCAGGTAAAGCTAAAAAGTATGCAGACGCTTTAAACATAATTCACAAAACAGACAAATCTGATGCAACGATGCTTGCTCATTATGGCTGTGCTAAGCACGCAGTCGTTAATTATTGGCAACCTGAAGCGTTAGAAATTAGAGAGCTTAAAGCCCTTATTCGTCGTTTAGATGCGCTTGAGAGTAACCGACAACGAGAAGCTAACCGATTAGAAGCAAGTGAATTCAGCAACGTTTCCGCGCGTGTTTGCCAATCGATAAAAGTGACAATCGCGTTTTTAGATGATGAAATTAAACAGCTTAAATCTGACATTGATAACCACATAGATAATGAACCTGATTTAAAAAGAAACAGGAAACTACTTGAGTCTATCCCTGGCATAGGGCCCGTATTATCGAGAGAGCTGACGTATTTGTTTGCGGCTAAAAAATTTAATAAAGCCAAAGAAGCGGCAGCTTATTGTGGATTAATCCCACGGCATAATGAATCGGGTAAATTAAAAGGGCGAACATCAATCAGTAAACTTGGGCCAGCCAGAATTCGATGCAAACTTTATATGGCAGCCATTGTTGCTGGGCAATGGAATAAAACAATAAAACGACACAAGTTAACGTTAATAAATAATGGTAAAACACCGATGCAAGCTGTGTGTGCAAATATGCGAAAGCTAATTCATATATGTTTTGGTGTAATAAAAAACCAGGAAGCGTTTAAGCTCCAAGAAAGTTAAATACGGCCTTGAAGCTTAAAGTGAGAGATGGTATCTACAGCCGGAATTAAATATCAAGTACAAATTAACCTGTAGAAGCACAACTTATTGTCGTGACGAGTAACGTCCGTAATAAGCGACTTATTCACAAAGAGGTTAAGAGACGCTGCGCTTTTAGAGGTAACAATAAAGCTAAATTGAAAAAGCTCCGCTAATAAACCATCGCTTGTGTTTTCTCATTTACTCCTCTTTCAGTTCTCTTTGTTCAATAGATCTTTAAGTGGTTTTGTTAGCAAAGAAATTAAATAACTAGATGCGGTGCTTCACGTCTTCAACCAAAATTAAATATCCAGTACAAATTAACCTGCAGACCCACAACTTGTTGGCGTGACGGGTAACGCCCATAATAAACGATTTATTCACAAAGAGGTTAAGAGACGCTGCGCTTTTAGAGGTGGTAATAAGATTAAGTTTTGCTAATAAACCATGGCTTATGTTTTCTCATTTACTCCTCTTTCACTTTTGTTTGTGAAATAAGTCTTTAAGTGGCTTTGTTCCTATTCAATGAATTTAGATATAGGTATAAAAAAGCGCGATATAAATATCGCGCTCTTGAATCAACTTTCAACTCGCTCAAATGAGTTTACTCTTTTTCACTTTCCATAAAACGTTGTAACTGATCTTTTAAGTTTGGCGGAATGCCTTTAATCACTAGTGTATCGGTTGCTTCGTTGTACGTTACGCGCTCACCTAAGTGTTTACGTTCAAAACTTACACTTACACCCCCACCAAGGCCTGAAAACTTAACCATACTGGTTACGGTTTTCTTATCAACGGGGAAAGTTTCTTCCAAGTCATAGCTTTGCTCTTTGCAAAAACTATCAAACGGGCTGTCATCGCCTTTTGTAAGCGTTGCAGATAGATCGCTCACACTTGCATCTTCGCCTGTGGTTACGCAATCATTACAGTAATCAAATACTTGTTTACGTAAATCGTCTTTTTCTGATTTATCAAACTGTTGCTCTGATAAATAATCCTCTACTGCGCTAAGCATTACTTGGCTTTGCTGTTTTGAATCAATACCCTCTTCACAGCCTAAAAAGTCTAAGAAAAAGTCAGCAACTTTACGACCCGCACGTCCTTTGATAAACGAAATATAACGATTATCTTCTGCTTGCGTATCCCACGCTGTTAAATCGATACGAGCAGCGAGTTGCATGCGAGATATGTCTAAATGGCGAGAAGCCGCTAAATCAAGCTCAGACGTCATAGAATAATGCTCTTTAATGTTAATCATCGCAATTAACATGTAATCGGTAGCAACATACTGATAATGACAAAATACTAAATAGCCTGTTTCACTAAATGCATACTTATCAAGCTCTTCTTTTAAAACCGTTGAGGCTTGCTCGGTCATATGCCAAAAGCCTAGCTCATCGTTACGGTAGCTTTGCATTGCAGATGCTACAACGCTGTTTTTATCACCACTGAAAGCACAGTAACCTTTACCTGGCTTACCATTGTATGCATGATGTAATTGTTCGATAAAAACGGCTACTTTATCGTTAATTACCATCTCATCATTTCGAAGGTGAATTTGCGTATCGTCGTCTTTTTTGTCTACATAATGAACGACTAATTTTTTAACGTCTGTTGTCATCTTTGTTTTTCACGCCTCTAGTGTTAAAATACGAGAATATAACTATTTTATTGAACCAACTGATGCCAATCTTATCAAAATACTCTAATGAAGAAGTAGAACAAATCGTCGATCAGCTTATTGATGTGCTAACTAAACACAATGCGCCGGTAGATTTAAGCCTTATGTGTTTAGGAAATTCTATCACGCATATCTTAAAAGAGCATGTACCAACAGGGAAAAGACAAGCCGTAACTGAGAACTTTGCAAAAGCTTTATCACAGTCGGTTAAATAAACTCTATGAATTTATCGCAGCACAATCAGTTTTCATCAAAAGCGAGTCAGCTATTAAGCTGGGGCCATTGGTTTACTTTTGCCAATATTGGCTTGGCGCTATTTATTAGCTTAAGCTACTTATTTGCCGACTCGCCACCAACAAGCTTTATGGGCATTACTTATATGCTAGTAACGTGGTTAAGCCACACTAGTTTTATCGCCTTTTTAGCGTTTGTGCTGACGGTATTTCCGCTTAGTTTAATATTCCCCTACCCACGACATATACGAGGCATGGCGGCTGTTATAGCCACACTAGGCGCTTCACTGCTTACCCTTGATGCTTATGTTTACGTTAATTTGGGTTATCATCTAAGTATATCTGCCTTACCTGAGATTATTTCTCTACTGTGGCATCGTTTAACCAGTTCACCTGCTTTAACAACCATTTTAGCCAGTGGGATTGTATTACTTATTTTAGGCTTTCAGCTACTTGTGAGTAATTACACATGGCAACACCTTGAACGCTTAAAACAATATAAATTTGCACGTTACGCAATTTCATTTTTAATAGTGTGTTTTTCACTTAGTCACAGTATTCATATTTGGGCTGACGCAAATTTAAACTTTGACGTAACGAAGCAAGATAATGTACTACCACTGTCATACCCTACTACCGCTAAAAGTTTATTAGCTAAAAATGACCTGCTTGATATAGAAAGCTATAAGCAAGCACATAACGTAAAAATTAATAACCAAAACATTAGTTATCAAATGCCAAGCCCGCTTGATAAGTGTGAAGACTACACACAAGCCAATGTAGATATTTTTGTATTTGAAACCCAGCAACAACTCGCTAAATTTGTTGCCGATAATAAAAACTTACACAAAACAGAGCAGTTTTTACAGCCAACTAATCACGACGATATGCTATTTAGCTTAGTGTATGGTTTGCCAGCTTTTTATAAAGCAGCAATTTTAAGAGATCAAACTCTTCCCGCATGGCAAAGTCAGCGCCGTAGCATTGAAGTAACTGGCATTGAAGAACTAAGCTTTATTAATGATCAAGCACATAGCTCTAGTGCTATTCGAGTAATTAAAGCGAGTGATAACCCTACTGTTCGAGATGATGAAACACAAGTTTTTGCTTTTAGTCTTGCCAATAACAAGCAAGAAGTAGTAACAACATCAACTTTATATAGCTCCGACAAACGTATTTCTAAAGTAGATGGACTTATTCAACCTAGCGATTTAATTGCAACAAGTGTTGGCCAATATTTAAATTGTAAAGCCATTGCTAAGCAAACAATGCTGGGCGTTAATTTATACAAGAAAAAAGATGATATGGGCGTGAACTACTCTCAGGGTGTTGTTATAGCCTATAAAAAAGATAGGATTACCTTAATAGATTCAGATGGTAACTTTAAAAATATCTCTGCCGCTGAGGGTTTTTCTATTGAACAAGGTTTAGATATACCATTTTTAGTACAGAGTATTAAAAAGCTCAAAACCTTTACCCAATAACAGTTATCCTAACCTAGCTTGCTATACCACCAAGCTAGGTTATAGTTTTATATTGTTGTTAGATATAAAAACCAAGGATGACATGTATGTTTAAAACTTCTCGTTATATTCTCCATTCTAGCTTTTTACTTATCAGTTTTTTTAGCTTTAGCGATACCACTTACTACAAATGTGTAACAGAAAAAGGCACTGTCTTTTCTCAACTGCCGTGTGACGACGAAGCAACGACTTATAAAGTTAACACGACGGGTAATCAGTATTCTGGTCCTAAGGTTGACTACACTAAACAACTAAACGAACTTGAGCGTGAAAGGCTTCTATCTGGCTTACAGGCAGAGCTTCGCAGTAATAACCATAAACTAACAATACTTGATCGTAATAAGCAGCGTGCTGAATACAAACAACAAGAGCGGTTAAATCATATCTTAGCCATTGATGATAAAAAGCGTATTACCAAAGATATTACTAAAAAATTAAAAATAATTAATAAAGAGTACAAAAAAGATGTATTGGTTATTACTAAACAAATTAAAATTCTCGAAAAAAAGATAGCTCAATACAAATAAATCACTCTTAATTAGCAAGTAATATTTATCTTGGTTTTAAACTTAAAATAACATACCCTTAACACAATAGAGTATAAGCTCTAGGGACTATTAAGGAGTGCAAATGCAGCCTCGCCATATTGCTGAATTAATTTTAACGGGTTTTAAAAGGCACTATCAGCTATTTCAAAAAACAACGGCCAAAGCCCCTCTCGCCTTTGCAAAAAAAGATTGGCAAGCAATTAATGATATCAGCCGTTTGCGTATCAGCTATTATGATGATCGTGTTAACGAAACCACACAAGCGCTAAAAAAAGAAACCCCAACAGAGCAATTAGATGAAAGCCTATGGCTCGAAGTTAAAAAGATATATCAGCACTTTTTATGTTTCCACCCTCAAGCAGAACTCGCCGAAACCTTTTATAATTCTGTATTTTGCCGGCTGTACCATAGGCGCTATTTTCATAATGACTTTATATTTGTAGAAGCAACTTTGAAAGATGCTCCTTCAGTACCTGTTGAGGCCGAATATAGGACATACTTTCCGGTAGTTGATGGCCTAAAGCCAACAATAAAACGCATTATTAATCATTTTGATTTTAAAGCCCCATTTGTAAATTTAGAGCGTGATATTCGCCTTCTTGTTAAAGCTTTTTATAAACAAGCCCCCGATACACATCATCAACCTTGGCAAATGCGCTTTGATATTTTGCACACACCTTTTTATCGTAATAAAGCAGCTTATATTGTTGGTCGTGTTGTTTCAAAAAGTGGGGTTCAGCCTTTTATAATCGCCGTATTACACG
This sequence comes from Pseudoalteromonas arctica A 37-1-2, assembly GCF_000238395.3. Taxonomy (GTDB): domain Bacteria; phylum Pseudomonadota; class Gammaproteobacteria; order Enterobacterales; family Alteromonadaceae; genus Pseudoalteromonas; species Pseudoalteromonas arctica. Next base: position 2,365,778 of record NZ_CP011025.1, read on the forward strand.
ATGAAGATAACGGATTATATTTAGATGCACTTTTAACTAAATCATCTCAAATGCGTGTCATTTTTGGCTTTGCCCGTGCCTACTTTATGGTAGAGACTCATGCACCTTCAGCACTTGTCCGGTTTTTGAATCAGCTTATGCCAAACAAAACACTTGCTGAGCTCTATAACGCAGTGGGTTTTCATAAGCAGGGTAAAACTGAGTTTTATCGAGAGTTTTTAAATCACTTATCTCACTCTAGTGATGAGTTTACAATTGCACCGGGTACTCCCGGTATGGTGATGATGGTATTTACCCTTCCCTCATTTGGTTATGTTTTTAAAGTAATAAAAGACAAATTTGGTGAAAGTAAGCCCTTCGGCCGTGATACCGTATTAAAGCGTTATCAACTAGTAAAAAACCATGATCGCGTTGGCAGAATGGCCGATACCATAGAGTATTCTAACGTCGTATTTCCTTTGGCGCGTTTTGATAGTAATTTACTTGCGCAATTACATAAAACAATTGGCTCATCAATGATAATTGAAGGCGATTGGTTGATCATCAAGCATTTGTATATTGAACGGCGTATGACACCTCTTAACTTGTTTTTAGAAAATGCTGATGAAGAAAGTGCCGCAGACGCGATTGAAGAATACGGGCAAGCTCTAAAAGAAATGATTGCTGTTAATATATTCCCTGGCGATATGCTCTTAAAAAACTTTGGTGTAAGTAAGCACAAACGTATTATTTTTTACGATTACGATGAAGTTCAATACCTAACAGATATGAACTTTAGAGCATTACCGAAAGCAAAGAGCTACGACGATTATTTAATGGATGAACAAAGTTACTCTGTTGCACCACAAGATGTATTCCCAGAGCAGTTATGTACATTTGTAATGCCTAATCCTATGTATAAAAAGTTTTTCCTCAGCACTCATCCAGAGCTTATAGATGTTAGCTTTTGGAAGCAGGCGCAACAAAATATAAAAAATGGGCAGGTAAGTCATATTTACCCTTACCCGACAGCACAGCGATTTATCCATCACTGGTAGACGCAAAGGACACACAATGAATATAAGTAAAATAGATTTAAATTTACTCGTTTATCTCGATACATTGCTTCGAGAATGCAATGTAACACGCGCTGCTAATCAATTGAGTATTACGCAGCCCGCAATGAGTAATGGCCTTAAACGTCTTCGTAACTTATTTAACGACCCTATTTTAGTTCGTACCAGCGATGGTATGGTCCCGACAGAGCGCGCTTTAGAGTTACAACCCGTTATTCGTGGCATATTAATGACGCTTGAAGAAACCCTAGCACCTAATAGAGAATTTGAGGCAAGCCAGAGTAAACGTGTATTTAGAATAATGGCCAGTGATTACGCTGCAAGTACGTTAGCGCCAAAGCTCTTAAGTAAACTACACGAAGAAGCCCCCGATACTACTTTAGATATACTCACACCAAGTGATGTAACCTTTCATGACGTAGAAAACGGTAAAGTAGATATGGCAATCAACCGTTTTGAAAACTTACCTCAGTCTTTTCATCATAAACGTATTTGGAAAGACAGTTTTTGCTGCTTAGTTAAGGCCGACAACCCTATTATTGAAAACTTTAGCCTCGACAGCTACTTAAAAGCGCGCCATATATGGGTGAGTAAAACAGGTTTTGGTGTAGGCGTGGGCATGGACCCTAAAGATGTGCAAAAACTTGGCTGGGTCGACGAAGCACTTGCCCACTTTGGTAAACATCGTAATATTGCCACTTTTACGCGTAACTACCATGTAGCGATTCATTTGGCTAAAGAGAAAAACTTGATTGCGACCCTCCCTTCAAAAGCAGCAAACATATATTTAGACGATCCGGGGCTTAAAATTTTAGAGCCACCATTTCCAATTCCTCCTTTTGAGCTTGATATGATTTGGAGCCCACTGTTACATCGCGATGCGAGCCATATCTGGTTACGCCAAAAAGTAGCTGAAGTAGCTGAAGAGCTAAAATAACTTTATTACACAATATAATGTAAAAATTGCTAAGTTAATACTTTCCTCATTAACTTAGCTCCTTTCTGAAATAAAATTAAACTAATAAAATCAAACAACTACATGAAAATAAAAACGTGGAACATACATTGCTTTTATTAAGTTGAACTATACATTCATTTAATAAAAGAGGTCATTATGAACACCCATCAAGGATCAGAAGTAAATCATATTACTGACATCATTCAAGTTATGAACAGCGGCATCGATTTTTATCAAAAAGCACAGGAAAAAGTTGAAGACCCTGCTATTGGCGCACTTTTTCAGCGTATGATAGATGCCCGAAAAGTGAGTGTTGAGCGCTTGCAACCATATGCAATTAATGAAAAAGGCGAACGCGAAGATGGTTCATCTTTCGCAGTTGAAGCACGACGTGCATACACAGCCTTACTTACTACATTCACCTCACATAACGACAGCACGTATGTAAAAGAGCTTGAAGAAGTAGAAGATAAAACGCTTGTAGAAATTAAAGCCGCTATGGATAAACCACAACCGGCTGATTGCGAAGCTGCACTGGCTAAAACATTATTAACAATGCAAAGCTGCCATGCAGAAATGAGCCGTATGCAAAAGCAGTAAGCTTACATAACGCATAAATACAACCCAGCCTAGCGCTGGGTTTTTTATTGCCTCTAATACCAATCTGCATAAATCTTTAAGCAATTTAACGAATTAAATCACACTATAACGATGCCATATAGACCCCATATATAAGCAAATTGGTATAAACACCACCTTATTTCGCCACATTTTAAATACATAATGAATACAAATATTTAATGTTATTAGAATATTTATTTAACCACGCTTTATTTTTGCTGTGCTAATTTTGTTAGTAGGTACCTAAAACCTTGCTGTGGCGCCGCAGCATTTAATTAAAAATAAGGTCCAATATGAAAAGTAAGCTAGGGCGTGTTGATCTCTGGTGGTTGAATTTGCAGCAGTATGTTTGGTTTTTAGGCAAGGCAGAGCCTATGTAGTGTGGTTATTCCCCATAAATAGGCGATAACGCAGCATAAAGGCCAAACATGCGCTGCCCTTTGGGCTCTTTCTAGGGACGATTGACTCTTTGTTGCTCGGTTTTTACTTAGCCCACTAGGTTACAAACCTCGCGCCGCGATTTAATCGCCCCTAGATTGAACAAATTTCAATCCACAAAGATTCACACGCCCTAACTAAACTGCAAAATAATGCTGATGTAGATATGACCTCGATGTTAGACATAGTGTTCATATTACTAATTTTCTTTATTGTAACTACATCTTTTGTAAAACCTGTGGCTATTGAATTAAACCGACCACTCGACAGCCCTCAAATAGATAAGCCTGTTAAAAATGCTTTATTTAGAATTGATGAAAGTAACGCAGTATATTTTTCAGGGAGGTTAATTGATTTAGAGCAAGTTGCGACTAATTTAGCGATGTTCGCGGCTAAATATGAAATAAGTTCGGTACTTATAACCGCAGACGAAAACAGTACTCATAATACTTTAATGAGTGTAATGAATAATATTAAGCAATACGATGATTATTCAATAAGTTTGATTTCTAAATAAAACAGCCCAATATAAAACCAAAAAAAGGGCCTTACGGCCCTTTGAGTTAAATAACGAAAGGGAGGTTATTAATTAAAAACGGTATTCTGCGCCTATGTAGTAGTAAGCACCGTTAAATCCAAATGGAGCAGAACGACGTGAGTAGTCAAACACACCTGAGCTACTTATTACTGTGTTGCCACTAGCATCCACAATAGTACCTGAGCGAGAGTTACCTATTTCGTTTTTATCTGGGTAAACATCAAACAAGTTATTTGCACCAATATTTACCGATAAATCTTCAGTAACGAAGTAGTTAACTTTAACGTCAGTTAAAATTTCTGCGCCATACGTTTGACGACCACCGTCTTCTACTGTGTACTCACCAAAGCGATTAAGTGACAGGTTAACTGTCCAATCATCACGTTGATAAAGTGCACTTAAGTTAATACGATCCTCTGGTTGCCACTCTTCAATAATAGAGATGTCTTCAGCTGAAAATATATCTTCTACGTTTACTGTCTCAAGGCTTGAGCCAGCAGGCGAAAATAACGATACAACATCTGTTTTAGTAAAGTTAGCTGCAAGTGTAAAATCAAGCGTGCCGCCTAAACCTTCAGTGTTCCACGTTGCTACAAAATCAACACCACGAGTTTCTGTATCAGCACCATTTAAGAAGAACTGACCTACGCCAGCACCCGCACTATTTAGTGCAGCATCAAGGCTTGTAGATAAACCTTTACCTAAGCGGTCACTAATTACAATACGGTCGTCAATATCAATTGAGTAGTAATCAACGGTTACATTAATATTATCTGTAACGTTATATACAATACCTAAACTACGGTTTTGTGATTTTTCTTCTTTAAGCTTTGGAATACCTAAGCTTTGCGCAAGTGTTGAATCATTTCTAAATGTACCAACCTCTTCTGCAACTAAATTACCATTAGTACCAACAACAAATTGCGTACTTACGTTATTAAAGTAAAGCTGCTGCATTGAAGGCGCTCTAAAACCTGAGCTTAATGCACCACGTAGTGAAATATCGTCGGTTACAGACCAGTTACCAGCAAGCTTAAAGTTTACTGTATCACCAAAGCCTTTGTAGTTATCGTAGCGAAGTGCACCCGATAAAATTACATCTTCAATCACATAAGCTTCTGCATCTATGTAAAATGAAATTACATCACGCGATTCATCAACTGATGACGCAGGAGCTGAACCACCAAAACCTTGTGAACCACCTGATGCATCTTCAGAACCAACACCACCACTTAAGCCGTTGTAAATACTTACACCGTTGGTTGTATCGTAATCGCGGTATGCGTACTCATTGCCTTCTAAAATGCGATATTCGTCAGTACGGATTTCAGCACCCATTGCTAAAGAATAATCATCAAAGTTTTGCGTAAAATCAATATTGATTGTTTGCAGTGATAATTCCATGCCGTAAGCGTACGCTTCACGTGGGATAGTTGTACGAATATCAGCAGCACTTAAACCTTGGTCATAACGTAAAAAGTTAGCGTATGAGGCATTGATAGTGTCACTTGTCGTGTAATCAATGCTGTTTTCACCATAAGTGTATGATAAATCGAGGCTTGCATCGTTATCAAACTCAGTTTTATAACCAAAGTTGTACGAGATATCGTCGATTGTTGTATTAATTTTTGGTAAGAAACCTAGCGGAATCGTCGCATCATTATCTTGTAGTACTGGGTTACCACCTGCATTTGCATTATGACGGAAAAATGCAGCCGACTCATTTTCACGTGTTGAGTAAGTAATAAAGCCGTAAAGCTCGCCATCACCTAACTCGTAACCGGTATTAATTGTTAAACCAAACTGCTGAGAATCAGCATCACCAATTCTGAATGTATCACGATCGGCTGTCAGCTCACGCGGATCGCCAGCAAGTAAAGTGCCGTCACTTAGTTCTGTACAACCATAAAACTGACAAGAGCCATGTAAACCTGCACGGTTAGTAGGTGCACGGTCACGGTAATTGATAGTTGTATTTAAATAACCGTCATCACCTAGCGCAAAGCCTTTATTAAAATCAAGGTTAATGGTTTCGCCATCGCCTTCAGAATATTGACCGTAGTTAATAGCCGCTTTGCCACCTTCGCTACCATCCTTAAGCACAATATTAATAACACCTGCAATTGCATCAGAACCATACTGAGCAGCAGCGCCATCACGTAATACTTCAATGCGTTTAATTGCAGAGGCTGGAATTGCATTCATGTCAGTACCTGCGGTACCACGCCCAACAGAGCCATTAATATGAATAATACTTGCTTGGTGACGACGTTTGCCGTTAATTAACACCAATGTTTGATCGGGGCCCAAACCGCGAAGTGTCGCAGGTCTTAAAGCATCAGTACCGTCACTAATTGCAGAGCTTGAAAAGTTAAATGAAGGGGCGATAGACTGTAGCATACGACCAACTTCTGTTTGGCCCGTATTTTCAAGCGCTTCTGCACTTAAGATATCTACTGGAACGGGTAAATCTTCAACTGAACGTCCTGCTACACGGCTACCGACTATAGCAATTTTTTCAATTTTTTCTTGAGCGACTTCTTCTGCTGCGTTTACACCTTGCGAATTTACTGCAAGTAAAGCTGGTAATACTGCTGCACTGACCGCTGAAAGCTTCATCATGTTGTTATCATTCCTGTTGATTTGTTTGAGTTTTATACTCAGTAAACCATTTTGATCAACAACCGCATCGAGTTCAGTCCCACCTAATAATGCCTCTAGAGCATCTAGCTGAGTGTAAAATCCATAAACTGAATTTGCGTCATACTGCTTTGCCAACTCATAAGAAAACACCACGGTTTGCTCTGTTTGTTTAGCATATTCAATTAAGGCTTTGTCTGCTCGCTGCGCTTTTATATCAAATTGCACCATTTGCCCAGTGGTTTGAGTTGCTGCTTGTACACTCAAGCTAAAAATAGCCGGTACAAGCACACTAAATCCACTCAATAAATGCGTTTGGTTACTGCGCAACTTATATAAACAGCTGACAAACAAAAATCCTCTATGGCTTTGTTTCTTTTTTTTAATGTTTTTTTTACGTTCAATCTTTATTGATGCAACTTTATCTAACATTAGTTTGATTTGCATAACGTCTACTTATGATTCTGTATGGTGTTTTAGCGTTACTACATGCTCACCTAAACGCTCATGATCAATCGAAAAATTAGTTTGTAAACTTTCTAGTAAACCTTCAACGTCACCCGCTTTAAATACCCCAGCTACTTTAATACTGGCAAGCTCGGCTGATGAAAGTTCAAAACGTGTTGCGGTATAGCGACTTACTTCATTTAAAGCATCGCTTAACTCTTCTCCATTAAAAATAAGCATGCCATTTTGCCATGCCAAATCGCGTTGTACGTCGTTCATTGAAAGCTGGGTAATTGGCTTTGTAACACTCTGCTCTATAATTACTTTTTCGCCTGAGGTAACGATATTGGCATTAATTTGACGAATTTTTTGCGTGCTGTTATCTGCAAGCTGATAATCTTTAAAGTCATTTGCGTCAACCGCTACACTAGGGTCGGTGATCATCACTTTGCCTTCGGTAACAACAAGCTCTAAATCTGATGAGGTATTACGCTGTACATTAAACACGGTACCGAGTGCAGTAAAGCTTTTGTCGCCGGCCATAACACTAAACGGACGCGTGGCATCTTTTGCTACGTTAAAACGCCCTTCTCCACGACTAAGTAACAACTGCCTGCGGCCTTTGCTATAAGCAACTTCTAGTAAGCTATTAGTATTAAGCTGCACTATGGTGCCATCTGGCAACACATACGTTGCTTGCTCGCCTACTTTTGTTTTGTAAATTTTAGTGTAATTAACTTTTGCAAGCTCTTGGTTATAGCCATTTTCTAAATTAATTAATAAGTAGCTGCATACCATTAGTGCTGCAAATAAACTCGCTGCAATTGAGTAAGAAAACATCCACTTATTTTTTGATGCTTTAGTATTGTTACGCTGAGGAAATAAATGACTTAATTCATTTAATACCGAAAGCTCATCCCAAAGCTGAGCAAGCTCGTATATAGAGTCTTGATGGGCGATGCTTTGCATCATCCATAATTTAAATTGCTCTTTTTCATCATCAGTTAAACCACGATCAATCGCGCTTATCCAATCACATGACTTTTCTAAAATTAAATCTTTTGAATTAAATTGATGAACATTACTCATTCTGCGACCCTCTTAACTGATATAGGGTGTGCTTGAGCTTTAGGGTTTGTTTGAGGGCTTTGCTCATGTTCACGCATGTACAACATGGTTTGTAACAACCCTTTGGCAATGTGTTTTTCAACAGTGCTTTGGCTTAACTGCATTTGGTCTGCGATCTCTTTTTGGCTCATGCCGTAAACTTTTTTTAATATAAAGCATTTACGAATCGATGAGCTTAGTTGCTCAGTAGCTCTACAAAAAAGTAAAAAGCGCTCTTTAGATGTGTATTCATCCTCAAGCTTCATTGATTTGAGTAATACGGGTAATTCGTTATCGTTTTCTAACGAATCATTAAATTTGTTGTCCCACTTAGCTATATGGTTAAGTGCTAGGTGTTTTGCTGTTTTAAGCATGTAACTGCGGGTAAACTGTATATCTTGCTTTAAATCAGCTTCGTAGCTTTTTACAAAAGTTTCTTGCACAATATCTTCTACATCGTCGGGTTGAACAATGCGCGATACAAAACGTTTGAGCTGTTTAGATATATCAACAAATGTTGACGTGAATTTTACTTTTTTCGTCATCCTTAACATCCACCTGTTGTTATTTTTATTATTAGGGCGTTTTGGCCTTTCGTGGTTGAATTTGCAGCAGTACGTTTGGTATTTAGGCAAGGCAGAGCCTATGTAGTGTGGTTATTCCCCATAAATAGGTGATAACGCAGCATAAATGCCAAACATGCGCTGCCCTTTGAGCTCGATCTAGGGACGATTAACTCTTTGTTGCTCGGTTTTGACTTAGCCCGCTAGGTTACAAACCTCGCGCCGCGATTAAATCGACCCTAGATTGAACAAATTTCAATCCACAAAGGTCAACACGCCCCATTAGATTACGAGTTTTTGATATAAAAACAAGCTCAAATGTTAATTCTGGGTTATTTAAATGGATAGGAAGATAAATGAGTAAATTTTTAGATTATATCCGACTTAGTTTCTTTGCATTCGGTTTACTACTTGGAGTGCAAATTCCTGCATTTGTAAGCGATTTTGGCCAAGCATTATCAGCCCAATTAATTGAAGCTAATAATGCCATTGCGCCTTTTAAAAGCGATGCAGCTAAGTATTTTAATAATGATTTAAATAAGCTAATTAAACACTATAAAAATATTGATGATGGGATTGTGAATAAAGGTGCAAGTAATATCAGTACACTTTACACACGACAACAAGACTTACAAATCGCTGTAAATAGGTTTGCGCAATCTCCATATATTTTTACTATGATCAGTGGCATGAGCGATGTAAAGCAACAAGTGTGGCAACGCTTCGAAGGTCAAATCATTTTAAAAAAAGACTCTATTATAGCCGCTATTATTGCAGCTATTATAGTTGCCCTACTTGCCGAGCTTACTGGTTATTTGTTTTTAACTGGAGTAAAACGCTCATTTAAACGCTTATTCGCAGCTCAAAAATAGTGATTTCATAAAGTCATAAAATACATCGGTTTTGCGGGTAGTTAAGCTATTTTGCGGACGCAAAAACCAAACTGGTGCATCATCTTGTGCCATTACGCCGGGCATAACTTCAACTAAAATGCCATTTTTAATATCTTCATAAATAGCTATCATTGATTTAATTGCAATGCCATGACCTGCAATGGCTGCTTGAGTCATATTGTCGGAATTAGAAATAGTAAAGCGTGTTCTTGCATTAAAAGTATGTGTTTTACCTTGTTCATCAAAAAGCTTTAATTGGCGCTGCCACGGCAGGCAAACCCAATAGTGTTCGCTCAATTGAGCTAAGCTCTTAGGCATGCCATATTTTTTTATGTAGCTAGGAGCTGCGCAAAGTATACGTTTGTTGTTTACTATTTTTCGTGACAGTAAACCGGAATCATTTAATTGTCCTACACGAATTGCCACATCTTGTGCGTCATCAACCACATTTACAAAATGATCAGTAATTAAAAAATCAAGTTTTAGTTCAGGATAGGCCTGCTCTAACTCGTTAAGCCTGGGCATTACGTATTTTGAAAAAATCCAAGGGGGCATAGTCACGCGTAATAAACCACTCACCGATGAACTACGCGCACCAATACTATGCTCAGCGTCGTGCAACGCCTCCATTATAGCGCCAACTCGCGTATAAAATATTTCACCTGCGGGAGATAACCGTACTCGTCGGCTATCTCTAAAAACAAGTACTGTTGCAAGCTCACGTTCTAATTTACTTAAGCGATGGCTTACCGTTGCAGGCGATAAACGCTGCTCTCGCGCAGCAGCAAGCACCCCTTTATTTTCAACTACTGCTATAAATGTTTCTAGGTCGCTTAAATTATACATAAAGATGCCATTGTGCACTTTTCAATGTTTAACATTTTCGAATGAAGCTTTCAGTTTTGCAATGTTTATTTAAATATGTAAAACACTATAATTGCAAATAGTCTAATTATTGAGGTTCAATCATGAGTTTAAAAGCGCAAATAGATGCCTATAACGTACAAAAAGATGCCAAGTTACCGGCTGACGTTTTAGCATTAATGAACACTACAAACGAAGAGCTTATTGCACAGCATATTAAAGACAATGCGTTGCAAATTGGTCAAAAAGTAGAAAACTTCAGCCTAGCCAATCATAAAGGCGAAAACATTGAGCTTGCGGATTTATTAAAAAAAGGCCCGGTAATTATTAGCTTTTATCGTGGTGGCTGGTGCCCATATTGTAATTTAGAGCTAAAAGCACTTAATGACTACTTACCGCAATTTAAAACTCAAAATACTCAGTTAGTCGCAATATCACCACAACTGCCTGATGAAACTCTCTCAACTGCACAAAAAAACGATCTTGAGTTTGACGTGCTTTCAGATGTTAGTAATAAAGTAGCTGAGCAATTTGGTTTATTGTTTACACTTGATGAGCGTATTCAAGCGTTATACACACAATTTGGTATTGATTTTGAACACTACTATGGCGATAAAAGCTTTAAATTGCCGCTACCGGCTACTTATGTGATAAACCAAGAAGGTGTTATTACATACGCATTTTTAAACGAAGACTACACCCTACGCGCAGAACCTACTGATGTTATGGCAGCACTTGAATCGGAGAATAACTAATGTCTATTTTAAAATCGTTAAAAACACTTACTCTTTCACTACTTGTAGGCACAAGCCTTGTATCTGGTTATGCAGTCGCTGATGAACCAAAAGAACAAACAAAGCCCAAAGTGCTTATTTTTGATGTAAACGAAACCCTACTTGATTTAACGTCAATGCGTACCTCTATTGGTAAAGCACTAGGCGGACGTGAAGATTTATTACCACTGTGGTTTTCAACTATGTTGCACCATTCATTAGTAGATACAGTAAGCGGTAGTTATCACGACTTTGGGCAAATCGGTGTGGCGTCACTCCTTATGGTTGCTCAAAACAACAATATTGATATTACAAGTGAACAAGCTAAAACAGCTATTGTTACGCCTCTTTTAACGCTTCCTCCACACAGTGATGTTAAAGAAGGACTGGCAAAACTTAGAGCACAGGGCTATAAATTAGTAAGCCTTACAAATTCTTCAAACAAAGGTGTAAAGGCACAGTTTGAAAGCGCTGGTTTAATGTCTTACTTTGATGCACGTTACAGCATTGAAGATATTAAAATTTACAAACCAGACTTACGTGCTTATGAATGGGTACTTAAAAAGCTAAATGTAGCACCAAATGAAGCAATGATGGTTGCAGCTCATGGCTGGGATGTTGCTGGCGCAAAAGAAGCGGGCTTACAAACCACTTTCATTGCACGCCCAGGTAAAGCACTTTATCCATTAGCTAAAAAACCAGATCACGTTGTGAAAGATTTACATGAATTAGCCGCTCTACTTAAATAAGTATGCGCTGATGAATCAATACCCAAGCGGTCAATGTTAGGATGACATTGGCCGCTTTTTTATACCTAACCCTAATAATTTAGAATTTTAGTGTATTTATTTTCATAAAAAACATGTTAAAAAATTGAATGTAAACAAAGCATTTAGCCCGCTATGAGTTACTTTATCTGCTAGCAATTTAGTACTCACAACGCTACTATTAAATAAATACGTGGTGGAGAACATAATGAATAGTGAAAGATTAGGTGAGTTTGAGCAGTACTTTCAAATTAATGAAAGTATAAGAGTGAATTTATTCGCCGTATCGAACGGACAAGTTCCTAAATCACAGCTTGAGCTAGAAGACGATATCCCCCCACTATTTAAATTAGCAAATGAAGTAAGTGAACTTGAGCAAAGCTCGTTACGCCCACTGCGTAACTTAGGCGATATAGCACAAGAGCTCGCTACATTTTTACAAGCGCAGTCACGTAAAATAGATTTAATAATGAGCCATATTTTGGCCTCAGAACAAGCCCAAGATAATGCAATTCAATGTGATAGCTACGGCGGTGGCGGTATTCGCTTTACATCACCCGAAGTACACTCAATTGGCCAAGCATTTAGAACAAAACTGTTTTTGCACCACGAAGCCTCTGCGGTTTATTGTTACACCGAAGTTGTGGCAGTAGAAAAACAAGATAGCGAACATTATCAATACACCCTACTCTTTACCGCAATTAGAACCACTGACCAAGAACTTATTGTTAGAGCAAGTTTACATGCTCAAACCCGCCAACTTAAAAAACGTCAAGAACTTGATCAAAACCAAGCCGATCTAAACAGTGATAATTAGCTGACATCTTTATGTAAAATGCTAAACTAGCGTCATCTTAATTAGTATATAAAATTCATGAACTTTAGACTTTTACCAGAATGGGCCGAGCAAGACGCTGTTATGCTTACATGGCCTCATAAAGACACAGATTGGGCTGATAATTTAGCACGTGTAGAACCTGTATATATTGAGCTTGCTAAGCATATAACAACGCAGCAACAGCTTGTTATTGTGGCGCATAATAGTGCCTTAAAAATGCATATTACAGCATTGCTAAATAGCGCTAACATCTCTCTTAATCGTGTTCATTTTGTAGTAACGCCTACCAACGATACCTGGGCGCGCGATCATGGCCCGCTTACTTGCGCCGCTATTGATTCACCAGAACAACTAAAAGTATATGATTTTACTTTTAATGGTTGGGGCAATAAATTTGAAAGCGCATTAGACAATCAAATTAATCGTACTTTGGTAAAAGAGCTAAGTAGCATAAACAACCAATATCAAGCGCTCGATATGGTACTTGAAGGTGGCGGTATTGAAATAAACGAGCATGGTGTGTTGCTAACAACCAGCGAATGTTTGCTTAACAAAAACCGTAACCCAGATTTAAACCCTGCTGACATAGAAGTACTTTTAAAAGAGCACTTGGGCGCAACACATTTTTTATGGGTTGATCATGGCTATTTAGCCGGTGATGACACCGACAGCCACATTGATACCTTAGTGCGCTTTGCTCCAAATAATACCCTTGTATATGTGCAGTGTGACGATAAAACTGATGAGCACTACAGCGCACTTGATGCAATGGAAAAACAACTAAAAACCTTTAAAACTGCCGATAACACCCCATATAACTTAATTGAGTTACCGTGGCCAAAAGCCGCTTATGACGATGAGCAAACACGCTTACCGGCTACCTATGCTAACTACTTAATTATTAATAATGTTGTGCTTGTGCCAACGTATAATGATGCCAATGATGAACGTGCTCTTGCGCAAGTTCAAAAAGCATACCCACAACACACTATTATTGGCGTAAATTGCCAACCAATTATTGAACAATTTGGCAGCCTGCACTGTATTACAATGCAATTACCTCGTGGATTTTTAGCTGGAGCAGCACAATGACAAGCCCTGCAAAATTAACCGTTGCGTTAGTGCAACAAAGCAATAGCGATAACGCTCAGGACAATATGGCAAAATCAATAAGTGCCATTCGTGAAGCCGCTCAAAAAGGTGCAAAACTGGTTGTACTTCAAGAGCTACACCGAAGCCTCTATTTTTGCCAAACCGAAAATGTTGACGTATTTGATTTAGCCGAAACCATTCCAGGCCCTAGCAGTAACGCCTTAGGTGAGCTTGCTAAAGAGCTAAGCATTGTTATTGTGGCCTCTTTATTTGAAAAACGCGCTACGGGCCTTTATCACAACACCGCGGTTGTATTAGAACAAGATGGCAGTATTGTGGGTAAATACCGCAAAATGCATATTCCTGATGATCCAGGTTTTTACGAAAAATTCTACTTTACCCCTGGTGATATCGGTTTTGAGCCTATTCAAACCTCGGTGGGTAAATTAGGCGTGCTAGTATGTTGGGATCAATGGTTTCCTGAAGCTGCCCGCTTAATGGCAATGGCAGGCGCTGAAGTGTTAATTTACCCAACCGCTATTGGTTGGGATCCTAACGACGACATTGCTGAGCAAACTCGTCAAAAAGATGCGTGGGTTATTAGTCAGCGTGCCCATGCTGTTGCCAATGGTGTACCGGTAATTAGCTGTAACCGTGTCGGCCATGAAAGTGACCCAAGTGCGCAAAGCGATGGTATTGCGTTTTGGGGGAATTCGTTCATTGCAGGCCCACAAGGTGAATTATTAGCTGAGGCTAATAATACTGATGAGCAAATTTTAGTGGTTGAAATTGATCAAAAACGCTCAGAAAACGTAAGACGTATCTGGCCGTTCTTGCGTGACCGACGAATTGATCACTATAAAGACCTAACAAAAATATACCGAGACTAAGTAATCTTAACTCAAGATGGCTCTTACTTGCTAAGAGCCAACTATAAATGGAGTAATAAATGGCGTTTGAGCAATGGGCAGCCTTGCCTTGGGTAAAATCTCAAAAAGATAAAATTCAATGGGGCCAGCTAAGCGGAAGTGGTTTAAGTATTGCCATTGCTGAAGGCGTTAAACAACAAGACAACTTAGTCTTGATTGTTACGCCTGATACACCAAGCGCACTGCGCCTTGAAACAGAATTAGAATATTTATTACCCGATAACCCAGTAATGGTATTTCCTGATTGGGAAACTCTGCCATACGATCACTTTTCTCCCCATCAAGATATTATTTCAGCCCGTTTAGCCACTTTAAACACCTTAAAAAAAGAACAACAAAGTGTGTTAATTGTGCCTATATCAACTTTAATGTTGCGCACAGCCCCGGCCTCGTTTATTTACGGTTCAACAATAAACTTTAAAGTGGGCGACAAGCTAGACACACATAACTTTCGTGACAACCTAGAGCAAGCTGGTTATTTAAATGTTCAACAAGTAATGGAGCACGGCGAATACGCTATACGCGGCTCTATCGTTGACTTATATCCAATGGGCAGCCCGCATCCATTTAGACTCGATTTTTTTGATGACGAACTCGACACAATTCGCTTATTTGATGTAGAAACGCAGCGTTCTGATGAAAAAGTAGATAAAATTGAGCTACTTCCAGCGCATGAATTTCCTACTAACGACGCTGATATTGAACGTTTTAGAATAAGCTACCGCGAAAAATTTGGTGCAAGCTCGCAGCAAGACTCTGTATACATGCAAGTAAGCAAAGGTAACTGGCCTGCTGGTATCGAATACTACATGCCGTTGTTTTTTGAAAAGCTAGCGACTATTTTTGACTACTTGCCAGATACAACAACTGTTATGCAGCTGGGTGATTTAGAGCACGCGGCAGATAACTTTTGGCACGATGTAAATGTACGCTATGAGAACCGCAGAGTTGACCCACTTCGTCCATTACTTGAACCTAATGCGCTTTATCAGCCTATTGAAGAGCTGTTTTCTAATTTAGGCAATTTTGCACGTATTCGTTTATCTCTTGCAAAGCTTGGTACTAAAGCGGGCAATAAAAACTTAAGCGTTAGCGAGCTGCCTGCTATTCGAATTGATCATAAGCAGCATGAACCTTATGCCGCGTTTATAAATTATGTAGCAGAGCAAAAAAAGAAAAAAGGCCGTATTTTATTAAGTGTTGAATCCGATGGTCGTCGCGAATCATTACTGAGCATTCTAAAGCCAAGCGGTTTAAAATTTAAAGAATTTGAAACACTCGAACAATTTACAAAAAGCGCGAGTGATGTAGGTTTAATAGTAAGCCCGCTTGAACAAAGTGTCGTACTTGGTACTAAACCAAGCCTTTCTATTATTACCGAGCAAGAACTGCTTGGTATAAAAGTATCTCAGCGCAGACGCCGCAAGCACAAGTACGAAGCCAGCCAAGATGCGCTAATCCGTAATTTAGCAGAGCTCAAAGAAGGTCAACCTGTTGTGCATCTCGATCATGGTGTTGGCCGTTATCAGGGTTTGCAAACAATTGATGCTGCAGGTGTAATTACTGAGTTTGTTACCATCACATATGCAAGTGAAGCTAAATTGTACGTGCCAGTGTCTGCACTGCATATGCTTAGCCGCTACTCGGGTGGCGAAGAAGCCAGCGCCCCGCTGCATAAGCTTGGCTCAGATGCATGGGAAAAAGCTAAAAAACGAGCGGCTGAAAAAGTCCGCGATGTAGCAGCCGAATTACTCGACATTTATGCACAGCGCCAAGCAAAACCCGGTAATAAGTTTACTCTAGACGCCCCTGCATATCGCCAATTTAGCGATAGCTTCCCGTTTGAAGAAACTGACGATCAGCGCAACGCCATAGAAGCGGTGTTAGGTGATATGCAATCAAAGCAAGCCATGGACCGCTTAGTGTGTGGTGACGTAGGCTTTGGTAAAACAGAAGTGGCCATGCGCGCTGCTTTTGTAGCGGTTAACGATGATAAACAAGTGGCAATTTTAGTGCCTACCACCTTGCTGGCTCAGCAGCACTATGAAAACTTTAAAGATCGTTTTGCTGATTTTCCTATTGAAGTTGGTGTACTTTCGCGCTTTAACTCCACTAAAGAGCAAAAAGACACGCTTGAAAAAATGGCAAACGGTAAGCTCGATATAGTTATTGGCACACATAAACTTATTCAGCATGACATTAAATTTAACGATTTAGGCTTACTCATTGTTGATGAAGAGCATCGCTTTGGTGTTCGCCAAAAAGAGAAAATTAAAGCCCTGCGTGCCGATGTAGACATACTCACACTAACTGCAACGCCAATACCGCGTACACTTAACATGGCCATGAGCGGAATGCGCGATTTATCAATAATCGCAACGCCACCGGCTAAACGTTTAGCGGTAAAAACCTTTGTACGCCAACGCGATGTAGAACTAATACGCGAAGCTGTACTGCGTGAAATTAAACGCGGTGGCCAAGTTTACTTTTTGCATAACAACGTGGAAACTATTGACCGTGTTGCGCAAGAAATTAGTGAATGGGTCCCTGAAGCAAGCGTCACCTCAGCCCATGGTCAAATGCGCGAGCAAGAGCTTGAGCAAATAATGACTGACTTTTATCATCAAAAATACAACGTGCTGGTATGTACCACGATTATCGAGACCGGTATTGATGTACCGACAGCCAACACCATTATTATGGATAGAGCAGATAAACTTGGCCTTGCGCAATTACACCAATTACGTGGACGAGTTGGTCGAAGCCATCATCAAGCGTATGCCTATTTACTCACAGGTGACCCTAAAGCACTCTCTAAAGACGCGAGTAAACGCTTACAAGCAATCGAATCATTGGAAGATTTAGGCGCGGGTTTTGCCCTTGCTACACACGATTTAGAAATTCGTGGCGCTGGTGAGTTACTTGGCGACGATCAATCAGGTCAAATGCAAACAATCGGCTTTAGTTTATATATGGAAATGCTTGAGCAAGCCGTAAATGCGCTACGTGAAGGAAAAGAGCCAACGCTTGAAAATCTACTTAAAAAACAAACCGAAGTAGATTTAAAACTGGCTGCACTATTACCTGATGATTACATACACGATGTTAATGCACGCCTAGGTATGTACAAGCGAGTTGCTAGTTGTGCTAACCTTGATGATATGGATGAACTACAGGTAGAACTTATAGACCGCTTTGGTTTACTGCCTGATGCCGCTAAAAACCTATTTAGCCTACAATTATTAAAAATGCAGGCAAGTAATTTAGGGATAACAAAAATTGAGGCAAATCCAAAAGGTGGTTACTTTGAGTTTAGCCAAGATACTAAGGTTAACCCTAGCTTCATCATTGGTTTGATACAAAGTGCGCCTAAGGTGTACAAAATGGATGGCGCAAATAAACTGCGCTTTGCAATTAGTGAAGCTAACGCTCGCGAACGCTTAAAAATGGTCACTGCAATGATTGCAGATTTCGAAAAAAAGGTTAGCCATTAATGTTGCTAAAAAAATCGCTAGTTATTTTATGCTGCTTGTTTAGCAGCACTGCATTTGCAGAACGCTGGTTTGAGGTTGAGGTGCTCGTATTTAAACAGCGCCCTGCTCCATATTTGCAAGAAGATTTTACACTTAAGCACAAAGCTATTGAGGATAAAAACTCTCTAGATTTAATGACCCCTCTTTATACAGAACAAGCAATGCAAGCCTGTATAGATGGTGATGAACGTTTTCAAAAACGCTCTTTTACCGACTCATTAGTTAATTCAAACCCACAATCGGGTGTATGCGGTGACAGTACAAACTACCTAAAAAGCTACGATGAGCTACCTGTAACACCTCTAGCACCCGCTAAAGATGATATGCAGCAAACTTATTTATTAGCGCCAGAACAACTGCAATTTAAAGCGCAGTACCGACAGCTAGATCGCAAAGGATTAACACCTATTCTACATACTGGCTGGCGCTTTGGAGGCGCAAGTAAATCGCGTGCTCCAAGTATGCATTTAATCGCAGGTAAACACCTTAAAAGTGATTCCAACGTAACCCCTAGCTATTCAAATCCTGATTTTGTAAGTTTATTAAACTCACAACCTGAACTGTTTAACGACCCAAACCAATCAAAAGCAGAATGGGAACTAGACGGTTTATTTAAAATACACTTACGACATTATTTATACATTACAGCTAATTTTGATATTAGCCAAAAACTAGAAAATGGCGATATAGAGTCAGCCCGCTTTTCTCAGTTTAGACGTGTAATAAGTGGTGAAGTACATTACTTTGACCACCCACGAATGGGCATGATCGTCCAAATCAGAAAATTCAAACATTAATACTAAGTAGGATATAACAATGAAAAAACTCCTTATCATCGCAGCTACACTAAGCCTTGCGGCTTGTTCTAAGGTAAGTCTTGAGAGTTACGAAAAAATCAAAGTAGGTATGGATAAGACTGAAGTTGAAACCATTTTGGGAAGTGCAGATAATTGTGTTGAAAAAACACTGCATACTAATTGTGTGTGGGGCGACGAAGCAAAAAATATCGAGATCACGCTAGTATCAGACAAAGTAACTTTATATAGTAAACATGGTTTAGCTAATAAATAAATTTAAAAAAGGGATTGATTTTATCGGTCCCTTTTTTAATTACTAAAACTCATTTTTTGGAGTAGATAAGCTCAATATTAACGATTTTACTACGATTTAACGTTATTTTATAGCGTTGGTAAAGTGTTCTATCTTCCTCAGTTAGCACAAGCACCATGTTAAGTTGGTAGCGCCGTTCAACCGCCTGCTTAGATATTTTATTACTATCTAAATGATATAACTTCCCTTCACCACGTTTTAGATAACGTGCAAATGGCGCAAGACTAAATTGTAGCGTGTGCTGCAGTGTATCGTAACCGGGTAAAAATTCTTTCGCACTAACACGTGTCTCACTTGCAAAGTGTAACCACTGCGCGGCTTGTTTATTTTGCTGTCTACGTTTTGAAAAAATAGATTTCACTTCTTTAGGTATCTTTTTAAAGCGCATGTATTCAAGCCAAATTAGCTGACTCGCTATTTTGTCTTTGGTAATACTATTTTTAAAGCTAAATCGCCACTTAGGTCGCCCTTGTACAATAGCTCGCCAGATCATACGTGTAATGTCTTCTTTAAATATTTCACGTAGTCCGTAAATGACCCCCAAAATTAAAATAAGCGTCGCGGTGACTTCAGTAAACGTTGAACGGGCATTAAGTATCACAACCATCACAAATGCCATGATAACAGCTGTTACAGTGCCTTTAACTAATCGTTTAAGGTAGCTGTTAAGAAAACGCGTTTGGCGCTGTAATATAACGCCATGCTCAATTAAACGTTGTAACAAGCGCATTTTATTTGTTATTCGATTTGCGTCTTGCATGGTGGTTTCAGAATTGTAGCTTTTCTCTGCTCGGTACGTATTTTCGTTTTTACAAAACTGCAGTAAATCGTTACGCTCTTTTGCATAATCGCTACTACGTGGGCCTTCATCTAAAAGCTTTAAAAATGATTGCTCAACATGCCAACTTAAATAGTTGTCAGCATTGGTAAAAAATGGAAGTAGTTTTTCGTCATCTGGCGTGTAGCGACGCAGCTTTTTTAAAAGCCCTTCACTTTGTTCATATACTTCGTTAGCGCGTTTATAAAAGTCTTCTGCTTCATCAATTTTTAACGCGTCTTTAATGTCGGCATCAAGGGCTAAACGCACTTGGTAACAAAATAAATTAAGGTTTTGACGGTAATCTTGCTGCTCACCTTTGTTTTTACTAACAAAACGGCTTCGTACTAATGGCAAGTGTATATTGTTAGCGTTGTATGCTAAATGTGATTTAAAGTGGTTATTAAAGTAAGATTCTTCGGTAAGCGTTTGCGGATTAATCCCCATTTCATTAGGGATAGAAAAATACAGATCTATGCGCTGTTCAGAACGAGGAGTTAGCTCTGGTTCAATGACAAAAGATAAGTTTTCATCTTGTTTTAACAATCAGTTCTCCTTCTAAAATATCGTTTTAGTGTACTTGTCTCCTTTGTTTTGTTCAATAAAAAAGGCTCAGTAAATACTGAGCCTTAATACGATTAATGTGCTAGTTATTATAGTTTAATATTGATACCAGCAAATAAACGACGACCTAATGTGTCGTAAGTGTACGGATCAGTATTTGAATCGTAATTACCTGTGTAGTACGGAGGCTCTTTATCAAACATGTTATTAATACCAGCAGAGACAGTTACTAAGTCATTAACCACGTAAGAACCACTAATATCATGATATACAATTGATGGTGTCGTTGGTGCTACACATTCACTCTGATCAAGTCTACAAGTAAAGCTATCCATCCCAGCAACGTAACGTGCTTCGTAAGTAGCATCCCAGCTATCACCACTTACTGTTAAGTGAAGATTTGATTTAATGTCAGCATAACCACCACTACCATTTGTAATATAACCTTGATAGTCAATTATAGCACCTGTATCAACAACATATTCATCTAAATACGTTGTATCTAAGCCTGCTTTCCATGCTAAGCCTAAGGCATCAAATGAATACTTTAAGTTCAAATCTATGCCTGATGTTTTCTCTGAACCGATATTGCGTAACTGGTTATTAAATACAATTCGACCATCTGTACGAAGAAAAGCACCTGTATTGTCACAAAGTGTAGTTCCTGTACCATTAGGGTTAATGCACTGATCTACAACGAACTGGCTCGTGTAACTGCTAATAGCGTTTTCGATTTCAATATCGTAGTAATCTACAGTCATTGAAAAGCCGTCAAGCCATTGTGGCTCATAAACAACACCAAACGTTAGTGTGTCTGCTTCTTCTGGAGTCAAGTTACTGTTGCCACCAACTGTTACTTCAGCCTGGTTATCAGCACCATCGTAATCAACTGAATCATAAGATATGGCTTTACCAGAATATAGCTCATCTACTGTAGGTGCACGGAAGGCTGTTGAGCGAACACCACGTAGCATTAGTTCGTCATTTACGCGCCAAGTTAGACCTAGCTTCCAAGTATTATCTGAACCAAATGTGCTGTAGTCAAACGCACGTATTGCAGCACTTAACTCAACACTTTCGGCAAAAGGAGCATCAGCCAATAATGGGATTGCAAATTCTACATATGCTTCATCTACATTGAAACCACCACTTGTTGGATCAATACGAGGGTCGTTACCTAGGCCTTGTGCAGCTATTGAATCTGGATCCTGCCATGCTTTTTCTTGACGGTGCTCAACACCTGCAGCAAACGCAGCATAGCCAGCTGGTAACTCGAACAGTTCACCTGAAAGAGAGCCTGATACAATAAATAATTGACTTCCACCTGATTCTTGCTCTTTGTAAATATATTGACTTACGTTAGATTGAGCCCAATCAGCTTCGCTTAAAGGATTGAATGTTCCAGCTTCTACATCTGCTGTTAGAGACGAAACATTATGAAGATTACTTGTTTTACTTACTGAATCATTACGACCGAAGTTAGCTGAAATATCCCAAGAGTAATCATCAATTACACCTTCGGCACCAACTACAATACGGACAGTATCAACTGTTTGAGAATAATTGCGTGTACCGCTTTCACTCATTCTACGACGGTAGCTAATTGGATCACCAGCAGCGTAGTTTGTAGCTGTTGTCACATACTGACCATCAGCATCCTTTACAAATGCGTTATTTGCAACTTCGCGCTTGTCGTAGGTTTGTCCTAACAGACTGTCACCCATAGTGCTAGGGTCGTAATCAAATGCAAAGTTAATTGGTTGCGGTGCTAACTGTTGCTCTGACCAACGCTTAGTGTAAGTAAATTCACTAAAAAAGCTTGTGTCATCAGATATTTCATACGTTCCAAGACCTGTAATATTTAATCTGTTCATTGGTGTGTATAAGTAACTGCTACTTGCGTAGTTATATGCATCGGCAGCTGTTGAGTAACGATGTAAACTTCCACCTAACCCGCTCAAGCCACTATCATTAGCAACTCCAGTTTGTTCAATTTCATTTTTTTCATTCAAAATGGGCGCAGTCAAATTGCTTTGAATATGGCCGCCTTCACTGAATGAAGAGCCACCACAATATAAACCGTTCTCATCTTCAAGTATTGGACAGCTTGAGAAATCACGATTACTTTGGCTTGCTTCACCACGATTTGTATATTGTGCACCAAAGACAATATTGCCTTTATCAAATGAAGTACCCACTGTAAAGTCAATAGAGTTTTCAGTTGCATCGTGCTTTGACGTCATTGCAGTGTTTACGTTTAAATCAAGGCCTTCAAAATCATTCTTCAGAATAATATTTACAACACCAGCAACAGCATCTGTACCATATACGGCTGAAGCGCCGTCTTTAAGTACTTCAATTTGCTTAATCATTGAAACTGGTATCGTATTTAAATCAACAGTAGATGCTGCACCAGTACCTGAATTGATCATACGACGGCCATTTACAAGTACCAAAGTACGTGGTGAGCCTAAACCGCGTAAGTTAATAGATGCATTACCACCTGAACCATTGTTAACGCCAGGGTTAGTCATTGCACCGCCAGTGGCGGTCATTTGCTGAAGCACACTATCAACTGATGTAGCGCCAGAAGCTCTGATCTCATCTGCACCAATGAGTGTAACTGGGCTAGCGGTTTCCATGTCAGAACGCTTAATACGAGAACCCGTCACTTGAATTTTTTCGATTGATTTTGCAGCTTCGTCTGCCGCTAAAACTTGCACACTAGAGAACATTGGGATCGCTGCAATGACAGCTAAACCAAGAGTTGATTTTTTCATGAAAGAACCCTACTTGTTGAAATTTACCTTTATTGGTAATGCTCACTTGTTATAAGAATAGTGAGTTAGGCGGGCAACTTAGGCGTCTTTAACTGAACGAAAACTTAACGGCTGTTTATTTTATATATCACAACAAAATAGAATAACTTTATTAGGAACATACGTTACAACTTGTTTCATTGTTAACAAGTAAATACATACTTATATCAAGGCTTTGAGTATAAATAAACAACTAAGCAATACAGATGAAATCAAACCGCATCACTTTGTAATTAAATGTAATTAATCGAATGATGTACCAAATTTAGATAAATTAACAAGTTAATCACAGTGCATTATTAAAACCGCAAAACTAAATGTTAATTACTAACCATATTTATGCATGCTTAGCGATTAAATAGTCTGATTTAGCTACTTTAAGACGTTTTTTGATTAGATTTTTTATTCAGTCGCAATTAAAGTTGAACTTTTTGAGAGCACTCATTCACCATTGAAGCTTTATCAGTATCAAAACCTAAAAAGGCAATTTTATTGATCTTCTCACTCAAATAATCGTATGTATAAGAAAACGAACTCACATCAAAATGTAAGCTGGATGCAAGAGTTTGCAGCCGTAACTTTAATACGTTACATAAAAAGAGTAATTTAGTGTTTGTATTAAAGAGGTTGTATTATCTTTGACTGTTAGCTCTAAATTCCAGAGCATATTTTGCTCAGAACAAATGCCAACCATGGTATTACTCTGCCAAAGGCCATCATGTTTTTTAAATTGCTGAGGAATGTAACCCATATACATAGTAATGCCTTTAAGCTTGGCATCTTCAATTGTAAGGTTTGTTGGCAAATCACTAAAAATAGTAAATGGAGTTTCGGGAGAAAGGGTTTTCTCGCTTAACCATACTTTAACATCATTTGAAAAAGTACAAGGCAAATTGGCTGTGCAAGTGACATTTTCTAGAAACTTTTCACCTGTATTTTTGGAAAAATCACATGCTGTTAATAAAAAAAATACCGCCGTGAATAAACTTAATCTATATATAAGCATAACAATTTCGCACTAAAGAAAAACAAATACTAATAATCGCGACTGCAAATAACAAGTGCGAGTGTTACTATTAAGCCAAATTAGGCACAAACTGTATCAAAAAATAAACAACAAGCTCACAAACATTGATTGATGTCATAATTTTATGTAATTGACCTATCTTTTTTAGGCCAAAAAATTTATCATTTCACCCGCAAAAAATAAGGGTTTCTCAAGTTTTTTTTCTGAAGCTTTCATGTATTGAAAGTTTTAGATAACACGCTTGAGAAAATAGTAGGCCCCACTTTTAAAGGTGGGTAATTCATTTCTAAACGCATTTATTGCAGCGGAAGCCAGAAAATGAGCCAAACAGTAGCATCACAAACTGAGTATAACTATAAGGTTGTACGCCAATTCGCTATTATGACAGTGATTTGGGGCATCGTTGGCATGAGTATTGGGGTTCTGATTGCTGCCCAATTAGCTTGGCCAGCACTTAACTTTGATACACCATGGTTAACTTACTCTCGACTACGTCCGTTACACACGAACGCAGTAATTTTCGCATTTGGTACCAGTGCACTTTTTGCGACGTCTTATTACGTCGTACAACGTACTTGTCAAACGCGTCTTTTCTCAGACAAACTCGCCGCCTTTTCTTTTTGGGGCTGGCAGCTAGTTATTGTATTAGCAGTAATAACGCTACCGTTAGGTATTACTAGCTCAAAAGAATATGCAGAACTTGAATGGCCAATCGATATTTTAATCGCTGTGGTTTGGATTGTTTACGCTATTGTATTCTTTGGTACTTTGATTAAGCGTAAAGTGTCGCACATCTATGTTGCTAACTGGTTCTATGCTGGCTTTATTATTACTGTTGCAGTACTACACATTGTAAACAGCATGGCAGTGCCTGTGTCGTTAACTAAATCATATTCAATCTATGCAGGTGCCGTAGATGCTATGGTTCAGTGGTGGTACGGTCATAACGCTGTAGGTTTCCTACTTACTGCTGGTTTCTTGGGTATGATGTATTACTTTGTACCTAAACAAGCAGGTCGTCCAGTGTACTCATACCGTTTATCGGTAGTTCACTTTTGGGCTCTAATTTCATTATATATCTGGGCTGGTCCTCATCACCTTCACTACACAGCGCTTCCTGATTGGACGCAAAGTTTAGGTATGGTTATGTCTATTATCCTATTTGTACCGTCTTGGGGTGGTATGATTAACGGTATTATGACGCTATCTGGCGCGTGGCATAAACTACGTACTGATCCAGTACTACGCTTCTTAGTTGTTTCATTGTCTTTCTACGGTATGTCTACGTTTGAAGGTCCAATGATGGCAATTAAATCTGTAAATGCGTTATCTCACTATACAGATTGGACAATCGGCCACGTACACTCAGGTGCACTAGGTTGGGTTGCTATGATTTCAATTGGTGCTATTTACCACTTAATTCCTGCGTTATTCGCGCAAGGTCGTATGTATAGCGTTAAATTGGTTAATACCCACTTCTGGTTACACACTGTAGGTGTTGTTTTATACATTGTTGCAATGTGGATTTCAGGTGTAATGCAAGGTCTAATGTGGCGTGCAGTGAATGCTGACGGTACATTAATGTACAGCTTTGTGCAGTCTTTAGAAGCGTCGCATCCTTTCTATATCATGCGCTTTGTAGGCGGTGTATTCATCGTAACGGGTATGTTAGTTATGGCTTATAACGTTTACCGCACTATTTCAGCTGAGAAAGAATCTCTGAAACTAGACGCGCAAGCACAATTAGCATAACGGAGTGAGATGATGAGCAAGAAAAATTCACAAAACAAACATGAAATAGTAGAAAAGAACGTTGGCCTTATGGCTATTCTGACTGTTTTTGCTATTAGCTTCGGCGCGTTAGTTGAGATCACTCCGCTAATGTTTCAAGACGATACAACTAAACCAGTGGAGGGTTTACGCCCTCTTAACGCTTTAGAAATGGAAGGCCGCGACCTTTACGTACGTGAAGGTTGTTCTAACTGTCACTCACAAATGATTCGTCCTTTTCGTGATGAAGTTGAGCGTTATGGTCACTACTCTGTAGCAGGCGAATCAGTATGGGATCATCCGTTTTTATGGGGTTCTAAACGTACTGGTCCTGACTTGGCTCGTGTTGGTAAGCGCTACTCGGACGATTGGCATTATGCTCACTTAGTTGATCCACGTGCTGTGGTTCCTGAGTCAAACATGCCAGGCTTTCCTTGGTTAGCAGAGAATACGGTTGATACAAGCCTTACTCTGAAAAAACTACAACTTTTCCGTGATACTTTTGCTATTAACCCAGAAAACCCAAAACATCCGGGTTTAGGTTATGGCGATGATGCAGAGCTTCAAGCAGATGTTGATAAAGTTAATGCTATGAATGATGGCAAAGGCGCAACAGAAATCCAAGCTCTCATCGCGTATTTACAGCAACTTGGTACCCACTTGAAGTAAAAAATTATGGATTACGGAACATACAGAGGTATTTTGACTCTGGTAATTTTAGTATTGTTTATTGTGATTGTTGCATGGGCATATAGCAAGCGAAGCAAAACTCGTTTTGACAGCGCTGCTAATGCCATTTTTGAAGATGAAAAAAAACATGACAACACGCTCTCTAACGAGGAAAAGGAGTCTGAAAAATGACTAGCTTTTGGAGTATTTGGGTTATTGTATTAACCCTTGCATGCTTATGCATCATCTTTGGCTTATTAGTTTGGAACTTAAAAAACTATGCTGGCGTAAAAGAAGGTGAAAGCTGTGGACATGAATTTGACGGCATTGAAGAGCTAAATAATCCACTACCAAAATGGTGGACGTACATGTTTTTCGCAACTTTTATTTGGTCAGTATATTACCTTGCAGCTTACCCAGGTTTAGGCAACTGGGAAGGTTTAGGTAAATGGACTAGTTCTAACCAAGGTATTACGTCTTTAGCTGAGTCTAAAAAAGCAGTTGCAGAGGCAAAAGCGGATGGTCGCTTTGTAAAACTTGATAAAGAGTACGAAGCTGCAGAAGAACGCTTTGGTCCTATTTTTAATAAACTTGCACAAGTACCCGTTTTAGATTTAGTTAGTTCTAAATTTGAAGGTGATGCTGCACAGCAAATAGCACTTGATAATGGTAATAAACATGAGCAAACAGATGGCCAAGTAGCCATTGAAATTGGTCAGCGTTTATTCTCACAAAACTGTGCGCAATGTCATGGCTCTGATGCACGTGGTGGTACTGGCTTCCCTAACCTAACTGATAAAGATTGGTTATATGGCGGAACACCTGACAAAATTAAAGAAACACTTCTTTATGGTCGTATCGCAGCAATGCCAGCTTGGGGTCCTGCTCTTGGCGAACAAGGCGTTAAAGAAATGACAGCACATGTGCTGAGCCTTTCTGGTCGTACTGTTAACCAAAAAGACGCAGACGCAGGTGCCGCTAAGTTTGCAATGATGTGTGCTGCATGTCATGGCGCTGATGGTAAAGGGTCTGTTGCTAATAATATAATGGTATCCGGGGTATCTCCTGGAGCACCTAACCTGACTGATAACATTTGGTTATACAATGGCTCCAAACGTGCTGTTGAAGAAACACTTAACCACGGCCGTGCCGGTGTAATGCCAGCATGGAAAGACATTTTAGGTGAAGATAAAATTCACTTATTAACAGCTTATGTTTACAGTTTATCGCAAGATAAATAAGCACGCGGTTAATAAAATGTTTATAAATTAATTTATTTAATTCAATAGATTAATCCAGATCAAAAAAGCCTCCACTGTGAGGCTTTTTTTTAGTCTTTTACGTATAATTCCTATAAAATAACGCTTCCTAAACTAATTTTAGAGACACTATGCAACCTACTCCGTGGTATAAAAATTTTTGGCCTTGGTTTTTAATCTTTTTTCCGTTAGTTGCCATTATTGGCTGTATTAGCTTATTTATTACGGCAATAGGTAACGGTCCAGATATGGTTGTTGACGACTACTACAAAAAAGGTAAAGCAATAAACTTAGAACTGACTAAGTTTGAAAAAGCAAAAGCACTTTATTTACATGGCGAATTAAATGTAACCAACGAGCGTGTAAGCTTTAAGTTTACAAAAGGCGACAGCAGTAACGTGCATGTATTAAAGCTCTCGTTTTATCATCGCACCATTAAAGCGCATGACTTTGAAGCAACACTTACTCCTAATGCCAATCAGGAATTTACTGCATTACTTAATGAGTATACACAAGGCGCCTATTCAGTATTTATTGAGCCAATAGATGGCAGTTGGAAAATGAAAGAAAATATAACGTTACCAACTGAACAAACCGTTTTAGTTACTCCTAATTATAAGTAGTAATAACTATGTCTAACTCTTGCTTTCATTGCCTTGAAAGTGTGCCAAACGGATTTAGCGCAAACGTTATAATTGACGATAAAGCTCAGCCAATGTGTTGCATTGGCTGCCAAGCTGTTGCGCAAAATATTGTTGATCAAGGTATGACCGATTATTATAAATACCGAACGGTTCGTGCTGGAAAGGTCGAACAGCTAGTACCTGAGCAACTCGCATTTATAAAAAGTTACGACAACGAAGACATTCAAGACGAATTTATAGCCACTAACGATAATATCTCAGAAGTATTGTTGAGCGTGGAAGGTATAACCTGCGCAGCGTGTGCATGGCTAATCGAAAAGCAACTCTTAAACTTAAACACTGTAAAACGAGTTGATGTAAATACATCTACCAACCGCGCGATGATTCAATGGGACAAAACCACCACCCCATTGAGTGAAGTTATTACTTCTTTGGCTAAAATTGGTTATAAAGCCTACCCGTTTCAATCAGATATTGAAGCTCAACAAAAGCAACAAACTGCCAAAGCCTATATTCGCCGCTTAGGTGTTGCTGGTTTAATGACCATGCAAGTAATGATGTTTGCGTTCGCCATGTACTTTGGCATGTTTTCAGGCATGGACAGTAACTTTGAGCAGTATTTTAGATGGATCAGCTTGGTACTGGCCTCTCCGGTTATTTTATATAGCGCACTGCCCTTTTTAACCAATGCTATAAATGGCTTAAAAGCAAAACAGCTCAATATGGATTTACCCGTATCACTGGCTATTTTTGGCGCATTTGGTGCAAGTTGTTACGCCACATTTATGCAAGTCGGCGAAGTATATTTTGAATCTGTGTGTATGTTTACCTTTTTACTGTTATTAGGTAAATATCTTGAATTTAGAGCGCGTTTAAAAGCGAGCGAGTTTACTGCCAATTTACAAAAATTATTGCCATTAACAGCCCGCACTATTAACGAAAGTGGCGAAGAGCTTATAATTGCAGCCAAAAAACTAAAACTTAATGACGTAGTACTTATTAAAGCCGGCGAAACAATTCCTGCCGATGGCGAGCTTATTAAAGGTAAAACTACGGTTGATGAATCAATGATGACGGGGGAACATCAACCCGTTACAAAGTTTATTGGCCATAATGTCTATGCCGGGTGCGTTAACCACGACGGCGTTATTGAAATAAAAATTAATAAAATTGGTCAAAATACACTTTTAAATCAAATTATACGCTTGCAACACAACGCATTAACCAAGCGCCCTAAACTGGTTGAAATTACAGATAAAGTTGCGCAATGGTTTATAGCGTGCCTGCTTATATTTGCTTCACTTACAGCTATTGGCTGGTATCAAATTGATCCTGAACACGCATTTTGGATCACTATTTCGGTTTTAGTTGCTACCTGCCCGTGTGCCCTGAGTTTAGCCATACCTACCGCGCTTACATGTGCGGTGGCAACGCTTACCCGCAAAGGCGTATTAATAAAACAAGCGCATGTGCTCGAAACGCTCTCACAAATTACTTTATTTGCATTTGATAAAACAGGCACACTTACGCAAGGTAAATTTAGCCTTGATGAAGTAGATATAATCGATAAACAATATACAAAAGCGCAAGTGCTAGATATGGCAGCCATGCTAGAACGTTATTCTGAGCACCCTATCGCCAGTGCATTTGATGAGTTTACGCCAGCTCACCGCAGTCTTAATAACGTTGAAGTACATCCAGGGCTGGGAATTAGCGCACAAGATGCAACTAATCATTACGCAATTGGTAAAAGTGGTTGGTTTAATAGCAAAAAATCGAATGCACAAGCGAGCTTGTATATAAATAAGCAAGTTGTTGCACGTTTTTACTTTGTTGATAAAGTGAAAAGCGATGCTAAAAAGCTTATAGACTCACTTCAATCGCAAAACTTAACGTGTCACATGTTAACCGGTGACGCGTCAGATGCTGGGCAAAAAGTAGCTAAGCAACTTAAACTTGAAAGTGTGCAATTTGGATGTTCTCCACAAGATAAACAAACCGCCGTTGAGCAATGGTCTTCACAAAACGAAGTGGTTGCAATGGTAGGTGATGGTGTAAACGACAGCCCGGTATTTGCCAGTGCGCACTTATCTATTGCTATGGAAACCGGTGCAGACATATCAAAAAATAGCGCCGATGTAGTGCTTCTTAATAGCGATTTAGCCTCCATTGGTCACTTACTTAATGTAGCAAAACAAACCAGACGTATTATTAAGCAAAATCTTGCGCTGTCTTTATTGTATAATGCTTCAATATTACCACTGGCAGCGTTGGGCTTAGTTGCTCCTTGGATGGCTGTTATTGGCATGTCTGCCAGCTCAATTATTGTGATTAGTAATTCACTAAGGCTATTAAAGTTATGAGCATAATTTACATTTTGATCCCTATCGCCATTTTGTTCGTCATTATTGCTATTGGTGTTTTCTTTTGGGCAGTGAAAAGCGAGCAGTTTTCGGATTTAAACAAGCAAGGTCATAGTATTTTGTTTGAAGATGACAAAGAGCAACATAACAAAAGTAATGATTGACCCTCTTTATACCAGCGCATTTTTAATGGGACTAATCGGTAGCGGTCATTGCATTGCTATGTGTGGTGGTATTGTAAGCTCATTACAACTGGCAAGTGACAAACGTAAAACATTTACCTATTCATTTGCTTATAATATTGGACGTGCACTGAGCTATATGGCAGCAGGCGCACTTGTTGCTGGTATTAGCAGCCAATTTGCAAGGCAAAACACCTCCTTCTCTTTAGTACTTTCGTTCATTGCAGCTATTTTTATGCTCCTCGTTGGCGTGTATATAATGCGCTTGGGCCCTACTTTGCAATGGTTAGAGAAAATAGGCAAAACCTTGGTGTGGCAACACATTGTTAAACTAAATAAATATTTAATGCCTATTAACTCTCCTTTTAAAGCCCTAGGTTACGGTGCTTTGTGGGGATGGCTGCCATGCGGACTTGTATACTCAGCGCTTACATGGGCGATGACTAGCCCAAGTGCCCTTGACGGTGCCTTAGTTATGCTTTGCTTTGCTTTGGGTACTTTTCCCGCGATGATCACATTAGGCGTTACCGCGCAAAAACTAAATACGATTATTAACCATCCATGGACCCGAATTGTATTAGGCAGTGTTATAATTTGGTATGGTATCTACTTATTGATTATTGCAACTGACAAACTGGTACATTAATCTATTCGCATTATTAACCTTTAAGGTTATTTTGCAGTCGTGTATAAAAATTTAAACGGATTAAATTATGGATTTCTCTCAAAGTCGCGCTAAAGGTAATTGTGCTATTAGCTGTAATAACTGCAGTATTAGTCAATTGTGTTTGCCATTTTCACTCAATGGCCAAGAAATGGACAAGCTTGACGAAATTATTGAGCGAAAAAAACCACTCCATAAAGGCGACTATCTATTTGAATCAGGTGCACCTTTACAGGCTATTTATGCAGTTCGTTCTGGTTCATTTAAATCGTACACGTTATCGGAGCGAGGTGATGAGCAAATTACCGGCTTTCATTTAGCGGGCGACCTAGTTGGTTTTGACGCAATAAGTAAAATGACTCATCCCAGTTTTTCGCAAGCACTTGAAACGTCAATGGTGTGCGAAATCCCATTCGATACTCTTGATGAACTATCAGGAAAATTACCAAAGCTTCGCCAACAAATAATGCGCTTAATGAGCAGTGAAATTACATACGATCAAGAAATGCTGCTATTACTCAATAAAAAATCAGCAGAGGAACGCTTAGCTAGTTTTATTTATAACTTGTCGGAGCGTTTTGGTGAGCGTGGTTTCTCGCGTAAAGAATTTAGATTTACAATGACTCGTGGCGAAATTGGTAATTACTTAGGTCTAACTGTAGAAACGATTAGCCGTTTATTAAGTCGTTTTCAAAAAGCGGACTTAATTAAAGTAGAGGGTAAATTTATTACAATTTTAGATAATGATGCCTTGGCTAAAACAGCGGCGATAGTTAAGCCTCGCTAAATTAAATAGTTTGATTTAGAACAACAATTTATATGCTACCCCTTTAACTGTTTTATATTTACGTTACACTAAATGTACACCCGTTAGGTAAATGGAGTAGCATATGAACACTATTAAACGCATTATTGCGGTTATTGACCCCACCAAAGATGATCAACACGGTTTAGCACGTTCAATAGATTTAGCTAAAAAATCTGGCGCAAGTATTACCGCCTTTATGACGGTTTACGACTTCTCTTACGAAATGACTACTATGCTATCTGGCGATGAACGCGAAGCAATGCGCGATGCCGTACTAAAAGATCGCCAGCTATGGCTAAACGATTTAGTTTCTCCTTACAAAGATATAAATATTGAAACCCAAGTGGTTTGGCATAATCGTCCTTACGAAGCCATAATAAACACTGTAATTGAGCAAAAATACGATTTAGTAATTAAAAGCACACACCAACATGGTGCACTTAAATCAGTTATTTTTACCCCAACAGACTGGCATTTAGTGCGTAAGTGCCCCGCTCCAGTATTATTTGTGAAAGAAATGGCGTGGCCAGCAAACGGTAATATTTTAGCTGCAGTAAATGCAGTAAGTGAAAATGAAGAACATGTAGCACTTAATAAACGCGTTATTAAAGACGCACAATATTTATGTGAACTTGCCAACGCAAAGCTTAATTTAGTTAATGCCTTTCCTGCAACGCCCATTAATATAGCAATAGAAATTCCTGAATTTAATCCTGGGCTTTATAACGAATCAGTTAAAAAGCATCACCATGAATCAACCAATGCACTTGCTGCAGAGTTTAATTTAAGCCCAGAGCAATGTTTTATTGAAGAAGGCCTACCAGAGGATGTAATCCCTGATATAGCTAAGCGCCTTAATAGCGAGTTAGTTGTTATTGGCACTGTTGGCCGTACTGGCTTAAGTGCCGCTCTTGTAGGTAATACAGCAGAGCATGTAATTGATAGCCTAGACTGTGATGTACTGGCACTCAAACCCGATGGTTACGTGAGCCCTATGGCAAAGGATTAATTTTAAGCCTTATGTATAAGTTATAAGCGAGTTATTTTTACGTGTTAATAAGGCATGTTTAAATCAATTTTAATTACATCCTAAACTCGCATATTCAGGTGGTTTGGGTATAATACGCCCCTTTATTTTTAGCAAATAACTTTGCTGTATTGTTTTACTAGGGGGCGTAATTGTCACACTCAGATCAAGCTAAAGCTCAATTTAACTTAAATAAGCTGCAAAAGCGTTTACGTCGCCAAACTGGTCAAGCCGTTATGGACTTCAATATGATTGAAGAAGGTGACCGTATAATGGTATGCCTTTCTGGCGGCAAAGATAGCTACACAATGCTTGAAATGCTTCAACATTTAAAACGTGTAGCACCTATAAAGTTTGACCTAGTTGTTGTAAATCTTGATCAAAAACAACCTGATTTTCCTGAGCATGTTTTACCCCAGTATCTTGATAAATTAAATGTTGAATACAAAATTGTAGAAGAAGATACTTACAGTATTGTTACCGATATTATCCCTGAAGGTAAAACAACGTGTTCACTTTGCTCACGCTTACGTCGTGGTATTTTATACCGCACAGCAAAAGAACTAGGCGCTACTAAAATAGCCCTTGGGCATCACCGTGACGACATGATTGAAACATTGTTTTTAAATATGTTTTACGGCGGAAAGCTAAAAAGTATGCCGGCTAAATTAATGAGTGATAACGGCGAGCATATGGTTATTCGCCCACTTGCATACTGTAAAGAAAGCGACATAAGCCAATACGCATTTGTACAAGGTTACCCTATCATTCCGTGTAACCTATGTGGCTCGCAAGAAAACTTACAGCGTAAACATACAAAAACAATGCTCGCTAAATGGGATGCGGAGCACCCAGGTCGTATTGAAAGCATTTTTACAGCAATGCAAAACATAGTGCCTTCACATTTAGCTGACGCCGACTTGTTTGATTTTAAAAACTTACAAACAGGTGAAGTAATTGATGGTGGCGATATAGCCCTTGATAAACCAGATATTCCTAAAGTGCCTGTTGCTAATGAGCTTGATGAACAAGAAGCGCCAAGTGTAGTTACTATAAATCTAAGCTAACAAATTTAAGGGGGTTGTATTTATGTACAACCCCCTTAAATTTACCAATTCAGCATTGCGTTCTATTTTTAACTCTCAGCTAAGCCTTGTAAAAATTCCAAACTTAACTTTTCTTGTGCATTAGCCTGATATGGTAATTGCTGCAAGCTATCGTACGAAAAATCGTTAATATCAAAGTGACTTATTTCACTATTCCCAAAGCTGTTTCGCTCGCCTGGGCTTGGCGACATTCTCTCAATAACAAAGTCGCTTAAGCGCATATCTGTAATGCCTTGTGGTAATACCGACCAGTGGGCTTTCAAATTAAGAGTTTGCCTTCCCTTCGTTAACCGCTCTTTAGATACTAAATGAGCAAGTGGTGTATCGCCACTGTATAAATTAGCCCTAACACGATACAAACCACTTTTTACTACCGCTATGTTAGCTGGCAAAATCATATTTTCGTTTTGTGCATAAGCAGTTTCAAAACCTGTTAAAGTTGCACTCGGCGGCATATATTGAATTTGCGCAACTACGGGGACTTTTTTACCGTCAACATCGCCCTCTACAAACACTTGTAAGCTACGAGGGTAATCTTCATCCTCTTCAAATGTAATAATTGCTTCACCGTCACGCGCATTGCCTGTATGGGTATTTAACACTTCTTTTGTATCTGTATTTGCAAGTTCAACGACCACTTTTCCAAGCCCTTGAGCGCTTATCTTTATTGTTATTTCTTCTGGGTATACAAAACGATATTGCTTAAGACTTAACGTTAAAGCATCGCCACTTTCATCAATAGGGCTCGATACCGGGTAGAATTGATTTGGCTTTAATCGATCTTCATCTAATGGACTCAATGGCTGAGAATAAGGAGGAAATTTAAGTGCACTTTCATATTGCATAACCACTTGCTGCGCTGCTTTTGTTAAGTCTTCATTAAACGCGATTTGTTTTTTTGATTGTGTTTTTTTTGCTGTAGGTACATCTATAGGGATCACTTTTACAGGCGATAAATCAGCTACGCTCGCACTGTGTTTAACCTGAGGTGTTATTGGCTCAACAACTTTATGAGCATCATTTTTACCTGTAAACCATAGCGAGAATAAAATAGTGCTAATAATTAAAGCAACGACATAAAATTTTTTCATTTTTATATTTCAATCTTTTATAAGGCGTATAGTTTTTAACTACACGCCTTGTATGTTATGGAATCACATTATAAATAAGTGCTGATGCGCTTAAATTATTTGAATCCTTAATATAACGATATTGTTTTTTCCAAAACCAACTACCTGTAGTTTTATCAAACGTATTAAAACCTACAGTGTCACCTTCCACATTTACGTTATTCATGGCTATTGTTACATTACCTTTTCGCTGCGCGTTATGTATTTCGTTATGGCTATAACTGTCACTCATCATCATTGGATAATGGTTTGGCATAAAGCTACTTACTGCATCACCTTGCGATTTTAAATGGCCATTTGTATCAATACTGCTGCTACAACTTCCAAACGAGCCAGCCGAACTGGCACCACATGAAGAGTGCGATGCAACAACCGAATCATCATTGCCTTTTAAAAAACCACCCGTTAAACCCAAATATGCATTTCCATCGGCAACAAAGCGTAAACGTGGCGTACGTGCATCTGGGAATGGTGAAATTTTACGTGCATTATTCACTTTTAAATCGTGTAATACACCAACAGCTTCGGTTACATCACTTCCTAGCCACCATTTGAGTGCAGCATCGACCGCAAAGTTCCATGATGCGCCAGTTAAAGCACTAACAGCTACGTCAGCCAGCTCACTTCCACCACCCGCGCCTGCCAAATCAAACGTAGCAACAATATTAAGCGGCTCTAAGCCTTCGTTTTCTAACCAGTTTTCTTGATTATCAATAATATGGCGTGCAACTAAGTCTCCTGTTGAATGTGTTACAAATACACAGCCATCACTGCATAAATTAGAGCGTGAAATTTGCTTTAGCTTTGGCCACACCCAATCGGTAGCAATTTTACCTTCAATACGTTCATAAGCAGGCCAATCAATTCGCTCATCTGCACGATTATTCCAGTACGATTGCCAATATGTTTCACCATCATTGATTACATCACTACCCGACTTATTTGTTATTTGCGAAGTTTGTAACCCATGAATTAATATAATTTTGTAGTCTTTACTCGCTGCAGAAAAGCTCATTAACATAGCTAACCCCGCACCAATTAGGTGGCTTGGCTTAATTAATTTGTGTGTGCGCTTTGTGTTGTTCATACAATTCCTTAATGTTGTGTACTTAATATTTTATTATCATTTAAGGTATTCATGTTGGTTTACATAAGCTTGTCAGCTTAGGTGTTCACTAGGGTCTGTTGTTCTTTTCGGATTAAAATTTGTTCAAACTAGAGGCTATTTAATCACGGCGCGAGATTTGTAACCTAGTGGGCTCGGTAACTGCTCCTGCGTTACTCTACTGGCTTACATCCATGTAAGAATAAGTAAAAACCGAGCAACAAAGAGTAAATAGCCTCTAGGAAGTACCCTTTGGGCAGCGTCTGTTTGGCATTAATGCTACGTTATCGCCTATTTATGGGGAACAACCACACTACTTAGGCTCTGCCTTGCCTAAATACCAAACAGACTGCTGCAAATTTAACCTTGAAAGATCAACAGACTCTAGTATTAGGAACAACGAATAAAAATGCAACAACTTATTATCATTTAGAGAAGAGAAGAAACTTATTTCATACTGATTAATGAGTTAATAGAGGTATAGTTGTTAAATTTGAAATTATTAGATGGGTTTCAAGGGGTATATTGAGGGTAGTAAGATTAAAGCGGATACCATTGAAAGTGCCCGCTTTAGAATAAGGACGAAGCTAATCTAACCGTTAGCTTTAAGTTCACTGGTAAATTGCCCAATCGCATTTACAACTTCTTGTGCACCTTGTTGGATCTCTTGCATCACTTCACCAGATTCTTTAGATAACGCCAAGCCTTGCTCTGCCTTCTCTTTACCTTTTTCTATTACAGCCACCGTATTTTGGGTTTGTGATTGGTTGCGCTGTACAACTTCTACAATTTCTTCTGTTGCTTTTGAGGTACGCGATGCAAGCAATCGCACTTCATCTGCAACCACAGCAAAGCCTCGCCCCTGCTCGCCAGCTCTTGCCGCTTCAATTGCGGCATTTAATGCTAATAAATTTGTTTGCTCAGCAATACTACTAATGCTTTGTACAATACTCGATATTTGTTGCGACTGCTGATCAAGCGCTGAAATTTCATTTGCAGCTTGCTCCATGTTAATAGCCAGCTCAGTCATTACTGCGACTGTATCTTGTATAACGCTCGCGCCTTGCTCTGCTTTTTTATCAGTTTGGGTTGAGGTGCTATAAGCAATTTCGGCAGCTTGTGATATCGCAATTTCTTGATTTACTTGATCAGTGATAACAGTTGCAAACTTCATCACTTTATAAAGCTCATTCGCGTCATTTGAGATTGGGTTATATGACGCTTCTAGCCAAACAATGTTGCCATGTTTATCTACGCGCTTAAAACGCTCAGCAATAAACTTACCTTCTCTCAATTTAGCCCAAAATTGTAAGTACTCTTGTGAGTTAGCCTCTGAAGCTTCGCAGAAAGTGCGGTGATGTTTGCCAAGGATTTCGCTTTCTTGATAGCCCATTGCAGCTAAAAACTGATCATTTGCTTTTAATACATGGCCTTCTAAATCAAATTCAATTACCGCCATAGAGCGATATATCGCTTTAATAGTATCGCTTTGCTCACGAGAAGCCGTAATTGTTTTTGTAAGTACACTTCCGAATATAGAAAAATAGAGCAACTGATCTTGCTCCCCTTTTACTGGATGTACTATTAAACGTAACCATTCAGCTTTACCATCGCTGCGCATAACTTGCAATGCACCGCCCCAATGCCCTTCTTTTTTAATAGCTTGCTGCAGGCTTTTAAATTCTGAAGATTGACGAGACGAATCTGTAATAAAATCGTCAAAAGAATTATTAGTTAGATCATCTTCACTGTAGCCTAGGTTTTCTAAAAACTTATCATTGGCGTGCGAAATTCGGCCATCATAAAGAATGTTTAGTACTAACATCTCTCGGTAAAGCCCTTCCCATACTTGTTGTAATGGGTAAAGTTCAGCTTTTAGAGAAGCTATTTCGTTTTGTTTATTTTTAGAAAAAAACATTAATATCCCTACTAATACATTCGATATGAAATGAAATTAATTTTATTATAGAAGATATTATTTATAACGCGATAAATAATAAGAGCTTTAATTACTAGATTCAGAAAGTTTTAAAATAGCCAATACATAAACACTGGTATCTGCAAATATGTGGATACATCAATAAAATAACTTCTATGTCCCAGCAGAACCTTTAATTCTCAAACTTTAATCTTTCATACAATCCAGACGCTCTCGATACGCTTTTATTCATCGCTAGTTGTAGTACTTTTTTATCAGCCACCAGCTCAAAGGTGTTTTTAGCACGGGTTATTCCCGTATACACTAATTGCCTGTTAATACCCATGCGCGCTTGTTTTAGCGGTGGCAGTACCATGGCTGTGTAGCTAAACTCTGAACCTTGTGATTTATGAATAGTCATTACATAGACTTTATCGTGCGCAGGGAGTCGTGCTGGCGAAAATGCTCGTTGATTACCTTGCTCATCAATAAATATGGCTTTGAGTTGATTACTTTCATCGGGCATTAAAATACCAATATCACCGTTAAATAACTTAAGTTGATAATCGTTTTGGCTCACCATAATAGGCATACCCGTGTAGTGGTGAGTATTAGGACTTACGGTAATTAAACCTTGCTGTTGCAACACGCGCTCTATTCGTTGATTTAAGCTATGAACGCCGTAATCGCCCTCTCGTACCGCAGCTAAAAGCTGATAACTAGCAAAAGCAGCATGCACCTGTGCAACACTTGCACCTTGAGCTATTAAGTTAAGGTACTTTGCATAATGACTTGCTGCACTTTTAACGAGCTTTTCAATTGGTTTTGCTACAAAGTCGTAATCTAAAATTACATCGTTAAAGCGCCCTTCACTACTTTCTTGCTCTACGTAATTTAAAATACCGGTGTTATTGGTGTTTACCGCAAGTGCGAGTTGACCAATGCCGCTTTGTGCATCAAATCGATAACTGTGTTGTAAAAAGGCAATGCAATCTGCGAGTTTAAATTCACTCACGCTTTGCGCTACGAGCTTAGGCTCATTATTAAAACATAAGCTATTTAGCTCATCACAACGTGCTTGCGAGTAGCTTGGCGTTTGCCCAAGTGTTAAACCTTGGCATAAATCGCTCATTACGCTGCCGGTATCTACCGAGGCAAGCTGATCTTTGTCACCTAGGAGTATTAATCGCGCGTGCGCAGGAAGTGCTTCTATTAATTTAGCCATCAGCGATAAATCGACCATACTGGCTTCATCAATAATTAGTACATCTAAATGCAGCGGATTACTTTTGTTATGCCTAAATTTATTAGTAAACGGTTTTACACCCAATAAGCGATGAATAGTTTGAGCGCTTTGCGGGATCAGCGTTTTTATATCATCAGGAATCGTTGTGAGCTTATTTTTAGCGCCCAAAATAGACTCACTTAAACGTGCAGCGGCTTTACCTGTAGGGGCCACCAGCTTAATACTAAGGGGCGCGGTTTTATAAAGTGACTGTAAAATAGCCAGTAACTTAGTCACTGTGGTAGTTTTACCTGTGCCAGGACCCCCCGTGATCACGCTAAAGCCTTTGGTGGCAGCAATCGCACATGCCACTTTTTGCCAATCAGTTTCAATTGCAGAATCTGCAGGAAAATAGGTATTTAAAAGTTCAGCCAATACTTCGTTGTTAATATTGAGCTTTCGCTCGCTCATACTTAATAATCTGTCAGCAAGTGTTTGCTCATAACCGGCAAGACGCGCAAAATAAAGTCGCTCGTTAAACAGTTGCAGTGGTTTATTTTCGCCTACGCTTTCATGGCTTTGTAAATAACTAAGCGCTGTGTGTACATTAAAATCATCACTAAACGGGCTTAGCGTACTGGGTACATTGCCATCGAGTTTATTAAAGTCACTGTTGCGCAAGTTAAAAGGATTACTCCAATCAACCTCATTTAAAGTTAGGCAGCTATGCTGGCTTTGCTGCGATAAGCACAGCAATAAAATAATATAAAACAGTTCATTGTGAGTTTGCTCAATGTCATTAGCACACAGTAATTCAGCGAGCTTCACATCAACTACACGCAGTCGATTTTGCGCTAATAAATACTCAAGTAACGGGACTTCGGTAATCGTATTATTTAACACAATGTCCTCTAATGGGGCATCTTGTGCTACATTTTTTGAAGTAAGAGGCTCTGCGGCTTCATTATTAAGTGTCTCGTCAATATCGTCAAACAAGCCAGGTTGCTCATTTAAATCACTCATAGCATAGCTCCTTGGCTAAATAAGCCATCTAAAATAGTTACTTGCTCTACAGTTAGCTTTTTAAAGTACACGCCTTGCCCTGCCGGCATTCCACGTAAAAACGTGTAATACACGCCGCCTAAATGGGTTTCTATCGAGTAATCAGCTATACGTTGTTTTAATAAACGATGCAGCGCTACCGTGTAGATTAAATACTGTAAATGATACTGATGACTGCTCATTGCTTGCTCAAGCATATCGCCTTCGTAATCAGCTGGCGTACTGCCTAAGTAATTAGACTTATAATCTAAAATATAATATTTGCCTTGATAGCAAAATATTAAATCGACAAAGCCTTTTAACAAGCCTTTTACTTGTGAAAATTCAAGCTTACTTTGCGTAAAGCCAAAATGTTTAACCAGCATTTCGTTTAGCTTAGGTGCGCTTAAGCTCTCAAGTGGTAAATTAAACTCCATTTCGACTAGGCAGTCGCTTGGTGTAAGCACACCTAATGAAAGAAGGCTGTTTTCTAGAGAGCTTTTATCTAGGGGACACGCAAGAACATCGAGTACCCACTTTTCAGCCACTTCTCGCCATTGCTCACTTATGTGATACTTTTCAAGACTGCGCTTAACTACCTCAGATAAGTTTTGCTCGGTATTAGTTGAGTGAACTATTGGGCTAATAAAATCTATTTGTTCAAATATTTCATGCAAACAGCTACCCGGCTTTGGCCCTTTAGGAAAACTATAAGGTGATGGCAGTTCGTCCTCTTGCACTGCAAACTCGTCTTTTTCGTGATCTTCATCACTTCGCCCTGGGGCTAATTGGTCGCTGTGCTTTTTAAAGCTCAACGCACTAAAGCTGGTTGCTCGCCAGTTACGCTCAATATTTGCCGTTACTCTATTAACACTTAATGTTTGCTGCGCAATTTTACTATTACTAAAACAAAGCTTTCCCTGTTCTAATAACGTTTGCGAGGTAAATTGCTGATAGCTCATCGCGCTATTAGCGTCGCAAAACTCACTTAAATGCGTGCGCCATGTTTGG
Organism: Pseudoalteromonas arctica A 37-1-2; assembly: GCF_000238395.3. Taxonomy (GTDB): domain Bacteria; phylum Pseudomonadota; class Gammaproteobacteria; order Enterobacterales; family Alteromonadaceae; genus Pseudoalteromonas; species Pseudoalteromonas arctica. The sequence goes on from NZ_CP011025.1 coordinate 2,408,093, forward strand.
CTACTGGCAAGCTCAAGCCCTGCAAATAAAACATGCCCTAGTGCACTACTTTGCATTGCTAAGCGGCTACTTTGCCCTTGCCCAATGTTATAAACACCAAGCGCACAAAAATGCACAGCGCGAGTAAGTGCTACATACAGCAGGCGTAAATCTTCAGCTAAGCGCTCTTGCTCTGCTTTTTGCAGTGCATCTTCGTCTTTACTTAAATCGTAAACTAGCTTGCCGTTATTGTGATAAAGCGCTTCTTTTGTTTCGCGATAGCCACTGGCAAACGGCATAAATACCAAAGGGTATTCAAGCCCCTTTGAGGCATGCATAGTGACAATTTTAACTAAGTTGGCGTCACTTTCTAGGCGCACCTGTACTGTTTCACCGTCTTGTTGGCTTACCTTTTGTGCAAACCAGCGCAGCAAACGCAGCGTGCCTTCAAGCTCTATTTGTTTTTGCTGAAGTATTTCACCCAAGTGCCTAAAGTCCGTCAGCCAACGCTCAACGTTATATCCCAATCCTTGCCATTTAGCGCTAAGCTGATTATGGCTCATTAAGCGCTCAAGCATTGCCATAGCGCCTTGCTTGTTCCAAATGTGGCTAAGTTGTGCAAAAAAGTTTAAGTAGTCTTGCCATTTATTTTCATCATCGGCGAGTGCATGTATTTCGTTATAACTTAAACAAAATAATGGACCCGCTAAAACACCGCGCAGCAATGACTCGTCATATTGACCATGCAGCGCTGTTAAAAAGTTAAGTAGGTGATGGCTAAGCTCTTGGCTAAAAACGCTCTCGCGCGATAAATACACGCTGGCTATTTTGGCTTCGCTAAGCGCTTTTTTCATTATTTGCGCTTCAACACGGTCGCGCACTAATATACAAATATCGGCAGCGCTTACAGGGGTACTGCCAATACACGCGTCCCCTTGTTTTGCTTTTTCAAGCAGGGTCACTATTTTATTAGCAAAGTGAGTGGCTAAATGTGCTTGCCCTACACCTTTGTTGGTTGGTTTGTTTTTTTCGTCTGCGGCTTCATCCACAAATACATTAAATTCGAATGCGGTCGCGGGTTTGCCATCAATTAAAAAAGAGTCTTCCGCTTTTTTACCTTTAGCAGCTACTGCGTTAAACGGTATAGCGTCGTTATAAATAAAGCTGTTAGCGTGTTTGCCAAATAAACTATTAACGCTATTTACTATATCAGTGCTTGAGCGAAAGTTAGTCCCCAGCGTAAATTGCTGATCAGTCTGTACAGCTTCTTTTGCACCAATGTACGTAAAAACATCTGCGCCCCTAAAGCCATAAATAGCCTGCTTGGGGTCGCCTATCATGGCAAGCGTGGTATTTTGTTGCCCATAAATTTTACTAAAAATACCGTACTGAATCGGATCGGTATCTTGGAATTCATCAATCATGGCAACCGGAAACAACTGCGCAATTTTTTGCGCTAGTACGTCGCCTTGTTCGTTATTAAGCGCACTGTGTAAATTGGTCAATAAGTCATCTGGGGTGATAACGCTTTGCTCTTGCTTGCGCTTAACTATTGCGGCTTTTACCCAGCGTGCTGCATGTTGTACAACCGCTATTTTGAGCCCTTGGTTTATGGTGTTATTAAGGGCGGCAAGCTCGTCAAACTGACTCAGTAATGGATGCACGAATAATGGCTGATTTTTTTTATAATTGCTTACATCGCTTAAGTTTTCTGTACTCCACACTTCAAACGAATACTTGTTAGTGCCAAATTCAAAAAACAAATCGCCGCCTAAACAAAATGCCTCAAGCGCACCAAGGCTGCCTTTTCGTGCTGGCGTTTTAGACCCGCTTAAACCCGAGCTTTTAATAGCACCGATAAACTCTTGCTCTAACACCGCTTTTTTAAATGCAGGCACACGGGTTATGTACTCGTCACGGGCTCTCCATACATCATCTAAATTTATTTGGGGCGTAATGTGCGCATTAGCTTTGTTTAAAATGCTCGCCACTTGAGCGAATAAAGCCTCGGGTGCGGCAAATACATCTAAAATAGCATCGGTGCGTTCTTTATTAAGTGGGTATACAAATGCCCGCCAAAAATCTTTAATAGTTTCGAGTAATATGTCGCGCTCATCTAAAATAAATTCTAGATTAAACGCCACACCCGACTCAAACGCATGTTGCTTTAGCATCCGCTGACAAAAGCCATGAATAGTAAAAATAGCGGCTTCGTCCATTGATTTAGCAGCTGCATCGAGTAAATCAAAGGCGCGGTGCTTATCATCAATTTTGGCAATTACGCCTTCAATGAGTTCGTCGTTTGGGTCTTGCCCAAGCAATGCGTCGCGCGCAGCAATAATTCGGCTGCGCACGCGGTCTTTAATTTCTTGGGTGGCAGCGTCGGTAAAGGTTACTACCAAAATTTGCTCAACACTGAGCGGCGTATTTAACTCACCTTCTATTTGCATACCTAGTAAGTAACGTAAATACAGCCCCGTAATTGTATAAGTTTTACCAGTACCCGCACTGGCTTCTATTAAACTTTGACCAATGAGCGGCATAGTAAGAGGATTAAGCGCTTGCATGGTCACTCTCCTTTGCGTGTTCAAATAAAGGCGTGAGCAATTTATCACTCCATTTTATAAATTCTTCTTGGCAGTCGTTTAGCGATTGCACCGTTAAGCGAATATACGGGTTTTCGCCCTCGCCTCGCCCTATGTATTGCGGGCTAAATTTGCTCATTGCTTTTATTATATCGCCGCCGCTTTTAACGTACTCATAACCACTTACCGGAAAAAATGGCACAGGCTCTGCGCGCAGTGCTTTGTATAACTCAAACCAATCAAGCAGCAATGCATCGGCATCAGCTTTATTAATTGGCGCAAAGGTAATTTGCTTATCGAGCCCAAGTAACAATGTTTCTACTTGTTGATCCATACTTTGCGCTGCGAGGTGATAAATAAAGCCTTTAATTAAATCTTTCGCTTTAATACTCGCACTGCGGTAAAACACTTGTTTTTGCAAATACACATGATTGAGCCAGCCCTCTATTTTAGTGCCTTCAATGGTAAGCAAAACTTCTATTGGCTCACTTTTCCCGCCTTTAATATGCTCTTTTACTTGCCCTGCAAGCGCATCAACTCGGTGCTCCATACTTTCAAATATGAGGCTGCCTACATTAGCTTGAGGTAACTCACCCCGCTGCAGTATTTGCTCGGTACTTAGTGGTTGCTCGTTTATATTGGCTTTAAGTATTTCATCAAGGTAAAAATAACGGCGCAGCGCATCTAAACTAAATGGCTCTTCGTCTTTTGCTACTTCGTTAAATTGTGGCAGGCGTAAACCTAATGTTTGCTGATAAAAGCTCTCTTGTGCGCTGCACACACTTCTAATAAACACATCTAGATCTAGCTGCTCTGGCACAGTCACATCAAGTGCAATAACTGGCTCTGGTTTAATTGACTCACTTGGCAGCCAAATTGGATTGTAACTGTGGTTGCTCAGCACAGTATTGGCTTGCTCATCGGCTAAGTAATAATGGCTATTAAAGGGCTGTAAATGCTGCTGATTGATTAGACATGCGGGCAGCGTTTTTTCGCTTTTATCGCTTAATACAAAACTACGCCCAATATACTCTAACAGCTCACTTACAAGCGTTGATGGCATGCGCGGTTGGTTATCAAAACACGAGCGACCAATGTAACTCATGTATAGGTTGTCGCGGGCACTCAATAGCGCTTCTAAAAATAAGTAACGGTCATCTAATTTACGTGATCGGTCACCTTTTTGCTTTTTAGAGTAAGGCACTAAGTCAAAACCAATGGGTTGTACGTTACGTGGGTAGTCGGCATCATTTAAGCCCAGCATACATACCACTTTAAATGGCACGGCGCGCATGGGCATAAGCGTACAAAAGTTTACTTGCCCGACCAAAAACCGCTGCCCTACACCTTTTTCTTGAATGCCTTGTTTAACTAAGTAACTAACAATACGCTGCGAAACCGCCTTGCTGTAATCGCCGTTGTCGTGGTGTTTTTGTAACTCTTCGAGCACGTTTTGAAGTACTAATAAATCCCAGCTGTCGTCGCTTTCACTTTCGTATATGGCGTTTAATAGCTCGCTTAAAATATGCGCTTTATTAGTGAGCGTATCGTCGGGCGTTAGCTGCTCTTTAAAGCTTTGCAGTACATCAATAAAGTGCACGAGCTTATTGAGTGTATCAAGCGCCATACCTTCTACTTCATCAGCGCTGTAAATGCCGTTAAAAGGGCATTGTTCGTCGCGCATGGCAATACCAAGCAGTAAACGGTTGAGCCCATGTTGCCAGGTATTTAAATCGATAGCGGGCAAATCAAAGCTGCTTTTATGCGCTGCGTTTATACCCCATTTAACCCCTACACGTTCAAGCCAGTATTGAATTTGCTCATATTCGTGTGCTTCAAGCCCAAATTTTTCGGCTATTTGCGTCACTTGTAATAAATCGAGAATATCCGACACACCAAAGCGCGAAAACGGTAAGTTAGCTAAACTCGCAAATGAACTAAGGACAGGCTTTTCTTGCTCTATGGCTAAATCGGCCAATGCGTAAGGAATAAAGCGGCTGCCTTGTGCCCCGCCAAATACGGCTTCAATATAAGGGCTGTAAGTGCCTACATCGGGCATCATGACAATTATGTCTTTGGGGGTAAGCGTTGGGTTTTGATTAAACAAGTTAAGTAAGTAGTCGTGCAAGCGCTCAACTTCTCTAAGCGGTGTATGGCAATCGCTGAGCGTAATACTGGTGTCGGTTGCGCTGATTGGTAATTTACCTTCGTCGTTTATAAACCACTCTTTGTTATCGGTCAGTGATTCGCCTTTAAACGCAAGCTGATAAATCTCGCTTTGTACTTGCCCTAGCAAGGTGTCGTCAAACACATCAATAAAACCATCAATCCAACGGGCATCTAACTGTACAAGTTGTTCAAAATAGTCGCGACCTAATTTACCCCACGACGATAACAACGGATTACCTATAAAGTAGTATTCTTCATCTGGGTTGGTTTGTTTTTTTTGTTGCGCTTCCACCAGCGGCATTTTGGCGTATTTAGCGCTTATTTTAGCTGCTGTTTTTTCATCTATAATATCGCCCCAGTAATGCTCACTTGGGTTAAAAAAGAATAATATAACCTCGGTTTTTTTACTCAGCGCTTCAAACACCTCAAGCTGGGAGCTGGCAATCGCCGATATACCAAATAAACTAATGCGTTGTGGCAGTAAGCTATTGTCCATAGTCTCAAGTGCTGCTAGTAACTGCCCTTGCATATTAGCGCGATGAAATTGGCTTTGCCCAAGGTCTTGGCTTAGTTTTACAATGCGTCGCCATAAGTCAGGCTGCCATGGGGCAATGGTTACATCTACGTCATCAAGCTCATCTTTGCCGCTATCCCATGTGGCTATCCAGTGCGGTCGGTACATTAAATATTGGTCGTACACATCGGCTATTTTTTCGCATAACGCAAAGGTTTTTTGCCCGTCAATATCGCCCTCTAAATAGGTTTTTAGCGGTAAATATAGCGGCTCATCAATACAGATGGGTAAAATGGCAAACAGCTTCCAAGCAAGGTTGGGCTTATTAAATGCCGACTCTTTAGGGACATTTGGCAGTAATTGCTGATACAACTGCCAAATAAAGCTCGACGGCAGCGGAAAATCTACCTGCGCCGCAACCCCTAAGTTTTCGCTCAAACCTATTTTTAACCACTGCGACATACCCGGCGATTGCACTAGCACTACTTCTTTGTCGAACGGGCTTTGCAATGGGTTTACTTTTAACAGCTGGTGGAACTGCGCTTGCAGGGCTTCCATCCGGTTTGATTGAATAATATTTAGCATATAACACTGACCTTGCTTGAGATAAAACCAGTGTAAGATATTTTCAATATTAGGGGTAGCGCAAACGGGTAATTGGCTTTAATAAATCAGAGAGTTAAGAACTAACTTACAGATTTTATACGCACAGCATCTATTTTATATACTGTGCGTAGTAGTGAGTTTATTTATAAGGGCTAATACTTGATAAACTAAAATCACTTTGCACTATTACTTCGCCATCAATGCCTTTTAATTTAAGTGAAATAGTGGGGTCAATTTGCTGCCAGTCTATGCTTAAATCACCGTAATTTACGTTATGAGTAAAATTCCCTACTCGGTGTTTGTTAGGGCTTACATCTTTCCACTTTTCAGTTAAGCCAGAGCTGGTCATCTCAATTAATGGGTAATCAAGGTTTTGCTGATACTTTGATATTTCACCCCAGTGCGTATCGCCGCTGATGATCACTACCCCATTTACCTTATACTTTTTAATCAATGCAAATAAACGGTTTCTATCTTCAGGAAAATTTGCCCATGACTCCCAACCTGTAAAATCGGGTAAAAGCTGTAAGCTTGAGGCAATCAATTTTATTGCAGCAGGCTTTTTAAGCTCTTGTTCAAGCCATTGCCACTGGGCTTCACCTATCATTGATGCGCCCTTCACTTCACTAGGACTATACGGGCCTTGGTTATTTAACTTACGCTTAGTGTAGTATTCAAGCTCACCTACATGGTTTAGCGCATCACGGTTCCAACGTAAATCAGGCATTATTACTTGTATGGTTTGCTCATTTTCACCATACATGTACGAGGTATAAATTCCATCAGGACGAGTGCGACGCGCTGAGTTTACAGGTTCATCCCAAAAATTAAGCATAATTTGGCGTGATTGCTCTTTATGCGGATACTCTTTACCGGCATCGTTTTGGCCATAATCGTGGTCATCCCACATGGCAATGATAGGCGTTTGCGCTTTTAACGTTTCAAAACTAGGCTTTGCCCCTAAACGTTGGTACTTATCGGCAAGTACATCCATATCGTTGGTATCGCCATAAATATTGTCACCCAAAAATATAAACAAATCCCCCTGCTCTTTGTTAATTGTATTAAATATGGGTATGTTTTTATCTTGATGCCCACACGAACCAAATAGGATTTTAGATGGCGCGGCATTAACACTCGCGCTAATAACCAAACTCAACGCCAAGGCAGATAGGGTTAATGGTTTTAATAGGTTCTTCATTTTAAAATCTCGCTAATAGCTGGCGCCATATTTGAATTTATTTCATTTGGATTCTGCCCAAGAGCCTTTAAAACGGTCGCTGCTATTTGTACTTGTTTAAGCTCATTTTCAGTTTTAATTAAGCCCCGTCCTTTTATTGCGGAGCCGATGGCTGCAAGCCAAATATGTTCAGAGCCGACAATTCCTTCTGGGTAGGTATTTTCACCTAACTCTAGCTCAGCAAGTGCACGTTTAGAGCTGTGATGTTGCCAATCATTGGCATTATTGCCACGGCCGTGATCAGTAGTAATAATTAGTGTGGTGTTATTTTTATAACCCGCTGTAGTTTGAATAGTTGCCCATAAGTCTTTTATAAAAGCGTCACTTTGCCTTGCCGATTTAAGGTATTGATCATAATGACCATCATGCGCAAAGTCATCGGTTTCGCCTAAACTTATCACTAACAACTTAGGCTTTTTAGCCAACATATACGCTTTAGCAAAGCGATATGTAAAACTATCTAGTCGTACGTTATACCAAGGACTGGGAATTTCATTTTGTAGCGCATTTAACAGCGGCGCATCGGTGAATAAATTCTCTTCAATTGACATAAAACCTGCATTTACATACACGTTACTGCGCTTAGTATTTACAATGTATGGGAATACATCCCAACTGCCAAATAAGGCAGTGCTATCTTTAAACTCAGGTAACTTATCTAAACGCTCTAAAATAGTTTTATTTGGGTTGAGCACTTTGTTGTTACTATTTATATTTTCGTCAACTTCACCGGTGAGTATTTCGTTGTAACCAGGGTATGAAAAATACCACGGGTTACTTACCGACATAGTAGAGCCGTTAGCTCTATCGCCAATAATTACGCCTTGTTTAGCCACTACTTGCGTTAAAAAAGGCATTAGTAATTGCTGGCGCTCATTTGCAGTTTTTGCCCAAAATTGTCTCTTTAATTGCTCAGGCTTTTTAACAAAATCAGTATTATTAATTAAGCTATTATCAGCCCCATTAAATACTTCTTGCCAGCGTACTCCATCAAGCGTTACCAGCACTACATTTTGCGCTGCTGTTGCAAAGTTACTCGCTAATACACTTAAGCTAAATAGTATTACTTTTATAATTGTTTTCATCGCGTTTGCGCCCTTTCATATAATAAAGCCCATCAATGATGGGCTATATTTAAATTCAATTACTAAAACCTAATTAAAAGTCAGCGGTAAATGTAACTGCTGCGGTGCGAGGCGCACCAATGTAATAAGTAGCGCCGTTACCAGTACCACCTGCTAAGTAGCTTTTGTCGGTAACGTTATAAACAACAAACGATACGTCAATGGCTTTAAACGGGCCGGCATCTACGTCAGTTGAATAACCTGCATTAAAATCAAGTACGGTGTAGCCGTCTACTTTATTGCGCGTGCGAGTGTCTTCGTCTTGCCATGCACCTAAACGCTCGCCGGTGTATTTAGCCGATAAACCAACACGAAAGCCATCGCTAAAGTAATCGGTAGATACCACAAATAAATCCTCTGATGAATCTATTATGCTGTCGCCTTTTCTAAAGCTTAGTGCTACCTCATTACCACTTTCGTCTTTTAATATTACGCCCTGTGAATCGTATGCATTTGGATCATCGGATGAATACTCAGAACTGCTATTAGTATACGACGAGTACACGCTCCAGCTTGGTGTTAACATATAGCTTGCTGCAAGCTCGAGCCCATTTGAGTCAATACCCCCTACATTTACGTACGAGCCATTTGTACCAATCGTGTAATCAATGCCGTCTGTGCCACTACCAGGGGCAATAAAGGTAATGCGATTATCAAACTTAACACTGTAAGCCGTCGCTGTAATAGTTAATCTGTCGGCTTTGTAACGTACACCAAAGTCGATATTGTCGGCAGTTTCTGGCTCTATGTTTGTAAGCGTTGAGCTGTCTCGCTCAAGTACACCGTCTTTTATTGCTGAAAAATTCTCGCTGTAACTGGCAAATAATTCTGTGCTGTTATTTAGCTGATACAATACACCACCACTAAATAACACGTCTGAGTCGCTATCTACTTTATCTGATCTTTCGTTAGCAAAGTGGTCGTACTTTTGTAATTCAACTAAATACTGTTTTGCACCAATATTTAATGTTAAGTCACCAAAATTAATCGAGTCTTGTAGGTACCATTTGAATGTATCGGTATCAAAAGTGTTTTTGTATTGTGTCCAGTAAGGCGTGCTATCAAAGTGATGATAAATACGCGCATCAATTACTTTGTGCCAATCACGCGACTCGTCACGCTCGCTTTGCTCATACCAAAAGCCCGCTTCTATATCGTGATCACCAAATGTAGCTTGGTAATTTGCCGTTACACCTAAGCGATCTTTGTTGTAATGCGTATGGCGGTAAGACATAACCGGCGTTGCTGTTGCATCGTAACACGCAGGATTTAAACCAGGACCCGACTCCCATGGCCAGCTCAAACTTTGCGTACAATCGGCATTTGGTGCAAGCGGGTTGCCCTCACTATCAGCAAAACCATAAGAGCCTGCATTAGTGCCGCCCTGTGTTGTTGGTTCGCCATTTTCATCAACAGGCGTTGTTAAATAAGGTGGGATCCAATCGCCGCGACCTGAATTTTTATGATAATAAGGACTAACGGTTAATAATGAAGTTGGCGAAATCGCGTATTCAAATTTTAAATAGCCTAAGGTATTTTCACGAAGCGTTCCCCAACCTTCAGCAAACATTTGGTCAAAATGCGGAATTCCTGTCCAATTCCATGTTAGCTGATCCCACTCTGGTGTTTGTTCAAACTGCTCAAGGCTTACGCTGTTATAGTTTGTCTCGCTTACATCGTCGTAAGATAAACGCCCGGTAAGTGTTAAATCGTCAAAATTAGATACAAACTTAAGCTCTGCGTGTTGGTTGTCTTTGCCCCCATTACTGCCTGAGCCAATCCAGCGGCTTGTATCTGTTTGCGAGTAACTTACGTACGCTTGTGTGTTATTAAAAACAGTGCCTGTTTCGTGTTTAAAGTAATAACGCGTGGCATCGTGGCTGCCTGATGTATACGCAAAGGTAGTGCCTTTTTCAAGGCTTGGGTCTTTACTTACAAAGTTAAATGTCCCGCCTAGTGCTTCAAGTGAAGCCGACTTAATATCAGACGTACCTTGACCTACTTCTACTGTTGCTAAATTTTCACTCTCCAAGTAACGGTTAGCTTTAGCACCACCGCCATAATTAGAGCCACCATTGGGAATGCCATCAACGGTCATACCTAATTGTTGTTGGTTTCCATCAATACTAAAACCACGCATGGTGATTGTAGTAGACCAATCGTCGCCACCAAATGCATCACCTTCATTTATGCTAATACCCGGTAAATTATCAATAACCGATAATATGCTCGATACCGAACTTTGTTGCTCAAGCATTGCAGGCTCAATAACATTGTTAGCGTAGCTCGTTGGTTTAGCAACCACGGTTACTTCTTCTATGGTGTTGTCGTTAGCATAACTAGATGTTGATACAGCCATGGCAATTGCCATGCTCAAAAGCGATTTGTTTTTTAAAGCGTACATTGTTGTCCCGTTTGATTTTAATTATGAAATATGAAAACGCGGACAGTATGAATTTTAAATATGACAACGAGGATGAACTTTATTTACATAAAAATTAAACAAATATGGAAGATTTATGGCGGGAATATGTACAAAAAAAGACACCCAAAGGTTTAACTTTGGGTGTCTTAATTATTTTCTAGAACTTATTACAAATAGTAATTTATTTCAATTGTGCAAGCATTTCATCGCTGTATGGTACTAACTCTTCACCGTTTGCAATTTTGCTAATGTAATCTGGGTTTGCAATAAGTGGGCGACCAATCGCTATTAAGTCAAACTTAGCATCGTTAATAGCTTCTTTTGCTGACTCAAAACTATAACTACCTACGCCTACTAATGTACCTTTGTAGCCTGCACGTAAAAATTCAGAGATGCTTTTGCCCTCAAGCGAGTCAAAGCGCATGCTGTCGTCAAAAATACCGCCGTGTAAGTACGCTAAATCTCTCTTCTCAAGCTCTGGTAATAAGTAATCAAATACCGCTTTATCGCGGCTATCTTCGCTCATATTAAAGTAAGCACCCGGTGTTAATCTAAGTGCAGTACGATCACTGCCTACAGCAGCAATAACCGCATCGGTTACTTCTAGTGCAAAACGCGACATGTTTTCAGGCGTTTGACCATATTCGTCGCTGCGTGTATTTGCAGCGTAATGTAAAAATTGGTCCACTAAATAACCGTTAGCACCGTGAATCTCTACCCCATCAAAGCCTGCTTCAATTGCGTTTTCAGCAGCTTTTGCGAAATCAGCAACTAGACTTTTAATATCATCAGTAGTGGCTGCTTTTGGTGTGATGTATGTAAGCTCACGCATACGAGGGACAGAGCCTTCAACGCCAATTGCTGATGGAGCAAGTACATCGCCATCAAAAAAGTGAGGGTGTGCAACACGGCCAACATGCCATAGCTGTGCAAACATTTTGCCGCCATTAGCGTGCACAGCGTCAGTTACTTTTTTCCAACCTTGAATTTGCTCGCTGGTAAATAAACCCGGAGTATTTGGGTAACCTTGTCCATCTGGACGAATAATAGTTGCTTCACTAATAATTAAACCGGTTTCGGCACGGCGAGCATAATATTCAACCATATCTTGTGTTGGCACTAAGTTATCGTCAGCCATACAACGCGTTAATGGCGCCATAAGTACGCGGTTTTTAAGCTCAATCGTGTTATTTAATTTAAACGGAGCAAGTAGATCAGTTGTCATTTTTCAATCCTTCATTAAGTATATGCTTACTACAATGTGGCCTTTTTACAAACATTCAAGCTTATTTTTGAATGATCGCTCAAATTAGTGAGAAATTATACTGATCAATCTACAAATTAGATCTGCATTGTTGAAATTAAATAGCAACTTTTCAACACTCTGTCATATAACTCGATATACTTGTGTGCATATAATTTAGATATAGTAATTAAAAGTGAGCTAATTATGACAACGCCAAATTTAAGCGAAGAACACGCAGTAATTTTAGGGCTTGGAGCCAAAAAACGCCTAGCCTATATGTTCGAAACCGTACAACAGTTCAAGCAAGTATGGATTTTAAACGATGATGATGGCTGCGTTATGCTTGCCAACGAAGATGACGACTGTGTGCCAGTTTGGCCAACTCGTGAATTTGCAGAAGCATGGGCAACTGGAGAATGGGCTGGCTGCAGCGCTAAAGCAATCCCACTTGCTGACTGGTTTAGTCGCTGGACACCAGGCCTTGAGGAAGATGACTTACTTATTGCTGCCTTCCCTACAGAGGAAGATGATGGCACGATATTGTTTTCAGATGAGTTTGAAAAACAATTAAGAGCACCAAAGCAAAAATATTAAGGTTCAAAGCCTAAATACTCAGAGTTCTAAAATTTATAAACGCGGCACTTAATTTAGTAGCCGCGTTTTTAGTGGCAATATCTAAAATTCAAATAAGCCTGCGTAATTGCATCTGGATTTTCTACTTGCGGATAATGCCCAAGCTCTACAAACTCTTGTACGCGCGCATTGGGGATCAGCTTTTTATAATGCTCAATCATATGCTTACCAGAGATGGGGTCTTCTGCGCCTGCTATAAACGTAAGTGGTATATTGCTATTTATGATGGCACCAACCCAGCGTGCTCGGTTTTGCTGCCTCTGCTTTATATAACTAATGAGTTTGGGCATTACGGCTAAGCCATCTTTATAAATTAGCAGCTCCCAAAGTGTGTCTACCACTTGTTTTGAAGGCGGTGTACTTTTACCAAAAATAGTAAGTAGATTATTGGCAAATTTTTGTTTATTCATTAATTTTGGCACTATCCAACCTAGCTTTGAAAGTAAAAGCTTTTGTATAAATAAGGGTTTATGCACCTCAGGAAATAACCCACCATTTAAAAAGCACACACTGTTTATTTTAAAGTCACTTTGGCTAACAACTTGCCTTGCTAATAACTCTTGAGCCACAGTATCGCCATAGTCATGAGCTAAAATATGTATATCATTAATATTTAACGTTTTTAAAAATTGAGTATATAAGTCGGCTTGTTCAGTAATTTTATAGCCTGCATTTTTAGGTTTATCTGACAAACCAAAACCTAGCATATCGAGTGTAATTACAAAATAATGTTCACTAAGGGTTTGCCACATACCTTCCCAGTCCCAACTAGCACTTGGAAAGCCATGTATTAAAAGCAGCGCAGGCTTAGTTATATCACCAGCTGTTTTAGTAAAAATTTGATGGCCACTAATTTGAGTAAATTGACCCTGTGATTGCCACTGTTGAAGAGAAAACATATATTAGCTTAATTTTTATTATTTATTTGTTAGTTTTATCATAAAGGTAATTAAAAAAGGAAACAAAACCAATGCATAAAATTTGCATTGGCTTATTAAAAGTCATGTTAAAATTTAATAGTGTAATCTACATAAACTCGATGGTCAGCTCTATCGCCTTTAACACCATCAACACTGCCTGATTTTTCGGTTGTATAATCTACAAATAGCCAGCGTAAGCTTAAGCCTTTTATTTTCTCAACTTTATAGCGGGTATCTACAGCCCAATATTTTTCGTCGGCTGTGCCACCTAACTTACCCAACGCAGAGTTTTCAGCATCGCTGCCGTCTGTGTAGTAAAATTTAGTTGTTAAGCCAGGCGATACTGCTTTCAAATCAATTCCTAAACGAGCTTGCCATGATGTTTCATTTTGGTTTGTTAAATCAGCACCAATTAATGAGCGAGTTGGAAATGGGTTTGTACCATGGTCGCCACTGAAATTATCTTCAATCCAAGCATCACTTACTTTAGTAAATGCCGCACCTACACTCCAAATATCTTTTTTCCAATCAGCATCTAGGTAATAGGCAAACCCATCGTTTTCACTTTTGGTTAAACCTGTTAATGCACCAGATGTATCTTCATCATCTAAATCACCACCCTCTGCGCCTGTTACAAATAAATCGCCATCATCTTGTGAGGTAAATATGCCAGTTGAAAGGGTTAACTTACTTTGCTCAAGCTTAATGTCGTAACTGATTTTTAACCCTATTTTACTTAAATAATTGCGCGAATTTAAATATTCAGCCTCTAATATTAGATTGTCTTTTTTATGCGTAGCACCTACGCCCCAAATTACGCTAATAGCACCAGTTGCCGATTGATCGGTAGAAAAGTCTTCCCATCTATCATCGTGTCGACGGCTCCATTTATCGTAAACGTAACCGTATAATTTAGTGTTACCAATTTTGTAATCGCCAAAAACGCCTCTAAAAGTATTAGGAATAGCCCGACTCCCAGAGCTTTTAAGCAACATACTTTTGGTTTTTTGCCCGCCCACTTTAACGTGACCGTTATTGCCCAATTTAAAATCTAAAAAATATTGCCCAAATTTAGAAAAGCTATCGTCAACTCCACCGCTCTCATTACCTGCTGGCAAAATATTACCTGCGGCTGAACCCGTAGAATTAATATCCATCACGGTGTAAGTCGATACACCCACACTCACTAAATCGTTTATATAACCCGATGTGTAATTGAGCTCTATACCTTGAGCAAAAGTTGAATCGTCACTTGCGTCGTTATCGTAGTCACGGTCAAAATAAATTGATCTAAGTTTTATATTAAATTCATCTTGTTCTGTCAGCCCATTAACAGCGGCATACGAAGGAATAGAAATACATGTTAATACTGCGCCTGTTGCCGCAAGTAATTTAGATACTCGGTGAGCCATAGTTATCTCCGTTACCTTGTTTTGTTTAAGTTTTAACTGTGCAGTGCATAGCAGCGTGTATTTTTTCGACCTACACGGTAAACATGTCATATGGTAATTACATTTTAAGTAATCACGTTTTCTTTCACGCTACTAAAATATAGAACAATATAAGTTTTTAATGTTTTAATTTTCATATTATAAAATATTAAGTGTTTGTTTTGTTTCGGATGAATTATAAAAGCAAGGTGAGCATTGTCTCTTGCTCGCTCGTACCTATACCGATAGTTCCCTTTAAAAGCGTCATAATATTGGTTAAATTTTACTTTATTTAAACTTACCAAAGTAAAGTTATAAGCAAAAACTAAAAGCTATCCGTTGTTTTTTGAGCACCTAATATTCACTAAAAAATCGATAAATATAAAAATCAGCACCTTTAGCTAATACTTTTGTTGTTCGCTATAAAGTAGCAAAGAACATAAAAATTATTATATTTATATGCATGTTCGTCTTATCTTGGTGAGTAAAATCAACTTTTTATATTACATCTACTCTAAACCTTTATAAAATATATATATTCTAATTAATAACAAAGTTGTATCCTGAATAATAAGTGCTATATTTATTTCGATGATAAAACAGATATACTGTCAGTATATTAATAATAAAGGATGAGTTAATGTTTTCAGGACGACCGGTTAGTAAAAGGTTATTAATCTCGGTGCTTACTCATGCTATTTTTTTCATCAGTGGTATTGTATTAACTTACTTTGCCCACACTGCACATCAAGATGCTGTTAATAAAAAAATAAATGAAGCCCTCAACAACCGCCTTTCTTCACTCTCAACAGGCGTTACTAGCAGATTCGACTTATATAAATATGGGCTATACGGTTTAAAAGGATTTATACACGGCATTGGCGTTAATAATTTAAGCTACCAAACAATTTCCAATTACTCTAACAGTCGCAATTACGCCCAAGAATTCCCTGGAGCAAATGGTATTGGCTTTATAAGAAAAGTGAATGCCGAAAACTTAGCTCAATTCTTAAAAACTGCAAAATCCGATCGACCTAACCAAATATTTAAACTAAATAAACTAGCTAACGAAAGTGATGAGCACTTTATTATTCAGTATATATTTCCTGAGCAAAGTAATTCACGGGCTCTAGGACTCGATATTGCATCGGAAAGTACACGTAAAAAAGCAGCATTAAATTCTGCAATTAATAACCAAGTTCAATTATCGGCGCCTATTACGTTAATCCAAGCGGATAGCAAATCGAAACAAGGCTTTTTAATTTTACTACCAGTTTATAAAAATATTATTATTCCAACTGATAAAATCCAGCGTTTAGAGCAATTAATTGGATGGACTTACTCCCCTTTATTAATAAACAATATTTTAGATTCTCTTTCCCAAGCTGATGAAAATAAGCTAGTCATTAGCGACATAGGTAACAACGTTAAAACTGACTTTTTTAGCTACGGCATTAAAAGCAACTCGGCTGATTATCAGTTAAATAAAGTAATTAAAGTGATGGGAAGAACATGGGAAATCACACTTAGTGCTTCAGACACATTTATTGAATCACTACACTTGCCGAGTAAATATCAAGCTATTGTCAATGGTGTTTTTTATACCCTTATTTGTATGTTTATAACTTTAATAATTCAGCTGTTTTTTTACCGTAGAGCACAAAGAACACAGCGAAGAATTATCAAAGCTAAACAAAATAAGCATATGCTGCAGCAAACAAATTTAAAATTAGAAAAAGAAGTAAAATTACGCACTAAAGAAATTGCTGATATAAGTATGCTTCAACAAAGTATTTTAAACAGTGCCAGTTACTCTATTATTGCGACCGACATAAATGGCTTAATTACTTTATTTAATCCAGCCTCTGAAAAGTTATTAGGCTATAGAGCAAAAGACGTTATTGGAATTGAAAATCCGGGTATTTTTCATTTAAAAGAAGAAATTATAAAAAAAGCCAAACAGCTTAGTGCAGAGTTAAATGAACCTGTTTTCCCTGGTTTTGAAGTGTTTATCTTAAAAGCAACTTCTACAGAGCCTGATATCAATCAGTGGACATACATTTCTTCTACAGGCGAGCACATACAAGTTAATATAAGTGTTACCTCTTTATTAAATAACGAAAATGAAATTGTTGGCTATTTGGGTGTAGCATACGATTTGACCGAACAAATTAATCACGAACAAGCTCTCGGACATGCTAAAGAATTAGCTGAACAGGCATCACAAGCTAAATCTGAATTTTTAGCAAATATGAGTCACGAAATACGCACACCTATGAATGGCATACTAGGTACATTACAGTTACTGCAAGAGCAGCCATTGAATGAAAAATCAAAAGAGTATTTAAAAAAATCACTTTATTCGACCCGCTCACTCACCACTATTATTAATGATATCCTCGACTTTTCTAAAATTGAAGCTGGGAAGCTTTCATTAGAATATAAATCATTCGACCTTTTTGAACTTATTCACCACTTAGAGTCTGATCTTGGCCTGCAAGCCAGTGATAAAAATATATACCTTAAATTTATAATTAATATTGAGCATAAGTATTGGGTGGGCGACCCCGTTAGACTCAGACAGATATTTTTAAACCTAATATCTAATGCGATTAAGTTTACGTCGCAAGGTGGCGTTACAGTAACGTTTAGGCTAACCGACGAAAACAAAATATGTTGTTGTATATCAGACACCGGAATTGGAATTTCTGAGCAGGCTATAGAGCGATTGTTTGAGCGCTTTGAACAAGCAGAGCAATCAACTACGCGTGAATATGGCGGTACAGGTCTTGGCTTACCTATTACTAAATCATTAATAGGTTTAATGAGTGGCGAAATTAAAGTAACAAGCCAATTAGATTCAGGTAGTCAGTTTTATGTGTACTTACCATTAAAACAAGCACAGATTGATGAAAGCACATTAATAACAAAAAATGTTGAGCTTCCTGACCTATCTGGAAAAACTATTTTATTAGCTGAAGATAATAAAATAAATCAGCTTGTTGCATCTGCAATGCTTGAGCCTACAAAAGCCACCATTATTATTGCCAACAATGGTTTAGAAGCAATCTCATTATACGAGTCACACAAGCCAGACATTATTTTTATGGACATTCAAATGCCTAAAATGGATGGTCTTCAGGCATGTAAAAAAATTAAGGCGCTTAATAACGAACAAATTGTTATCGCGTTAACTGCTAATGTTTTTACAGAGCAAAAAGAAATATACAGACAGTTATTTGATGGTTACGTTTCAAAGCCAATTGAAAAACATGAGCTTGTAAGCATGTTATCAACACTCTATTTAGTTAATAGTTAGTCATTGCGAAGGCATTAAAAAACCCAGTTACTAATACCTTTCGATATTAGTAACTGGGTTCTAAGAATAATGGTGGAGGGAGAGGGATTCGAACCCTCGTTAGGGATAAACCTAAACACACTTTCCAGGCGTGCGCCTTCAGCCACTCAGCCATCCCTCCACAGTGCTGCAATTGTGTAATGCAACAGCGCGCTATAGTATGAAATAGACCCTTAAGGTGCAAGGCATTTTTAAATATGAGCCTTTAAATGCTTACTTATCAAGCAATAGCTTATCTATAGGCACAAAAAACGGCTAAATCTAAGACCTAACCGTTTTAATTTATACTTTTAAAATTACTTAGCCATGCTCGCAGTAAATTCAAGCATGCGATTAAGCGACTTAAGTGCGCCTTCGCGTAAACCCATATCAACGAATACTTCTTTACCTTTAGGGCTTATGAGGGCTTCCTCAATCGCTTTTAAGCCATTCATTGCCATCCAAGGACAATGTGCGCAACTTTTACATGAAGCGCCCTCACCTGCCGTTGGAGCCGCAAAAAACTCTTTATCTGGACATAGTTGCTGCATTTTATAAAAGATGCCGCGATCGGTTGCGACAATAAACTTTTTATTGTCCATTGTTTGCGCAGCTTTAATTAATTGGCTAGTAGATCCAACCGAATCGGCAAGTGCAACAATTTCTGCTGGTGACTCAGGATGAACTAATACGCCTGCATCTGGGTGTAGCGCCTTCATATCTTTTAAGGCTTTAGTTTTAAATTCGTCATGTACGATACATGCACCATTCCACATAAGCATATCAGCACCGGTATTTTTTTGAATATAACTACCAAGGTGCTTATCTGGGCCCCAAATGATTTTTTCGCCTTGCTCATCAAGGTGCTCTACTATTTCAAGTGCACATGATGAGGTTACAATCCAATCTGCACGTGCTTTAACAGCCGTAGAGGTGTTTGCATACACAACCACTTTACGGTCAGGGTGCTCATCACAAAACGCTGAGAACTCGTCTATCGGGCAACCAATATCTAGCGAACACGTCGCTTCAAGCGTTGGCATTACAACCGTTTTATTTGGCGTTAAAATTTTGGCTGTTTCGCCCATAAATTTCACGCCCGCGACGATGATCATATCTGCATCGTGACGTGCACCAAAACGTGCCATTTCTAGCGAATCGGCAACGCAGCCGCCGGTTTCTTCTGCAAGTGCTTGAATTTCAGGATCGGTATAATAATGTGCAACAAGTACTGCATTTTTATCTTTTAGTAATTGTTTTATACGCGCTTTATATTCGCCTTGCTCGTCATTTGTTAACGGTGCTGGCTTAGGGGGGAAAATATAACCTTCAGGCATAATAGTTTGAGCTAGACTCATGTTCTCGACCACTTATCTACAGTGCATTAATTAGGGCGAATTATACGAGAATATAAACATAAATAACAGCAAACTAGTTAAGCTGTTTATAAAAAATAGAATGGGAATTTAAAAAAGAATATAAAGGAAAGTATTAGAGAGTGGTGGGTCATGATGGATTTGAACCATCGACCAATTGATTAAAAGTCAACTGCTCTACCAACTGAGCTAATGACCCGCTCTAATATAAATCTGCTTTGTAAAAAGCTGCGTAAATCCGCCGATTAAAACTTTCATAGAATGGTGGGTTATGATGGATTTGAACCATCGACCAATTGATTAAAAGTCAACTGCTCTACCAACTGAGCTAATAACCCGCTCTATGCGCTTATTCAATTATGAATGAAGCTTACGTATATCCGCCGATTGATGCCAAACACTATTCACAAGGAATAAAGAATGGTGGGTCATGATGGATTTGAACCATCGACCAATTGATTAAAAGTCAACTGCTCTACCAACTGAGCTAATGACCCGCTCTTATATAACTTTTCATAGAATGGTGGGTTATGATGGATTTGAACCATCGACCAATTGATTAAAAGTCAACTGCTCTACCAACTGAGCTAATAACCCGCTCTATGCACTTATTCAATTATGAATGAAGCTTACGTAAATCCGCCGATTGATGCCAAACACTATTCACAAGGAATAAAGAATGGTGGGTTATGATGGATTTGAACCATCGACCAATTGATTAAAAGTCAACTGCTCTACCAACTGAGCTAATAACCCGCTCTATTATTGCGTTTTAAATGCAACTTACTACTTTACGTAAATCCGTCGATTGGAACCAATCACTATTCAAAGGAATAAAGAATGGTGGGTTATGATGGATTTGAACCATCGACCAATTGATTAAAAGTCAACTGCTCTACCAACTGAGCTAATAACCCGTTCCAATTGCTAACTTATTTCTAAGTTAAAGCCTGCGTAAATCCGCCGATTGATGCCACACACTATTCACAAGGAATAAAGAATGGTGGGTCATGATGGATTTGAACCATCGACCAATTGATTAAAAGTCAACTGCTCTACCAACTGAGCTAATGACCCGCTCTGACGTTGCGTTTTATAACAACTTAGTATTCTACGTAAATCCGCCGATAAAAGACCATTCAAAGAATGGTGGGTTATGATGGATTTGAACCATCGACCAATTGATTAAAAGTCAACTGCTCTACCAACTGAGCTAATAACCCGCTCTTTTTGTCGCATTTCGAGTGGGGTAACCATTCGTTTGCTGCGGGCGCTTATAATACTTATTTATAAAATGAGTGCAACCGAAATTGTCTCTTTTTTTAAGTTTTTATGTCTAGATGCACAAAATTAAACCGTTTGTGCTCAAACTACATGCAAATCCAAGATTCTTCGAGAGTTTCCATGTAGTTTGCTCGCCCTAACTAGAAATTTAATCGCTAGTGAACTTTAGTTTCCTAAACGATCAGTTGCTAGTTTTGCAGCGGTTGTACTTGGGTATTGATTGATAAGATCGCTCAATATTTTTTGCGCTTGCGCCGCTGAACCTTGATCTTGTAAAAGTGTGCCTAACTTTAGCATCGCATCTGGGCGTTTATTAGAATTTGGAAATTCGTTCACAACGACTTTAAAGTGCTCTACTGCGTTTACACCATCATTTTTAATAGTAAGCAACTGCCCTAACCAATAATGCGCATTAGACGCATAGACAGAGTTTGGGTAGGTAGTTAAAAACGTTTGAAATTCAGGAATCGCTTGGTCATAGCGTTTATCTTTCATTATTAACGCGACAGCGCGCTCATAGGCTTCATTTTCAGATAAGTCACTGCTATAGGTCTGTGCATTGCTTTGTTGCGTGTAATCAGTTGCGGGAGCTGCTGCTGGCTGTGTATAAGCCTGGCTCACGCGGTTTTCAATTTCTTGATATAACTCACGCTGGCGCTGCAGTACTTTTTCAAGCTTGTAGCTTTGCTCTTCGGTTACACCGCGAATTTGACTTACTTCGTCTTGCAACAAATTAAGCTGTTGCTGTAACTCTACTTGTAAAAAGTTACGCGACTGCATCATATTTTCAAGCGACGCTAATCGCTTCTCAATACTTGATTGTGAACTTGCAGCTTCTGAAACAGGAGCGGGAGCAGCCATTAACTGGGTGCTCCCGCTCAATATCATGGCTGCCAAAATAATTTTCGGCTTCATAATATCTCTTATCTTAGTAAACTAGTACCGCACGGCGGTTTTTAGCGAAAGCTGATTCAGTGCGAGACTTAACCATTGGCTTCTCTTCACCGTAGCTTACCACTGACATTTGGCTAGCTGAAACACCTAAACTTAATAGGTATTTTTCAACTGCTTGTCCACGGTGCTCACCTAGTGCAATATTGTACTCTGGAGTACCGCGCTCATCTGCGTGGCCTTCGATTAGTACTTTAACAGATGAGTTTTGAACTAAAAACTCAGCATGTGCACGAAGTAAGTCTGCATACTTGCTTTCAACTGTTGCAGTATCAAAATCGAAGTAGATTACTTGCTCTTGACGAAGTGCTTCGTACTTTTGACGAAGTTGCTCTTCTGCTTGTTGTTCTGGAGAAATTGTCGCTACTTCAACCGTATCAGTATTCATTGATTGCTCAACAACACCTTGGTTTGATTGGTTTGCAGCACCTTCGTCAATATCTGAAGATGAGCTACAAGCTGCTAATGCCATTACTGGCACAGCAATTAGCAGGCCTTTAAGTATTTTGTTAAGTTGCATTGAGTAGATTCCTATTTTGAGTAAACCAGTAATATTACTGTAAGTATGGCGACCAAGCTGGTGCCTTTACTTGTCCGTCTAGCACAGGTAACCGTGCTTTAAAGCGGCCGTCCATCGATACTAGCGCAAGTACCTGTTTATTATTATGAAGCGTGCTATATATAATCATCGAACCATTTGGCGCTATGCTCGGTGATTCATCTAGGCGTGTTCTTGTTAATACTTGAAACGCACCTGTAGCCAGCTCTTTCTTAGCAAGATGGTACTGCCCGTTGGTACGGTTAACCATCACTAATTCTTTTCCATCTGGTGATATAGAACCCGCAAGGTTCATATCGCCATCAAAGGTAAGTCGTTGTGACCTGCCTGTTTTTAAATTTAACTTATAAATCTGAGCATTACCACCCCTTTCAGATGTAAATACTATATCTTGACCATTTGGATGCCACGATGGTTCAGTATCTATGCTGCGGTGATTTGTTAAGCGTGTTTCTTTACGTGTAGCTAAGTCAAGCATATAAATCTCTGTTGCACCCGTTTTATCCTTAGAAAGCACTAAAAGTAGCTTTTTACCATCTGGCGAAAACTGAGGCGCACCATTAATACCACGGTAACTTGCTATTATTTCGCGTTTACCTGTGTAAATGTCTTGAATGTAAATTTGGCTTTGACGATTTTCAAACGTTACATACGCTAGTTTAGTGCCATCTGGTGACCATGCTGGCGACATTAACGGCTCTTTTGAGCGAAGTAATACCTGCTCATTAAAACCATCGTAATCGGCAACAACCAACTGATAAGGCTTAGGGTCATTATCACGTACTATTACATAGGCAATTTTAGTTAAAAACGCGCCTTTTTCACCAGTCAATCTTTCATAAATAACGTCACTGATTCGATGAGAGTAACGACGAAAACCACTTTCACCAATAACACTTTCACGCGCTTCCAAAATATGATCTTGGCTTTTAACTAGCTTACCATTACTCATCATTTGTGTGTTGCCACCGGTAATTTGGCCGCGGATCACGTCAACTAACTCATAACGCACTAAGTAACGCCCATCAGTTTGCTGCTCAACTTCGCCCACTAATATCGCTTCCACACCTTTATTAACCCAAGATGCGTAATCAATTTCGCTATCTTTGGTTGGCTGTTGTGGCATTTGCGCTACATCTACAGGTTTAAATTTACCACTGCGCATTAAATCGGCAGCAATAACACTGCTTAATTTTTCAGGGATTGGGCCAACACCTTGGTACTTAAAAGGTACTATAGCAATGGGCCTTGCACCGTCTACACCCTCAGTTATTACAATTTCAAGTGCTGCATTAGCAACACCCACAAACCCAAACAGTAAAACTAAACAGGCTATTTTTATTTTGTTGAACATATCATTCCTTTAAAATTCTGGCTTGATTGTTAAATTAATATTCTTAAGTTGTTCGAATACGTCTTTATCTTTAGATACCGGTAATGTGTCGGCCATGCGCACTGCTCTTAATGCAGCTTCACATACCAACTTATCGCCACCTAATGATTTAACTTGCGTTACTAAACCATTAAAACCTAAACGAATATTTACTCGGCACTGTTGGTTTTTCATTTTTTCATCAATCAATAAGTTTTGCTGAATACGCGCCATAATTAATGCACGGTACTTATCAACTTCGCTTACCACTTGTTGTTGACGTATTTTACTACGGGCAGCCTGCTCTTTGGCAAGTTGCTCTTGTAACATTTGCTCTTGCATTGCTTGCTGGCGTTTACGTTCTGCCTCGGCTGCACGCTCTTTTGCTTCCTCTTCACGTTTTTTACGTTCAGCTTCTGCTTTTTTAAGTGCGTCTTCTTCGGTTTTACGCTTATCAGCAGCAGCTTTTGCTGCACTTTCAGCTTCTTGCTTTTGCTTTTCAGCTTGCTTAGCTTTAGCGCGCTCTTTTTGCTCAATGGCACGTGCTTTTTTAGCTTGCGCTTGCGCCTCGGCTGTTTCTTTTTCTTTAGCTTTACGTTCTTGCTCTAGCTTTTTAATATGCCTAGATTCAGATTCGCGTTGCTTACGTGCATTGGCCGCTCTGCGTTCTAAATCGCGGATACGTTTGTCTTCAGCACTTTTTTTATCTTTTTCTTTCTTTTGAAGTTCAGCAATTTTTTGCTCAACTTGTTTTTGATCAACTGTAACGGCTGATACTGCTTTATCTGGCGTAGGTATAGCCGAATTAAGCGTTACTTCCATTACTTTAGGTGCTGGCGGATGAATGTTTGCAGACGCATACAAAAAACCACCAATTCCTAAATGAAGTACTATCGATTTTACTACTGAACTATTCATACAGCTACTTCCCCTCAAAGGATTCAGTCATTAATCCTACTGATGGTACGCCTGCATTTTTCAAAAAATCCATTAGTAATAATACTTCTTGATACGACACCTTACCCGAGCCTTTAATCATAACTGGCACGTCAGGGTTTTTCATTAACTGTAATTTTATAACCGCAGCAACATCAAGTGCTTCCATAGGCTCTTCAGGATCAGTACCTACGCTTACATAATATTTACCCTCTGCATCAATTGAAGCAATAATGGGAGGAGTATCTTTAGTATCAACTAAATCAGACTCTTCCATTTTAGGTAAATCAACTTTTACACCGTGTGTAATAAGCGGTGCTGTTGCCATAAATATAATAAGTAATACCAACATTACATCAATGTAAGGTACTACATTAATTTCTGCGACCGGACGGCGCTTTTTACGCTGATACATTCGCTTGTGCCTCTATTTGTGTAGCTGCTTGACGGTGTAAAATATTAGCAAACTCTTCCATAAAGTTAATATAGTGAGACTCAAGCTTTTCAACACTATTTGAAAAGCGGTTATAAGCAATAACGGCCGGAATTGCCGCGAATAAACCCATAGCAGTCGCAATAAGTGCCTCTGCTATACCGGGTGCTACCATTTGTAATGTAGCTTGCTTAACTTCACCTAGTGCAATAAAGGCATTCATAATACCCCACACTGTACCAAACAAACCGATGTACGGACTAATAGAACCTACCGTTGCTAAAAACGATAAGCTAGATTCAATTTTTTCAATTTCACGAGAAAGCGCAACACGCATAGAACGATGCGTCCCTTCCATAACAATACTCGCACTTTGAAATGTATTCTTTTTATGACGAGCAAACTCTTTAAAGCCTGAAGTAAATAAGGCTTCAATACCTTGAGACTGACCGCTGCGTGACGATATTTCGTTATACAATTTACTTAGATCAATACCAGACCAAAATTTTTGCTCAAATTTCTTAGCATTTGATAGTGCATCTGATATTGCTTTTTTACGCTGAAATATAATTGTCCACGACATTACAGACATGGCAACTAGCCCTAACATCACTAACTGAACAAGCAAGCTTGCTTCTAAAATTAGGTCTAAAAAATTAAGCCCTGATCCCACGTTAAACTCCTAAGTAATTTCAAAATACGGCAAATTGGTTAATTTGTGTAAATATGACCGTTTATACGGTCAAAAGTTGCATCTAGTGTATCTAGTCCATTTCAAGCTGACAACGGTATTGCTATGAATAGGCAACAAAAAACGTTAAAAAACAGCTTTAGTTGGCATTTCCCTTTGCCTCAGTATTTTATTTAATCTTTTAAATAAACTCGCTAACTATAAATATGCGTAAATATATAAGTAAAACGTCATAAAATGCGCCGTTTATTCAAAATAAGAGCATAAACACTCAAAACCTATAAGCCTTACCTTCACGTAACAGTAAAACTAATACCGAGCCACATCAAAAGAAATTACTTAAGCTAGAAATTTCATTAACTTATAAATTTAACGATTAATTAACGCGCAAGATTCAAACAACAATAAAATTCACCGAATTAGTTTTTCTAATCTGAAAATACAAATTTTCTAGTTTGAATAAAAAGGTGATCTTACGTATTATTCTCCCATACCGAACTAGCGCACTGAATGAGATAGTTTCATTAAGCCAAGTTCTTAGTAATAGGATATTTTATCGTATTACATTGTTTTACTCTTTCTGGATAAAACCAAATTCAGTAAAACGTAGTTCCCTGGATTACTTCCTTCAACTTGTTGTTTGCCCGCATTTTTTGCGGGCTTTTTTTTGCCTACAATTTAGTGCGCTACATATTTTATACCAACCTGCATAAATCTTTGATCAATTTAACGAATTAAATTGCACTATAACGTCGTTAAAAATTTTTTATTTAGAACAACTAGATACAAAAACTTTTGCCTAGTTCTAGCGTAATTTTCTTAACGTTAAGTAGACCCCATATATAAGCAGATTGGTATTATTTATAAACTAATAATTGCCCTACCTATTTTACAATAAGTAATTCGGTTACTAGTTTGAATGGTACGCAGGATAGCTTCGCAAGTCTTAACGCCCTGTGAATTAACAGTTAACTATAAAGCGTATAAGTATTTTGAAATAACATTTGCAACAGTGTGCTGAGGTTTTGGGTAAAATACCAGCCGTATAAATATTTGAAATAAAGGTATACTAAGTCAATTACCTGCTGCGCAATAAACCACAGCAAGTAATGTATATGATGAGGCTAGTCTTTTTTAGGAAGTAAACCAAAGTGATGGTATGCACTGTCAGACACTATTCGACCACGCGGAGTACGCTGAATAAATCCTTGCTGAATTAAAAACGGCTCTATTACATCTTCTATTGTTTCACGCTCTTCACCAATAGCTGCAGCTACATTGTCGAGTCCTACTGGGCCGCCCATGAATTTTTCAATTATGGCGAGTAAATATTTGCGATCCATATAATCAAAACCACTTTTATCTACATCAATTATATCAAGCGCTTGCTTAGCTACTTCGGCGTTTACTGTGCCGTCAGATTTTACCTGTGTGTAATCGCGTACACGCCGTAATAAACGGTTTGCAATACGTGGTGTACCACGTGAACGTTGTGCAATTTCGGTTGCGCCGTCGTCACACATTTCTAAACCAAGATAATGTGCAGAGCGCCCTACTATGTGCGACAAATCTTCTACAGAATAAAACTCTAATCGCTGCACAATACCAAAACGGTCACGCAGTGGCGATGTTAGCGAGCCTGCTCGCGTAGTGGCACCAATAAGTGTAAATGCAGGTAAGTCTAATTTAATAGAACGCGCAGCTGGGCCTTCACCAATCATTATATCAAGCTGGTAGTCTTCCATTGCTGGATACAGTATTTCTTCAACTTGCGGGCTTAGCCTGTGTATTTCATCAATAAACAGTACATCGCCTTCTTCTAAATTAGTAAGTAACGCAGCTAAATCGCCTGCTTTTTCAAGTACAGGGCCGGATGTTGTTTTAATACTTACGTGTAATTCGTTGGCTACGATATTTGCAAGCGTGGTTTTACCTAGCCCTGGTGGGCCAAATATTAATAAATGATCGAGCGCTTCACCACGGGTTCGGGCAGCTTCAATAAAAATTTCCATTTGCTGCTTAACATGAGGCTGGCCTCTGTAGTCGGCTAAAAGTTTAGGCCTTATTGCACGGTCTATAGAGTCTTCGTTTGTTTTTTCAGTCGCATCAATTAAGCGATCCGCTTCAATCATGGGTTACTCACAACATTGATTTTAAAGATTCTCTAATAAGAACCTCAGTAGACATATCGGGCTTGCTTATCGATTTTACTGCTTTTTGCGCTTGTGGCAATTTATAACCTAACGCAACCAATGCCGATACGGCATCATCGGCTGCATTATTAGCAATTGTCGCATCGCTCATCGGCTCTATTACTGCGCTGTCACTAAATGGCGTAAATAAATCATTACCCCAATCTTTTAATCTGTCTTTCATTTCGAGTACTAAACGCTCGGCTGTTTTTTTACCTACACCCGGTAATTTAACTAGCGACGTTGAGTCTTCGTTATTTACACAGCTTACAAATTGCTTTGCCGACATGCCCGATAAAATAGCTAAGCCAAGTTTTGGCCCTACGCCATTTGCTTTTAATAGCTCTCTAAACAAGGCGCGTTCAACTTTATTATTAAAACCAAATAATAATTGAGCATCTTCACGCACTACAAAGTGGGTGTAAACAATCGCGTTTTCACCAATTTTTGGTAAATCGTAAAAACAGGTCATTGGCATTTGTACTTCGTAACCGACACCACTTACTTCGAGTAATATTTCTGGTGGCTGTTTTTCGACTAAAACGCCATTTAAGCGGCCTATCATAGTTATTTCCTTAAACGTCCTCTAACGATTTTGCTTGCGCTACCCGCTAGTTTAATTAAATTTTGTTCTGAATGAGCATGGCAAATCGCAATAGCGAGTGCATCAGCTGCATCGGCCTGTGGCGTACCGGGTAGTTTTAAAATATTTTTTACCATGTGCTGCACTTGTGTTTTATCAGCGCCACCGTTACCTACTACTGCTTGCTTAATTTGCCTAGCTGAATATTCAAATACGGGCAAGTCGGCCATTGCAGCACCCACAATAGCAGCGCCTCTAGCTTGGCCAAGCTTTAAAGCAGAATCGGGGTTATGCGCCATAAATACTTTTTCAATGGCAAAGGTTTCTGGCGAAAACTGCTCAATAAGCTGTGTAATGCCTTGGTAAATCATTTTAAGCCTGATCGGAAAAGGATGATCGGCTAATTTAATACAACCACTGCCTAGGTATGTAAATTTAGAACCTTGGTGGGCAACAACGCCATATCCGGTCAAACGTGAACCAGGATCGATCCCTAAAATAATGGCCAAACAGCACTCCATTGTTATTATTTTTAAATTACGCTAATAATGCCAGAGCACTGTATAAATTACCAGTACAAAGAAAACAAAAATACCCACGTGTTAGGTGGGCATTTGAAGGAGCATGTTAGTTTAAGCTTACCCTAGGGCACGCACTAATCCTTGGGTGTTTTGTTTAAGTGTTCGGGCAATCATTAAATAGCCTAAACCAGCCACAAATACGCCGCCAGCTACCGGACCAATAATCCATATATGCGGATGTAACTTACCGGCTAAATCAAACATTTGCTGCTGCACAATCAAAAGCGCTATATCGCTAAAAAATGCAGCTACTAAGCCAGCTAAACCACCGAGTAATAAAAACTCGTACAAGGTCGCGTTTTTAATTAGTCGGCTTTTAGCGCCAAGTGTTCGCAGTATTACAATTTCTTGCATACGCTCACCTAAACTAGCTTGCACTTGCGATATAAGTACAAGCGCGCCACACAGCACAACAATGGCAAGTACAAAGCCAATGGCGAGTGATACTTGCGAAATAGTTGTTTGTATTTGCTTAACAAAGTTATCAATATCAATCGCTGTAATAGTAGGGTAAGTACGCAATAACTGGCTAAAGTCACGCTTTTGATCTGGGTTAATACGTACCGACGAAATATACGTCGCCGGAAAATCTGCAAGTACATCTGGGCTTAAAATAATAAAAAAGTTAGGTTTAAGCGTGGCCCAATTAACTTTGCGCACACTGGTAATTTTAGCGTCGAACGATTGCGAACCAATTAAAAATGTAAGCGTATCGCCTATCTCAACATCTAAACGCTCAAGCATCGACTCCTCTACTGAGGCTTCAGCCATCGCATTTTCACCAAACCACGTGCCTTGTGTTACTTCATTTTGGTCAGGCACATCTTTAAGCCATGTAAGGTTTAGCTCACGGCCAATACCTGCACGTGCTTCTTCGTCTTTTTTCTCGTTGTCTTGCAGCGATACAGAACGTGCTACCAACTCGCCGTTTACCGCATTTACGCGTCCACGAATAGTGGGATAAAACTCTGATACCTGAATATCTTTTTGTGCTAAATACTCATTAATTGGCTCAAGCTCATTTTGCGTAATATTAACTAAAAACGCATTAGGCGCATCGGCAGGAAGTTGCGATTGCCAATCAGATATCATGTCGTTTTTAAGTACCACTAAAAACAGCAGTAATTTAATCGCTAATGAAAAACTAATTAACTGTACCGCGTTCACATTTGCACGCTTTTGAATAGATGCAATTGCAAGCGACCAACTGTTACCTGGCTTAAGCCCTAATTTTCGACCGCCACCAAATATTAATTTAGATATCAAAAACAACACACCAATTAGCGCAAGCGTTGAGGCAAACAAAATAAGCGTTATTTTTATGTTGTTACTAAATAACCACATTAATAAAAACACAGTTAGCGCACTCATGCCTAAATGCACACGACTTACTGCCAACTTGTCACCTAAGTTACGGCGCAGCACTCTAAGCGGTGGAATATCAAATAAATCAAATAACGGTTTAATAGAAAACATAACAGCACAAATTACGCCAGTGCTTATAGCCACCAGCCAAGGTTTAAAGCCACCTAAAGGTAGCTCTGTGCCCATACTTTTTGATAAGTAACTTGTTGCTATTTCTTGCAAGCCATAACCAATTAAAAGCCCAATACTTACCGCCATTGCACACACAAGCAATAAATGGAGCATGTATATTTTGCGGATCATTGAGCGGCTACCGCCTAGCGTTTTCATCATTGCTACTGGGTCGTATTGTCGTTCACAATAACGTTTTGCTGAAACGGCTATAGCCACTGCGGCTAAAATAATACCTAATAGGCCGGCAAGTAATAAAAAGCTCTCTGCACGGTTTAAACTATTTGAAATAGGTGATTGACGGTCTTTAACGCCGTACCATTGTTGGTTTTCTTTCATTTGTGGTTTGAGCCACTCGTAAAAGCTATTTATGTCGGCCTCACTACCTGCATAAAGTTGGCGGTAATAAACACGACTACCCGGCTGCACAACTTCGGTTTTTGCCACATCGTCAATATTAATAAGCACGCGGCGGCTGCTCGAAAATACATTAAATGGCGCATCGGGCTCTTCTACAATCACTTTTGAAACATTAAATAATGCAGCGCCAAGCTCTACTTGCGCGCCTATATCAATATTTAAACTGTAAAATACCGACTCACTTAGCCACACATTACCAGGCGTTGGCCCGCTATTAGCAACCTTAGTTTCACCTGTAAGGGTATCTTTAACTTTTAACTGCCCTTTTAGCGGATACGCATTAGATGCCGCTTTTACTGAGCTAAACTGCATTTCATCATCGGCAAACAACATAGTGTCGAAGTACACCATTTGCGCCGTTTTTAAATTTTGGCTCTGTGCTTTAGTAATAAAAGCAGTGTCGAGAACATGATCGCTTGCAAGTACACGGTCTGCTGCAATAAAAGCACTGCTTTTTTGCGCAATACTTTGCCCTATCCGCTCAGTAACCATAGACAGTGTAAGCACGGTTAAAACAGCAAGGGCGATAGCTGCGCTTATAACTGTTAACTCACCACGGCGAAATTCTCGCGAAAATAACTTAAGCGCTAACTTAACCCACATTAGCAACGTCCTCTACTTCGCTTTTTACCAGTAAACCCGCTTCTATTTGAATAATGTGCTCACATTTTTGTGCAAGCCCTTCATCGTGAGTAACCAAAATAAGCGTAGTGCCGTGTTGCGTGTTTAAATCAAATAATAACGACTCAATCATTTTACCGTTTTTGCTGTCTAAGTTAGCCGAAGGCTCATCAGCAAACAATATGTTAGGTGTACCAATAAATGCACGCGCAATAGCAACACGTTGTTGCTCACCACCAGAGAGCTGTGACGGGTAATGGTCAATTCGATGGCTCAAACCCACTTTTTCAAGCAATGCAATTGCTTGCTCTTTCGCATCACTTTCGCCAGCAAGCTCTGCTGGTAGCATAACGTTTTCAAGTGCCGTTAAGCTTTGTACTAACATAAACGATTGAAACACAAACCCAATTTTAGCCGCGCGCAGTGCAGCACGCTCTTCTTCATCTAAATTGTGTAATGGCTCGCCATCTAAAAATATTTCGCCGCTGCTTGCGGTATCCAACCCTGCTAATAAACTGAGTAACGTTGATTTACCAGAGCCCGACGTGCCAACAATAGCAACAGACTCGCCATGCTTGACATTAAAGCTGATGTCACTGAGGATGGGCAGCTCGCCTTCAAAGGTAGAGACTACTTTAGACAAACCATTAACCTGAATTATATTTAATTGAGAAAGCGCTGAC
Organism: Pseudoalteromonas arctica A 37-1-2; assembly: GCF_000238395.3. Classification (GTDB taxonomy): domain Bacteria; phylum Pseudomonadota; class Gammaproteobacteria; order Enterobacterales; family Alteromonadaceae; genus Pseudoalteromonas; species Pseudoalteromonas arctica. Next base: position 2,440,519 of record NZ_CP011025.1, read on the forward strand.
ATATGACTCATTCAATCCTACGTTTAGTATTCATTTTATTTTTAGTTATCAAACCGCTGAGCGCAGCAGCCGACAACACGATTTTAATACTCGGTGACAGTTTAAGCGCAGCCTACGGACTTCAACAAGAAGAAGGCTGGGTAAAATTGTTACAAGATAAATACGATGACGAACACGCCGACATTGAACTTATCAACGCCAGTATTAGTGGCGAAACATCGGGTGGAGCCCTACGCCGTTTAGATGCATTGCTTGAGCAATACGAACCCACTCATGTACTTATTGAGCTAGGTGCTAACGACGGTTTACGTGGTTTTCCAGTCAAAAAAATGCAAGCTAACTTAACGTCTCTTATTCAAAAAAGCCAAGCAGCTAATGCAATGACCGCTTTAATGGAAATTTACATTCCCCCTAATTACGGGCCGCGCTACAGCAAAATGTTTACAGACACTTTCTCGCGCGTTAGCGAAAAGACAAATACGCATTTAATGAACTTTTTTATGCTCGATATTGCTGGTCAACCTGAGCTGATGCAAAACGATAGTTTACACCCTAACAAAAAAGCTCAGCCATTAATACGAGATGAGATGTATGACTCGATCAAAAAGTGGTTAAATAAAGACTAGCCAGTAAATACACCGCAAGAGCGCCTTTTTAGGTTTCTTGCGTAATAAACACCCAAACAAACAATCGCTTATTGATTTTTAAAAAAATACACGTACTATTGCATACAAATCGGTATGTGGCGCAGCTTGGTAGCGCACTGTCATGGGGTGGCAGGGGTCGAGAGTTCGAATCTCTCCATACCGACCAATTTATAACACCCTCTCAAGTCTCTAATTATCTATGTTCATCTAAATTTATTTATTAAATCTCTTCTTGTATTATTTATACGTTGCTCTTCAATCATTCCAACATTATTTACGCTCTTAGCTTAAAGTTTTACACATTTAAGGAACCATTTTTATTAAAATGTTTCTTAGCTTAGCTGTAATATAAATTGATGAGCTAATTATCGTTTCTGTGAATTAATGAATAAAATCATATGCAATTGATATAAAGTGATTTATATCAATCACTAAGTTTAAAAACAGATAATTAAGCGTATGATTTTTACTCAGACATTAATAATAGGTTTTTGTTACCAGTGTACGATACAACTCCACAAGACTAAGTTGAATTTAAGACTACGCATTAAGTAACTTAGAATAACGATGATTTCAGTCATTCTGTAAAGGAAATAAAATGAAAATAGGGATAGATCTCGGTACAACTCATAGCGTAGTGGGAATATGGCAAGATAACGCGGTTAAGTTAATTCCAGATATGGAGGGTAATGTGCTCGTTCCTTCAATTGTTGGCTTGTCGGAAGATAATTATATTCTTGTAGGCCAAGCCGCTAGGGATCGATTAGCAACCCACCCCGCACACACAATTTGTGAATTTAAACGTTTTATGGGCACTGATAAAACCTTTTCATTGGGCGAGCAAGATTATAGCGCAACTGAACTATCAGCCATTTTATTAAAAAGCCTAAAAGAGCAAGCCGAACATTATTTACAAGAGCCTATTACTGAAGCCGTTATTTCGGTACCGGCCTATTTTAACAATAAACAACGTCAAGCAACGCAACAAGCGGCTTTACTTGCAGGCCTTAAAGTTGAGCGATTACTTAATGAACCCACAGCCGCAGCACTCGCTTATGGGCTCGATAATAAAGACTGTGAGCAAACTTACTTAGTACTGGACCTTGGTGGCGGTACATTTGATGTGTCGGTTATTGAGGTATTTAACGACATATTTGAAATACACGCCTCATCGGGTGATAACTACTTAGGCGGTAACGACTTTACTAACGTTATTGAAGAAGATCTTTATAAGAAAAACGATTTGTACAAAGGTTTTTTCTCAGATAGTGAACTACGTAATATTTGGTCGCTGTGCGAGCGTTTAAAGTGCCAATTAACTAACGAGTCAACAGCCAGCTTTAATTTTGAATATAAAGAAAAAACGTATTCATATACCCTCACTCTGGAAGATTATCGTACATTGTGTAGCGAGTTAATTGAGCGAATTAAGTTTCCTATTAACCGTGCGATGTCTGACGCTGGCTTAACACTTGAAGACGTTGATGGACTTATTCTTGTTGGCGGCGCTACGCGTATGCCTATTTTTCAACAGCAAATTAGCCGTGTGTTTTCACGTATACCGCAAACTCAATATAACCCTGATCATGCTATCGCTACTGGTGCTGCAATTCAGGCAGGTATGAGCGCACGTGCTAAAGAATTGAAAGACGTAATAATGACTGATGTTTGCCCATTCACTTTAGGCGTGGAGGTAAATAACAAACATGGTCAGTCTGAGTTTTTGCCTATTATAGAACGTAACGCGACGATTCCTGTAAGCGAAACTCGTTCTGTTTATTCAGCTCACCCTGAACAAGAAAAAGTACTCATTAAAATTTATCAGGGTGAACATTATCTCCCTAAAGATAATGTGTTTTTAGGCGATTTAGAAATAAATCTTGAGCCGTTAAATATAATACAAGAGTTATATTTAACATATACCTACGATCTTAATGGTGTACTTGAGGTTGAAGTGACTAATGTTGCAAGTGACAAAAAATACCGCACTTATGTAGGCGAAAATGAAGAAAGCTTGAGTGAAAGTGAGTTACGTGAACGTTTTTCACGACTTAACGCACTTAAGGTTTTGCCTAAAGACAAACTTGTAAATACTGCATTTAAAGCAAAGTTAGAGCGTTTATTCCAAGAAAATCTAGGCGATAAAAGGCGAGAGATTGGCGAGGCGATTGGTCAATTTATGGAAGTGTTAGAAACACACGATAACCACAAAATAGAGCGTATGATCGAAAATATAAAGCGCTATCTTAGCTATTAAAATTAGTTATTAAAATTAGCTATTAAAATTAGCTATTAAAGTTAGTTATTAAAGTTAGCTAATAAAAAATAGTTTCAGTTAAAAAATTACATGCATTAAATTAAGAGTGAAGTAATGAACCATTGGAAAATATTAGGCATTGAAGCCACAACAGATAAACGCCTTATTAAACTCGCTTATACAGAGATTCTAAAAAAAACATCGCCAACAGAGTTTCCCGAAGAGTTTAAAGATTTACGAAAAGCATATGAGTTAGCTATTAAAGAGGCTAAACGACCTGCTAAAAATGAAGACAAAGCACCCAATCAAGTATTTGAAGATGAGCACGAAAAAAAAGGCGTTATTAACGAGTCATTTTTTGATAAAAAAGAGCCCTCTCCCGCACCTACAGAAGTTGAAATAGTTAAGCCTCAACCTATCGAGTTAAATTGTGTTCGCTCTATTTCAGAGCTGCAAGTAGCACTCAATGAATTATATTGTAATGTGTTATCTCGCAGCGATGTTGAACAATGGAAGTTATTATTTTCGTCGCCATTATTTTGGGATATCGATCAAAGTCAGCAAGTCTCATTTACTTTAATTGATTTCTTTTCAGAGAATTACTTTTTATCTGCCACGGTATTTAAATTTTTAGATGAGAGTATGAAAATCTCTAGTGAGTTAGTAACCAATAAAAATAATCACTACCGTGAACTTGCTATTGCACTGCATCATTATATTCAGAGCCTACCACTGCGAATCGATGCCCTATCTAACATTGATCACAATATCAGCTTTGAACAGCTGCAGCAGCATCTTCAGTTACGTAACTTAATAGAAGAGCAATGTATATATTCTAAGCTTACAGCTGAGCAGCTAATTACGCTTATGCAGCGAATTAATTTGGTATTTTATAATGACGAGTCACTTTATCTTTATGTTGCTAACTATTTATGGACATTGGGTGCATACACAGAAATTAGTAAGTTACTTGCCTCATTGCCAGAGCCTACAGATGCAAGCATAGATCAGCTGCGAGATTTACAAGCACACGCAGAATTTAAGCTTAAAAACTATGATATAGCACTCACTATTTATCTTGCGCAGCGAGAACTTATGAAAAGTTTTTATGCGATGAATATGACTAAAGAGATTGGTCTGTGTTATTTGCACCTTAAAAATTATGAAAAAGCATATACGTATTTAAACTCTTATTTTTATACTAGCCCTGAGGATATAGACCTTCGCTCTGCTTTGATTATCGCCCGTCGATACTACATAAAAGATCTTAAAAAAAATGAGGAAAGTAACGCTCTTAAAATAGCGACGTTACAATTTGAAAATGGTCGCTACAAAGATGCTTTAATAACGACTCAAACATACCCTCTAATTTTTCACGCTGATTGCAATTATTTACAGGCTTTATGCCTTGCTAAGCTAGAACGCTTAGATGAAGCATTTGACGTTTTTATCGCCTTTATTAATCTACATTTACAAAAACAGGTAGATCCTTGGCCACTACTGGTTGATTTATTTATATATTGCCCAGACTCAATTGATTTCAATTTGATAATGGAAACTATCGCAAAAAAAATACAACCATCTCCTAACAAGTTTTATAAAACCCCTCGCGTGCTAGGCTCTGTACAAGAGAATATATACTCACAATTAGAACTCAAAACATTAGATCTTCCAGCGACTGATCATGATGGAAAACCCAATAAACCCATGGGTTACAGCCTCTATGCTGATTTAGACTATAAACAGCAATATGCTTGGGCAATGCTACATGCGTTAATGGCTAAATTGGCAAACTTCGAAGATAAAGTGATTGTGAAGCAAATAAAACAAGCCGCTATTTATGCGATTAAGCAAGCTATGCCAAAAATCACACACCAACCAAGTTGGAGCTTAAAGTTTATTCACATAGCTTTTGATATAGATGATTTTGATACCTGTATTAAGCTCGCAAACATCACGATTAGCGAGTTTTCTAATTTACCTCAAACCTACTATTACAAAGGGCGATCGCTAGCTGCCTTAGAGCAATATGATGCAGCAATACCTATATTAATATTAGCCGCAGATAAATACGGACATCAGAGGCTTGGGATATACTCACTTGAATTTGCAGTGGAGTGTTGTGAAAAGCTCGTTGAACATGGACAACCAATGCATCCTAATTACAATAAGATATGCCTAAAACTGCAAACAACAAAGGAGATTGTAGATGCACAATCAAAGTGAAGTGCCTTGTGTAGTTGCGGATGATGCGACCTTAAGTTCAGAACAAAAATTATGGCTTATTAGCCTCTCAGGCCACCTTTCAATGCAAAATGGCTATTCATTGAATACCTTAAAGCATCACAATAAAAACTACACTGACGAGTCAGTTGCTAACGGTAATTTAAGTATTTTAGGTAATGCTTATGGCGTTACAACAAAAGAAGAATTAATTGAAACTTTAAATGTTTTTTATAACACATCAAATAGCCAAGTTTTCATGAGTTGTATGGCTGAACTCACCAGAAATGATTTATTAGCAAGATACTACATTGAGAATAAATCTACTGCCTATCAAAATACGCCTATAGGTATTATGTCGGACTGGGCAGGAATACATAAATTCTCACTGGCTCGTTGTGGTATTAGAGCTTTTGATATTGGCCGCTATGCTTTTTTATGTCGTTGTGGTGTTAGCGTTAATTTTTTAACCGAAGAAGAAGCATGGCATTACCTTAAGCCTATTGGAAAACTGGCACAAACCTTATTTATTAGCTGGCAAGAATATGCAACTAGTTATGTAGTTGGTCGGTGTATATGGCAAAAGATTACAACTCAAGAAACGTACAGCGAGCCAAACCCTGACTTTAATTTTAGCCATGATTTATTTGAAAAAATAAATGATACGGCTGCTACATTACAAAGTATATTAGCTGATGACGAGCACCCATGGTGCCAACTAGATTGGGAAATGGACTTTTAATTTCAATACTTTGATTTTATAAATACTTACTGAATAACGCATTTTACAGTGGCGTTATTCAGTAAAGTTAATATTAGTGCTTGCGCCCTACACCATTTCGTACCATGTCTTGCCCTGTTTGGAATACGTCTTCTGTAATCATGCGTGCTAAAAGTAGCTTTTGATTATCGTCAAACACAGCAACAAAACGGCTGCCATCTTTGTTATTAGTAGCCATACCAACACCGGCAACACCTTTAAGTCCAAAACCACCGTTTTCGACATCTATTAAAAAGCTTTCTAGTTCGGCTAAAGTATCAATTACGTCATTTTCATTATTCATTTTAAAACTCTTTTAGTAAGGCCTTGGCTAGGCTTTTAAATCATTATGGTGGCTATTTTATAGAGAAGAGCCAAAAACTTAAACCCTTGGCTCAGATTAGTAACTAAATCGACTTTATAGCTAACTCTAAATTGCTTAGCGCACAACCAAACTCTTTTGCATTAACGCGATGATACTGTGTGTCACTCGTTGCAGTAAGGCTAATTATAAACTCATCTTGTTGGGCTACCGCACTTTGCTCTTGGCTTAGGCACATAGCTTGAGTAAGTGATCGCAGTTTTGAATTTGTTAAAATTGCACCAAATCGCTGCACTGGCAGTGGAGGTATTTTTATAGCGGGTAACGCTTCATCTATTGTGCGCTTGCTTAGAGTAAACGTGTTATTGGTAATTTCAATTACACTGCTTGTAGGCCAATACGAGTAGCTATAGCTCTTACTCTCAGGTTGTGCTTTACCTTGGTTAGCTAAATGCACTACACCACTTTTGCCTATTACGGTTATTAAACTACCTTCTGGCGATTTAATAACAACCAAAGCCGTATTTTCATCAATACCAAAACCATGTTGAATCTCTGTTTTAGTCTTTTTTACTTCATTTTTATTTAACGCCGCTGCGAGCCTAAATGTACGGTTTTGTTCGCTAAACTGAGTATCTAGTACACCAAAATTAAAGCTGCCAAGTCCACCAGCATTAGTGTTATTTTCATTTTTGCGAAGTGCCTCAAGGCTTGTCGTATTTGTAAGCATGCCCGTCACTTTACTTTGGATTGCTGCGCCCGCGCCTTCACCTACAATTACTGGGCGAGTTTGCAATGCTTGCGTCCACGGGTATGGATTATTGTTTTGATCAAATAATACCTTGTGAGTTAATGCTGCATTACCGCTATTAAACATCACACCGGTACTATTTTTAATAAGTGATACAAGTGCATTAGTACCACTTTTACATAAAGCGTATTCGGACTTTGTGTACTCTGGATAAATTGCTTCCCGGTTATACACATTCATTAATGTATTTCTGAGAGCGGGTAATTCATCGCACGAGTTACTCGTAATCGCTTTAGCAAGTGCTGGCGTTAGTGCTAACCATTGAGTGTTTATATTTGATTGTGCTAAAAGACTCTGCGCTACATCTGCCGACTCATAAGGGTCGCGGCTCGATGCCGTAATAGCAAGCATGGTGGGTTTTGCGTTATTAACTTTTAAACTGCCCGACACAAATTGTAAAATACTATTAGTCGCGACCTCAATATTAAAATCGGTATTTACTTGCTCTTTTAAGCGCTCAGCGTTTTTATCAAGTAGCGGCACTTCTAGCATATCAAATACAAAGTTGTATTCTTGCTGAGTCAGGCTTTCTAATTGCTGGTTATTTATATCGCGCCATAGCCATAATAAATCTGTTTTAGATACGCTATTTGACGATTTACCTAGCAAGGTTTTAAGTGTTTTTAATACAGCCGTTTTTGCCTCAACGTTATTATTAGGCCAGTGCTGCGTGATGTTTTTTATTTGAGCGTTGCTAACAGCATATAAATTATGTGACTTACCATCAATAGCAGTCTCTTTTTGGCAATTGTTAAGCTTTGCGCTAGTACAGGTAGTAAGCTCTGACCCCACTAAAATTAAAGTTTGGTTTTGCTCTTGAGCCACTGCATTTATTGAATACCCAACACCAAACAATGCCACTAACATACCTAGTAACTTCGGCTGTTGATCACGTAAAAATGCACATATCATAATGTAAACTCTAATATAAATTATAAAACTAATATGTTGTAGTTTAACAGCTAGCCACTTGAGCCTAAATATATTTTTATAAATGTTAAATAATTCAAGCCCCTGAAAAGCGATAGCGTTAAGCACTTCATTTAAATAAATTTTTTAGCTTACATACTTGCCCTTGTAAATATTAACTAAACAAATTTAAACAGAGCATTTATTGATCAAATTCATTGTTTAAATTACGGTGGTGCATTGTTTTATGTAACTAGGGTGAAATATGGACTTTTCTAATGAAGAGGTAAATTTTTTAGCTGAGTTATTCAAACCAAATACAAAACAGCGTTCCCCTCGCGACCATATGCTTACAATGAAAAGCTCTATACCCGCGAGTATTGCTCACCTTTTTACCCACGCTAATCTAACTTTGCTTGCTGAAGTTGCTAATTACCAACTTTGGTTTCCCTTGCAATTAAAAATTGATGAGTTAGGTGTAATTAACCCCACTTTGAGCGCACCAGAAGTAATTGATACAAAGGGCACTCAACGTAGTTGGCGCTGGAGTGAGCTAAATATTAAAAGCCAAGGTTTTAACATTGAATCGATTTCCAGTACTGGTATATTTTTAAAACCATTAAAAAGTGGAAAGAGCTTAAAAAAATTACAGCACATGAGCTTTACCTTACCCAACAAAGAAAGCATATCGATAGATGTAGAACCCGTTAGGCAAAGTAGCTTAGGGATTGCAGCAAAAATCACTCAGATTCATAGCGGACAAGAGCAATTACGCGCCTATCTGTTTGAAGAACATAAACGCCAATATGCTAAGCTGTACGAAGATGGACAACTAATTGAACAGTTAATTTAGTCTCTTTTAAACACTCACAAGCACTTCACTTGGCTTTATTTAACCCCCTCTCAATGTTAATCTGTCCCCCTATTAATAAATCATAAGGATATGACAATGCCAGGTGCTTTTGCGCACATCACAGCCGTTAATATTGCAACGCAAACCAAATCACTCGCTAAAATGGATATGCCTAAAAAGGCAAAACTTATTTTGAGCCAACGCCAAGCATACCTTGAACTAGGCTGTGTAGCCCCCGATTATCCTTACTTAGCAGTAGCGCAGCCTAGCCAAAATGCGTGGGCCGACCTAATGCACTATGAGCACACAGGCGATTTACTTAAAGCCATGATTGAATACTGCAAAACACTTGAAAGTGAAGCATTTGAAAAGTGTTTTGCTTGGTTATGCGGTTATATGGCCCATGTTGCTGCGGATATAACAGTGCATCCGGTTGTTGAATTAAAAGTAGGCCCGTATGAGCAAAATCAAACGGCGCACCGTACCTGCGAAATGAACCAAGATGCATTTATTTGGCAGCGTTTAAATTTAGGTGAGTTAGGTTATGCTGACCGCGTGCAACAAAATATTGGATCTTGTACTAACAAAGACGATAATTTTGATACCGATATTGCAAAAATTTGGCAACATGCTTTATTAACGGTTCACCCAAGTTACGCTGCACAACACGCTCCTAACTTTAATTCATGGCATAACGGTTTTCAGCTTGTAGTAAATAATGTTGAAGAAAGCTATCGATTATTTGCCTGTGCACGCCATGTTGCTGCTGATTTAGGTTTGTTTTATCCTCGCCCAAACGAAGTAGACTCCACTTTTATTGAACAACTAAAAACGCCGCACGAGCCTATGCATTACAACGATATTTTTGACTTTGCCGTTAGCAATATTCAGCACTACATAACCATTATTGCCAATGCCGTATTTTTAGATACTGATTACAGTGCAATTAAAAATTGGAACCTAGATACAGGCTACGATGAACACAACACGATGACGGTATGGAGCAAATAAAATGAAACACTTACTTTGTATAAGCCTCATAGTATTACTTAGCGGTTGCTACACTTCAAAAAATAACAATCCAGAAGCGATGGCCGACTTAGCCTCGCAATTAAAAGATATTGCTACAGCCGTTGATGGCACATTAAAATTTAGTGAAACACCCTACTCTACAACTGATGAGTTATTAAAAGCTGCTGTTAATAACGATTTAAGCAAACTTGCACCCTTTGGGGAATACACGCTTATCGTGAACGTACAAGATGATAACGCAGTGCTACTCTTATGTGATGCCAATACTGCTTTAATTGAAGATGCAGGCTGTACTGCTCAATCAGATATACAGCACTGGGGAGCTGAGGCTATTCATCAGTGCGAAATAACCATAAACGCCCAACAGCTCTGTAATTAGGTAATAAAACCCAGCTAGTTTTATAGAACATACATACCTTAGGTGTATATGTTCTATATAGTGCCCACTAAATACATTTAAAGTTGAGCCGTCATCTCTTTAGGGTTAAACACTAAGCCATGGCGACTAACATGCTGTGCAAAATTTTCGGCTGGCATTGGTTTCGCAAAGTAAAAACCCTGAAATTCTTTACACCCCATTTGCGTCATTATTGCTACTTGCTCTTGGGTTTCTACTCCTTCGGCTACACACTTAATATCAAGCTCTTCACACATAACGTGCACCGCTTTAACTAAACTTTTTTGACGCGTAGAGCTCGTTACTTGGCTTATTAATGAGCGATCTAACTTGAGCTTGTTAATAGGGTAATCGGCAAGGCGTGCAATATTAGAATAACCGACCCCAAAATCATCGACCGAAATAGTAAAACCCCACGATTGCAGCGTTTGCATAAGCTTTAGCGAATGCGCTTGGTTTGCCTCAAGAGAGGTTTCAGTCAGTTCTAACTCTATTTGAGGTGGCTTTACGTTAAAGTCGGCAAGGTATTTAACCAGTTTTGACATAAAATCGGTTTGGCTAAAATCAATTAGAGATATATTTATTGCCACCGGCACACTCGGTAAACCCGCCTTGGTCCAATCGGCAATTTGAGCGCACACCTTTTGAATAATCAGGTCGGTTAACCGACTAACCATTCTGTATTCTTCGGCAATAGGAATAAATACCACTGGCGACACATTACCCAGTATTGGACTGTTCCAACGCGCTAAGGCTTCAAGCCCTATACATTGACCCGTTGCATCTACTTTAGGTTGATAGTGCACCGACAAATCGCCCTGCTGAAGCGCTTCATCTAATAACATTGAAATTTCGTATTTTTCAATAAAAGCTTGTGATTGTTTTTCGTTATAACCACTAAGGGGCATATTACAATTTGCTAGTTTAAGTGCTTCGCATGCATTACTAAGTACTGTTGTGCTGTTTTTTCCATGATCAGGATACTTTGCAAAACCAAATAAAAATGATTGCTGACACTTAGTGCCAAATACATTATATGTTTTATCTAATGTATTTTTTATTTGCATCAATAGCTTATCTTCTAGCTCGTTTTGCGAGTTTGCGCCAATTATAAAAGCAAGCTTTCCTACTCCTATATGAGCACACAACAGCGGCCCATCTGGCATCGCTTTTAAACGCTTGTACGCGTTAATAAGTAATGCTTGAGAGTCGGCTTTAGTGAGCTTCAAATTTAAGTATTCACTATTTGCACTTTGGGTAACAACGATATAAAAACCTTTTTGGTATTTGCTTGTTAATCTGTCGCATTGCAGCTCAAACCATTCTCTATTAGGTAGTTTTGTTTGCGAGTCTCTAAAGCGTAAACGTTTATTTTCTTGTTCCATCATCGATAAATTTTGTTTAATGAGCTGCTCTTGCGTGCAATCGTAAAAGTCATATACACGGTAGTTTGTACTCATTGTTATTTGCTGATAACTGGCTTTAAAATAACTTTTTTTGTACTTCACAATTTTATTTTGAGCATTAGAGTCGTCAAAAACTAAGGCCGGAAATAAATGAGAAAGATTAACGCTTCCTTCTTTTAACTCTTTTTTTATACCAAACATATCAATAGCATGTTGATTAAAATCAGTAATGACAAGATTTTCGTCAACAATAATTTTAGCTTTATTTGATTCGGTGAACAGGCTTCGATAAAGCTCATTTTTATCTTTAAGGTGTGTATTAGCGCTTATCATTGTTTTGTTTAAACGCTTAGCAGCCACAATTGTGCGCGCCACAGCAAGGGGAATACAAATGTTAAAAAATAAAAATATAAGCCCTGTAATGTATAAGTCAGCGTCGGGAAGTTGTTGAGCTATGCCGGTTAAACCCGAGACATCAACGTTATTGATGATCATATAAAACGGCGCAATATTTAATACGCCATAAGCAAGGGCTGTTCTATAACCAAGTAGCATAAGTGCTATTATCGGGCAGGAATACATATACATAGAGCCCACTTTAGCAAGCTCTAGGTCTGTTAAAAATAAGTTCATTGACACGCTAGCAGCTACAATGGCTATTAAAAGTGCATGAGCGCTAAAGTGATAAAAACGCTTACTTGCTATAAGTAAACCACATGCAGTAGCAAGAAAACTGCTTGTTAATACAACAATATAAATTAAGTTAAATTCAATAGCGCTTGTGTACGTGTGGCACGCCACAGCAAAACATAACACCATTACTAATGATAGAATAATGCGCAGTGCACTTATTCGCCAATTAGCAACCTGACCAGGGGCTGAATAATGGTCATTTAATAAAAAGAATCTATTGAAAAAATGCATAATAAACAACAGTTAAAGCTCATTCTTCTATTAGACATTGATAGCTTGTTAAAATCAATCTAATGAATGTAATTTCTATTTACATAGTTCTATAAAATAGACAAGTGTAAACCTACCTGTTAGTCGTTAAACAATCATTTTTCGAGTGTTTTTACAGTTATCTTCTTTAAGAGCGAAACCACTGCACCCTAAAAATTCACCGTGCTTAGATTTGCGTTTACGCATTTCGCGACCACACTTTTCACAAATTGGGTGCTGCATTTTACACTCTGTATTCACACATTGTGAGTACGTGTTTTTATCAATCGATGGGCCACTACAGCTTTTACACACTCGTAATTTAGTTTCGCAAATTTGCGTATTAGTACAACTATAATAATCACCATATTGACCCGTTTTTGGCACTATTAAACCGTCGCTGCACGTACTACACTCTCTTTGCTTTAGTTGCGACTTATTAAACAACGTTGAAGCGATTTGAATGGGATAATTGTCATTTACTAATTCTTTTACAAACGCTGAGCATGCATAAGGGTCTGCAATTAAATACGCTTTATGTTTAGCGCGAGTAATACCTACATAAAGCAAACGCCTTTCCTCTGAGTGAGTGAATTCATCTTGCTCTGGTAATAACGCCTCCACCAGCACATTATTTTGATTATCGCTAGGAAACCCTAATTTACCTTGTTCAAAACCAATAATAATACAGTAATCGGCTTCAAGCCCTTTGGCACTATGCAATGTCCAAAAATAAAGAGAGTTTGTATGCTTTTTATCTTTTAAATGCTGCTGCACGCTATTTAACATGTATCTATATCGACTAAGTATGGCAATGCTCGCTGATGCATCATTTTTTTGAATAGTGCTTATGCTCTGTTGTACTTTCATTTCTATCGATTTAGTACCTTGGTATAAATCGTCTAATAAAATAACTTGTGGTGTGGTTACTTGTGTATGTGTGCTGATCTGCTTTTTATATTGCTCAGGGTTTTGCATTACAAAACGCCCTGCTACATCACTAATACTATTGTTATATCTAAATGTTTTTTGCAACATAGTAAGTGAGTGGCTGCCCACTAATTCATTAAAGCGTGTAGTAAGCGCTAAATTACCACCCGAGAACCGATAAATTGCTTGCCAGTCATCACCAACCGCAGTAAAGCGTATTCCGTTACCATGTTTTAATATGGCATTTATGAAAGCCATACGCGCGCTTGATATATCTTGAAACTCATCAACTAAAATGTGGCTCCACACAATATTAAAATCTCCGCTTACTATCGCCTTTGTTGCTTGAATAATCATGTCGTCAAAATCAATGGTACTTTGCGCGTTTAGTTCATTTATATAAGCATCATGAATTTGCACTAACAAGTTTGTATATTGCTGGTAATTTTTAATACCACTTTGCTTAATGCGCTGTGCTATTTGCTTATTATTTAGTTGCTCCACTCGAATAGCTTGTAAACATTTTATGTACTTATCAATGCCTTGCTGTAACTGCCCTGAGTTATTTAAAGTATGAAATATTTCGTCGTTACTTAAAGGTGTTAATTCAACATTATGCTGCTTTAATTGCTTTGCGAGGGTTTGCTCTAGCTTTCCTTCTACCCAGTTGTAATGAAAGGTTTCGAGTAAGGTGGTGCCATTTTGTTTATGCAGTTTGCGCTTAAATGCAATTTGCTCGTTATAGTGTTTTTTATCTATATCGGCACGTGTATTCCCTTGCCTATCAATGCCAAAGTGCTCTAGGTAAATATCATATTGAGGTATATAAAAGTCTGGTTGGTATTGCCCACTTAGCTCTGCGCCTTGGCTAAAGTGATAATTCACCTCATAACTGTGCGGTACGCAATTCAAATGCAGCCAGTTTGAAATAAGCACTTCCTGATAACTTTTTACTTTATGACCCGCAAGGCTACGGTATTCGTTATCGCGTACGTACCGCTCGTACTGTGCATTATCTTTAAAGCTAAATATATCAATCGGCTCATGGAGTAAATCTACAAATGCTTTTAAGAACTGTGGCTCGGTTTGTATTTTTTTACTTACCCACCCAGTTAACCAACTATTTAATTGAACTGGGTCAGTTGCAAATTTTGACAACTCGATTGGCTTTTTAGCACTTTGTAGTAATTTAAGCCCAAGCGCATGAAACGTTAAAATAATGGGTGCTTTGGTGTGCAATTTTGCATGCGTGGCGCGTTTAATAAAGCGCTCTTTAAGCTCATTTGCTGCTGTTTTATTATAGGCCAGCACCAAAATTTGCTCAGGCTTGGCAATATTGCATGCTATTAAATCTAAAGACTTTGCTACCATCACAGATGTTTTACCTGTGCCTGCTGCTGCTAATACTAAATTTTTATCGTTATCGCGTATTACCGCTAAGCGCTGCTCTGTTGTTAATGGATTTGACTCTACTTGATTAAAAAAGTCATTTTTAAGAGTTAGTTGTTTTTTTTCATATTTATGGCGCAACTGTGCAATTGCATCGTGAGTATTGGGTGTAGTGCTCAGTATATTTAAAAATTTAATACTACTTGGCGATAAGTGCTGTTGCCACACACTTGTACTTTTAGCGTACTGCTTGGTAAGCAAAAACACATCATTATTAAGTGTTTTTATGGAACTATCACGTAAAAACTCATCTAAAGCATAGCGCTTGAGCGAAATCTTTGCGTTATTTACCTTTTGCTCAAGCAGGGCTGAAAACCGCGTGTTAAGGGCCGTATTTAAAGCGTTCGCTTGTGATTTGTTTAAAAAGCTAATTGATGTATTACTACTGTCGCACAAATTAATTTTGGCGCTAAATAAACGATTTTTAAGTATTGAATAATTATAAAAGTCTTTAATTAAAAATGTCCGTGCGGGAGCACCTCTAAAATGCACAACAAGGCGCTCTTGTTCAATAGCTACGTGTTTAATACGGGTAAAAAAACGGCCTAGCCAACTTGGAGTAGCAATATACTGCGCCATAATACTCAATATGAAGATATGCTTTACCTTAATTGTAACATACTCTTTTGTAATACATTTAGCGCTAAATCGATGTTTACTTAGCAAACAATTTCATTGGTAAGTTAGTTTTTAAACCTGGTGGTTAATACTTTATTTACAACCATTAACAAATTTAAACATTTATAGATAGCTTGTTGTGTAACAATGCACATATACAAACTTACACTTCATATAATTGTTAGGTATATCCCCAATTAAACAATTATTTACAGCCTAATTAAGTGGTTTAAAGGAGCTAACATGCTTAAAAAATGCATTACCACAACGGCTTTAATTTTAGCATTATGCGCTTGCACGTCAGAAACAGAGTCGGATTTAGTAAAAACACAAGGTATTTGGGCAGGTTTTGAACTAGTTTCTGACGGTAACCGCACGCGTGTTAACGCAGAACTAAATGCAGGCGATGCTAATGGCTCTAACATTGTTTTAAGCGATAGCGACTCATTACAAGCTGTTGTTAATAGCACTGCTATTGTACTTACAAAAGATACCGACTTTTTAGACGTTGATTACCAAGCGTATATAAATGCCACTGACGATAACCAACAGTTTGATATAAAATTTAAACGGGACGATGGCATAAATGCTAATTCGAGCGTGGAGTTGCCTTTAAATTTTATTATTTTAACCCCGAGTAACAATCAAAATTTTGATATTAATAGTCCCCTTACAGTTCAGCTAGATGGCACTGACCCTAATAGTACTAGCCAAGTAGAACTTAGCAGTAGCTGTACTAACAATAATAATGAAACTCTTTTACAATCAACGCTTTTTGCGCTTAACACTTCGCGCCTTGAAATAAATCTGCAAAGTTTAGATATGTTTAGCAGCTCGCAAGTAGATAAAAGTAAAACGTGTGATTTAACAATTAGTGTGAAACGCGATCGATTCGGTAGTATTTCGGGTGAATACGCAAACCAAAGCTATATTAAATCCCAGCAATCGCGCGCTATAAAAAATATGACTTTAACGTTTTAATTTGCACGCTAATTTACTCAGCGTTAAGCTACGCCTTTATTAAGTAACTCTACCAATTGTAATTGCCCTCCTTATTTATAGGAGAGCTAATAACAATTGATATAAAGGTTTATTATGACTAACAGCACATACCCTATTGGCACACCTGGCAAAAAATGGAATAACAACGATAAAGCCCAGTGGTTAAAACGCCAAAACATTAAACGCAGTTACCAAAACGAAGTCGTAACGCTAATTAATGACCTTAAAGGCACCTTAAATATAGAGCAATACGGCGAGCTTAATTACACCGCTGGCACTTACCCATTATATATATTAAAAACGCCTAACTTTAATGCTAATAAACCAACTGTTTTAATCACCGGTGGTGTACATGGCTACGAAACCAGTGGCGTACATGGCGCACTTAGGTTTGCTAAAACATCGGCTATGCAATATTGCGAACAGTTTAATATTATTGTTGCCCCCTGCATTAGCCCTTGGGGATATGAGACTATAAACCGCTGGAACCCAGACGCTATTGATCCTAATCGCTCATTTTACGAGGGAAGCCCAGCTCAAGAATCAGCCGCTATTATGGCGTTTATAAAATCATTAGGTACTGACTTAATCGCTCATATTGATTTACACGAAACAACAGATAGCGATAACAGTGAATTTAGACCCGCACTCGCTGCGCGTGAAGGCACTACAAATACTAACTGGAACATACCTGACGGGTTTTATTTAGTTGCAGATACCAAAAAGCCTGAGCCGGAGTTTCAAAAAGTCATTATAGAAAGCGTTGCAAAGGTAACTCATATTGCACCGAGCGATGAAAATAACCAGCTAATAGGCGTACCTCAAGAGCAATTTGGCGTGATTAACTATGCAGCACGCGATTTAGGTTTATGTATGGGCTTTACTGATGCACCCTATGTAACTACTACAGAAGTGTACCCAGATAGCCCAACAGCCACCGATGAAGAATGTATTTTGGCACAAGTAGCCGTTATAACGAGCGCGCTAAATTACATTACAACCTCTACAAAAGATTAACCACTGTTCAAGAGCGGGTACTCATTAAATTAAGTACCCGCAAAAAAAGAAACAACCTGATAACAAAAAACAACCCAAAAGAACTGGTTTTGTTGGATTTAAAGGTATAAGGTTAGCCTTCCCTCAAATTCAAGGAGTATACATTGGGGTTTAAAAACAAATATGGACAGGTAAGCCTCTATACTGAAAATAACGTTGTTATCGCTCACTTTTCGGGATACATCACCTCAGGGCTTCTTCGTGCGTTTAAAATTGAACTATGCGAAAAAATAAAGTCACTCAAAAATCAGCCTTGGGCCTATATTAGTGATTCTTTTGATGTTTTGGCTGCAACGCCTGAGGCAGAAAAAGAAATGATAGATATTAGCCATTTAATGAAAGCAAACAACTGCCTAAGTAGCGCGTTTGTACTCACATCAGCTATCGCTATAAATCAAATGAAGCGCATTTTAGAGTGTGCAAAAAGAAACGTTAATTTTAGTGAGTGCATATTTACCGATTTAGATAGCGCTAAACAGTTTGTTTCTCACAACTTAAAAAGTAAGCAAGGCCAACTGATATAAAATAATTGACCTTGCTTTATCAATCTTAGTTTTTGTAAAACTGACTATCTTTGGTTATCGTAATGCTGCCGTTTTCTTGCGCTGTTACAATAAATTGTAACTTACTCACTTTACGCTCAATATTGTAACCATCGGCTGTTACAGTAACGGGGACTCTTTTCATCGCACCCGGTTGTACAAGCGTAGATCTCGGACTTGAGAGCGTTGCTCCTGGTAAACCCTCTATGGCAATACTGTAATGCAGTGCTTGCTGCGTTTTATTAATAATAGTAAGTGTATAAGGGTTTTCTACAAGGCCCTCGTAGTTAACTCTATAAAGCGCATTCCTATCGCGTAGTACTGAGGCTTCTATTGGTGTACGTTGCAGCATCCATGCAAACATCGAAATGATTAACAAAGCCGTTAATGCGCCGTACCCTACTAGCTTTAACCTAAATGGATTGGTTTTTTTACCTTCCATTTGTTTTTCGCTAGCGTATTTAATTAAGCCTTTTTCGTAACCAAATTTTTCCATGGTATCGTCGCAGGCATCAATACATAAGCCACAGTTTATACATTCATATTGCAACCCATTTCGAATGTCTATTCCTGCAGGGCATACCTCTACACATAAGTTACAGTCTACACAGTCACCTAAGTTAAGCTCTTTTGGATCAGCTTTGCGTTTACGTGGTCCTCGGCTTTCACCTCGCTCGCTATCATATGTAACAAGTAACGTATCTTTATCAAACATAACAGCCTGAAAACGAGAATAAGGGCAAGCAATTGTGCACATTTTTTCGCGTAAAAACCCCGCATTGCCATAAGTACAAAAAGCGAATAAAAACACCCAAAAGCTCGTTATACCTGACCACTCAAACGTAAGCATTTCCATATACAAACTTTTTGCCGGAATAAAATATGCCATAAACGAGGTGGCGGTTAAAACTGAAATAACAATCCATGCACTGTGCTTAGTTATTTTTTTACGCCAAGTGCTTAGCGTCCACTGTGATTTATCTAATTTAATTCGCTGATTTCGAGTGCCTTCTATGCGTTGCTCTACCCACGAAAACATGAGCATCCATATAGTTTGCGGGCACGTATAACCACACCAAACCCGACCAAGCCAGTTAGTTACAAAAAATAATGCAAAAGCCCCCACCATAAATAGTAGGGCTAAAATCATAAAATCTTGAGGAAGGAGTGTTAGACCAAAAATAGTAAAAGTTTGCGTTGCCACATCAAGCAGCACAGCTTGTTGTCCGTTATATTGGATCCACGGTATTGCAATAAAAGTTAGCATTAACAGCCAACCTAAATTACGGCGTATGCGCTGAAAAAATCCTTTTTGCTCGCGGATATAAATTGGCCCTTCGGTGTTATAGGGCTTAATGATCATGTCTTCTTCTTTAATATCAAACTTCATAGTACTTGCTTCATAATGACGGGTATTATGCAAGTATTTGCAACTTTCAGACCAAGCTGAAAATTTATTTACATCATTGATATTAAACAGTTTATTTCAACGAAGTAAAATAAAATTCGCGATATTAAACGCACTGCGCGATATATCACGAATTTTTAGCAATCCCTAACTTTCGCATTTTTGAGCGTAGTGTACTTTCAGGTAAGCCCAATTTAACTGCTGCCCCTTTATCACCCGATATTTGCCAGTGCGATAACGCGAGAACAGAGGTTATATGCTGCTTTTGGGCCTCATCAAGCGTAAGTGAAGGGTTAATAACTACTTCACCACCCGCTTGCAAAGGCTGACTTAGCTGTAGTACAGCCTGATTAGATAAAATAGCTTCGCGTTCAAGTACGTTTTGCAGCTCTCTAATATTGCCTGGCCAATCGTAGGCTTGCAGCTGCGTAATTGCTTTTTTACTTAGCCCTTTTAAATGTTTACCCAGTCGTTTATTTAGCTGCGCAATTAAATTAGCGCACAAATAAGGAATATCCTCTTTTCGATTTTTAAGAGCGGGTACTTTTATAGGAAAGACATTAAGCCGATAATACAAATCAATTCTAAACGTGCCTTTTTGTACCATTTCCCACAGGTCGCGATTAGTCGCTGCAATTACTCTAATGTTTACTTTTAGCGTATTGCTGCCACCTACACGTTCAAACTCTTGTTCTTGAAGGACTCTCAATAATTTACTTTGCGCCTCAAGTGGAAGCTCTGCTATTTCATCTAAAAACAAGGTGCCTTTATCAGCAAGCTCAAAGCGCCCTTTACGACGTTCATTAGCACCTGTAAACGCGCCTTTTTCATGTCCAAACAGTTCCGATTCTAGCAAACTTGGGGTAAATGCAGCGCAATTTACTTTTATAAAAGCTTGTTCGCTACGCTTGCTTAGTCGATACAAATTACGAGCTACTAATTCTTTACCCGTGCCATTTTCGCCAAGTATAAGCACTGTGCTGTCGGTTTCACTCACCAGTTTTATTTGATCTAACATGGTTTGAAATATATGACTTTGTCCAACTAGCCCTGAGTCTTGCCAATCTTCGTTAAGTTCTGCAATTAAGTAGTTGTTTTCATCTTTTAGCTGCTCACTTAAATGCTTTACTTGCTCAAGTGCCTCTTGCAGTGCATTTTGTGTTTGCTGTTGCAGTGATATGTCGCGAAATACCGCTACAGCACCAATTAACTCATCATTTTTATAAACAGGTGTTGAGGTGTATTCCACTGCAAATGAGCTACCGTCTTTACGCCAAAAAACTTCATTTTTAACTTCACGACGCTTTCCGTCAAACATGGTGCAGTAAATTTGGCATTCATCAGCGGGATAAGGTGTGCCATCAGCATGAGTATGGTGATGATATTGGTGTATTTTTTTACCTAATAACTCGTCTGCTCGCCAGCCTGTCATGCGCTCAGCGGCAGGATTAACAAACACCGCATTACCCGACAGGTCAAAACCGTATATGCCCTCACCTACTGCGTTTAGCAATAATTTAGGATCGTTTAAAAATTGTTTTATCATAAATGCACCTCGCGAAATATCGCGAGCATTATGGCAATTTTATACGCTGAGTGCACTCATTACTTAAAATGCACTTACGTGTAAATTAAAACGCTATAAATAGTGCTGAAATAGCGTTTTTACATCTATTTTTGCACCTAGCCTTGCGGCAATTAAGTAAAGTCCTGCAAGTTTTCGGTGAATAAATAGCGCATCAACGGGCGGTGTATGCCATTGCTGAGATTGTGCACTGAGGGCAAGCCCTGCATTTTTAATTTTGAGCGCTAGTTCGCTATTTTTAAAATCAAACTCCCCTTCTGCTCTCAGTGGCTCGCACGCCATTAAAAATAAATCAATGACGTTGTTTTTATACTCATCAACTAAGTCATCTTTAAAATAACCAATGTGTGAAGCCGCTCTAAGTACACCTTCTCTGTTGTTTTCACTACCCGCTTTAAATAAAGCTAAATAAGCGCGGCTAAGCTCGGTTGATATTTCTCGCGTTGCACCAAAATCAAATAAAACAATTTTTTGTGTATCAAGCTGATAATGAAAGTTGGCAAAGTTAGGGTCGGTTTGAATTAATTTAAATTCAAACATTTCTTTAAAAAACAAATCAATCAGTTGCTCTGCAACAAAGCTTTTTTGACTATCAGGTAGCTCTGTAATGCTCTCAATGGGCTCTGCTTTTATATATTCCATAGTAAGTACTTGTTGTGTACTGTGCTCTGGATATACGTTAGGCACTTTAAAGTGGGGATTACTTGCTAGTGCATTTTTATAACGTATTAAGTACTGAGCCTCCCGCTTATAATCAGCCTCGGCTAATAACTGCGCTTTAGCCTCACTAATAAGTGGTTTAATATTAAGATCTTTTGGCAATAATCGAGAAATCGTTAATAAAGAAATAACGTTATCTACATCACTTACTACACTTTTTGCAATACCAGGATATTGAATTTTAACAGCAAGCTGATCGCCATTTTCTCTATAAGCTAAATGAACTTGCCCTATAGAAGCCGCTGCAAAAGGCCTTAACTCAATATGAGAAAAGCGCGCTAGCCACTCATCCCCCCATTGCTCTTTTAACACCTCAACAAGCTGCTTATGAGGCATTGGATTCGCGTCCGAGCGCAGTAAAGCAAGTAACTGAGCCAATTCAGGACTAAGTAAATCACCGGCATCCATTGAAAGTAATTGCCCGAGCTTCATTGCTGCGCCACGTAAATGAGATAGCTGTGTGGCTAGTTTTTCAATATTTTTAGGTTGTAGTAGCAAGCTTTTATTGTCCCAACCTTTACCGGTTAGCGCGCTCTTAGCGCCATCAACTAACATGTTGGTAGCAACACCTGTGGCAAGTGAGCCTAATTTTGCAAAGCGAGAAAGCCGAGAAGTGGGAACAGTACGAGGAGCCGCCATAATATTAAAACCTAATTAGCCTGAAAGTCAGGCTAATTAATACGTATATTGTAAGTAGGTAGATCTACTTATAGACGAGGTACTAGCTTAATTGCACCTTCAACCACTTTCATATCAAGTGGAAGTTTACTGAGTAGCATCATTTTAGGGTCGTCCATATTTAGAGTATAAACAGGGTTAACCGCTAAAAAAGCATTAATAACATCCATAGCTTGGCTATCAAGTGCACCTAAATTACCTTTGAAACCACCGGCATCAACACTCGAATCAAGTAATTTAATATTACGTAAAAACACTGCTTTTTTCTCACTGTCGTAGAATGGGCTACCTTCAATTTGTAGCTTTAAACGCACTGGGTATTTAAGTGCGAATGCATTAATTTCAGCGCTTGAATCGGCACCAAGAACAACAACATCGCGGTTATCAGGTCCAATATTTACACTTAAGTCGTTTACATCAAACTGAACCGGCAAACCCATTAAGCTTACTTTTTCACTTAACTTTGGTAATTGCTTACCCAGTACAGACTCAACCTCAGAGTTAGTAAATGAATATACTGATATGCCTTGCGTGGTATTACAGGCAGTTAAAAATAACGCTGCAATTATAACTAAAATTCTCATGAGAACCCTTTTGTTTATAAATTAGTGGTACATAAAAAAGCCGCTATTAAAGCGGCTTAGTAAAATAGTAACCAGCACATATTATGCTGGTTCTAGGGCGTGTTGACCTTTGTGGATTGAAATTTGTTCAATCTAGGGTCGATTTAATCGCGGCGTGAGGTTTGTAACCTAGCGGGCTAAGTCAAAACCGAGCAACAAAGAGTTAATCGTCCCTAGAAAGAACCCAAAGGGCAGCGCATGTTTGGCATTTATGCTGCGTTATCGCCTATTTATGGGGAATAACCACACTACATAGACTCTGCCTTGCCTAAATACCAAACAGTCTGCTGCAAATTCAACCACGAAAGGTCAACACGCCCTAGTGTATTAAGCTGCAAGTGTCGCTTTAAGTCGCGTTAGTGTGTCAGGTTCAACTGAACCGTCACTGAGCGCTAATAACTGTTTTAAATAATAGTTTAAATCAGCATGTTCGCCACGATGTTTGTCATCTAACATGGCTACTTGCTCTGCCATTCTAAGTGACTTATCGGTTG
Source organism: Pseudoalteromonas arctica A 37-1-2 (assembly GCF_000238395.3). GTDB lineage: Bacteria > Pseudomonadota > Gammaproteobacteria > Enterobacterales > Alteromonadaceae > Pseudoalteromonas > Pseudoalteromonas arctica. The sequence continues at coordinate 2,464,183 of NZ_CP011025.1, forward strand.
AACTTACGTTCGCTAATATTTCCATGCGCGTAATAAGTTGCTCTGTATTTAATGCTGTTTTAAGTGGTGCTTGATACTGACTTGGTAACGCTTCATTGTTTTCAAGTGCTGTAATTAACGCATCTAGATTAGCTTGCTCTGATTTGCTTGTAAGCAATGCAAGTTTATCGTCAATAGCTGCTAGTAGCTTAGTAACTTTTGGCCCTAACGATCTAAATTGCGTGTACCCTTTCACTTTTGTTTCTAGGTCGTGCAACTGTGCTCTTTGATTTACATCGCTAAGTGCTGCTTCAAGCTCAGCAAGTTCTGCAACTGCTTGTTTATCTGACTCATTTTGATCAAGTTTTTGCTGCTCAAATTCACTACTACGTTTAGTAAATGTTTCATCGTTAAATTGACGAAATTTTTGCCATAACGCATTTTCAGCTTTTAAACCTGCAAAACCAATTGTTTGCCATTGCTGCTGCATTTGCTTCAACTCTTGGCACGCAGCGGCTAAATCATCGCTTTGTGATAATTGCTGCGCTTTTTCTACTAATTCATTTTTAAGTACGGCATTACTTTTGTGAAATGCGCTTAATAAAGCCAGCACTTGTTGTTGCTCGCTTTTATAACGATCGTTTAGTGTACGGTATGTTTTAGGGTCAACTTTACCTACACTGCGCCACGCTTTGTTTAAACGATTGTATTGGCTTTCATATTGCTTCCAATCAAAGTCATCCTCAGCCGTAGGCTGTAAATGAAGCGCGTGCATGTCGCTAATAATACTTTCGCGTTGTGCTTTTGACGCTTCGCGTTGTACTTCTTGCTCTGCAAAGTAACTACGACAAGGTGCAAATAACAGCTCGATTTTTTCATCAAACTGTACGCCTTGTTGCTTTTCTTCATCTGTATCTAAGCGACCTAACTCATTCCAACGTTTGCGTAGCACTTTTACTTGCTCTGCACGTTGTTGTGGGTCAGTACACTCTTCACTTACTAATACACTTACTTCTTCTAATAAAGCTTCACGCTTTGGTGCTGCAGCGTATTTTTGCCAATCTTTAGCATCTGCAAGTTGCGCTTCAAGTTCCGCTTTAATATTTACAAGCGGCTGTTGATATTGCTCAGTGAGTGTATTAAATAACTCTTCAAACCCTTTAAACACGCCAAAGGCAACATTAAAACGACCTTCTTCAATTAGGCGTTTAACATCACGAGCTTTGCGTTTTGCTTGGCTTTGGTTTTTTTCAAGTGGCTTAACTAGCTCACTCATTGGTGCTAAAAATTGCTTTTTATGCGTATTTAACTGTGTTTTAAAGGTACTTTGCAGTGCACCATCTAAAATATTTAAATGACTACGCGCTGCTTTAAAACCATTATTAAATTCAGTTAGAGTTGCATCGTATTGCGCTAAATCTTCTGCTGGCTTAATTTCGCATAATGCTGCAAAAGCGAGTTTGTACTCTTTAATAGCCGTTGTTAGCTCAGGTAATTTAGCAACTTGAGTAAATAGCTTTTCTAACTTGCTTACAGCCAGTTTAGATTGCGTATTATTAGCAAGTTCTGTTTCGCTAATAGCTTGCTTAGCTTGCGCTACTTTTGCATCAAGCCAATCTTGTTGAATTTGCTCTGGTGTTTCAAGGCCTAGCTGTAAGGCGTTTTCTATTTCTTCACTTAACGCTTCAACAGTTGCAAGCGCTAGCAATTGGCGCTGTTGTAGCGCTAATTTTTGCTGCTCTTTGTCGTGTATCGCTTTTAGCTGTTCAATGTGTGCATCTAACTTAGTGGTAATCGAAATATATTTTTCGTCAAGAAGCTTAACACGCTCATCACTTAGCCATTTGAGCTCAAGTGCTTGCCACTGGGCCATTAATTCGCCGGCTTGTGGATTTACAACACCAAAATCTGTTTTTTCACGTAAAGCATTTAACTTAGCTAAAATAACACGTGTTGCACTTTCAACCTGCAGTGGCATTTCTATTGCTAAACGCTCATTTTCAATATGCGTTTCAAGTGCTGCTTTTGCACCATCCTTTGCATGCTTTACTAATGGCTTAATTAATTGATGGGTAATAACAAGTTCAACTAATTGAGTTTGTAGCTCTTCGCTACCTTCTTTAAATGCTTTTTCTACTAGTTTTGGATTTGCTAAACGTTTTAATAATTTAACGCGTACTTGCAGTTCTTTTTCTGCAAACGCTAACTTTTCGAGTGTTTTAACGGGTGCAAAACGCTCTATGTATTCGTTTTTAATTTGCGGTGTTAGTGCACTTTCGCTATTTAAAACAGCATTAGATATTTGAAGCTCTGCTATATCTTTTAATGCTTGATCTTGTTTATACGCTTTCCACCAAAGTGGTAACTCGTTTACTTTTTGTAGTGCTTTGCGGCGTATTTCAGCTGAGCTGTCTTCAAGTGCTAACGTGTTTAATATGGTTGCATCACGTTCAATGTCTAATTTTTCGATAGCATCAAGACGTACTTGTTGCTTAGGGTGTTTCCATTTCGGTGTAAAAAGGTGCTTAAAGATCATGTTCACTAAACCTAGCTATTTCGTTGTCTGATTTAAATTCTTTTTGTAGTTGAGCTTTTGTCTTTTGGATCATTTCACCATTAGCACCAATCGTAAATTGCTCGTTTGATTGAGCCACTTTTGCTTGATACAACATAACCAACTGCACTGTTTGTTGCTTTTGCTCGTCTGATAAAACGGTACCGTCTGGCCATTTGCCAGTTGATGCACCGTATTGTAAGCGTTCGAATAATTCGGGAGTAATATTTTGTACAAGATTGTCGATATTCATGTCATTTTTTCTTTTTTAGAGTCACTAAAACAATTCGGTTTATAAGATACCAAATACACCCTACGCCAATAGCCGCAGTATAAGCATACCACTGAAGCGTTTTTTCTTGCGGTTGTAAAAAGTACAAACAGAAAAAACCACCTAAAAATAAGATAAGCGCCAAAAAGGAGTGATTTATAAACATCTGCTTTTTTTTAATTCGCTGTTCGCGCTGAAGTTGCAAAACTTGCTCGTCGTTTAGCTCTGCAATGTTGCTTTCGCAATGCGGACATTGCTTATGTTTATCTGAAATTGATTTTGCACATTTTGGGCAACGAATAATCGCCATACTTCTCTCCATACTACGCATAAAAAAAGCGCCTTTCGGCGCCTTTATTGTACTTGTTTTATTTCTCGTTGTCTTTTTTGAATTCAAACCAATAACTAATTTTGGGGCGATAATTTTCTAAGTTGCCCACTAAGTTTAATTACTCTGCGTCTTTTGACTGCTTCTCTAAGCGTTTTTCCCAGAACGTGGCGTTTTTAATGCCTAATTTAACTGGATCAAATATGATCTTTCCGCCTTTTTTCTTCTGTTCTTCATAATCGCTCAAACATAACAAAGCAGGCTTAGCTACGAAGAAAATAGCTAAAATACCTAGTATGTTGATCCAGGCCATTAAGCCAACGCCAATATCACCAATAGTCCAGATATAACCTGAATTGTTTACCATGCCGTATGCAACCATAAACATAATCACAAACTTCACGATAACAAGCGGAATACTGCCTTTAAAATAACGATTTAAGTAAGCAATATTAGTCTCTGCAATAAAGTAATAAGCAAGTATTGTGGTAAAAGCAAAGAAGAACAATGCGATGCCAACAAATGCCTGCCCAAAGCTACCAAATACACTAAATAGAGCCATTTGCGTAAAGGCTGCTGAACCCACTTCAGTGGCTGCATCAACATTTTGAACAATAAATTGCCCTGCTGGTAACTCACCCACAATATTGTATTGCTGCGTTATTAAAATCATTAATGCTGTTGCAGTACACACAAAGATGGTATCAACGTAAACAGAGAAAGCTTGTACTAACCCCTGTTGAGCAGGGTGATCAACTTCTGCAGCGGCTGCTGCATGAGGCCCAGTACCTTGGCCTGCTTCATTAGAATATATACCGCGTTTAACGCCCCAACCAATAGCAGCACCAAAACCGGCCTGCGCAGTAAACGCATCACTAATAATTAAATAAAATATATCACCCACTTTATCTAAATTTAAAAATACTACGATTAGTGCCAATACTATGTAACCAAGCGCCATAAATGGCACTACTATTTGCGTAAAGTTCGCAATACGCTTTATTCCGCCGAAAATAATAAACGCCAAAACAATAAGGATAATTGCCAAAGCGACCAATTTAAAGCTGCCTACGTCACCAAAGCTAGTAGAAACCATATTGCCATCGCCAAACACTTGAGTAAATGCATTACCTACCGCATTTGCTTGTACGCCTGGCAGAAAAACACCACATGCAATAATTGCCGAAACAGCAAATAAAACAGCTAGCCATTTTTGCCCTAAACAACGGTCAAAATAATACGCTGGGCCGCCACGATATTGCCCGTTTTCTTCTGTTTTATAAATTTGGCCCAAAGTAGATTCTGCATATGCGGTACTTGCACCTAGAAAAGCAACAACCCACATCCAAAAAATAGCACCTGGTCCACCAAAACCGATAGCTGCTGCAACACCTGCGATATTACCAACACCGACTCGTCCAGACAACGATACTGCAAGGGCTTGAAAAGATGAAATACCTTTATCAGACGTGTTTGGACTAAATAATAACTTACACATTTCTTTAAAATGTCTAACTTGAGCAAATCGAGTTAATACTGAATAAAACAAGCCTGCGCCTAGGCATAAATAGATGAGTGCATTACTCCAAACAACATCATTAACAGCGCTTACAAAAGCTTCCATGGATATCCTCTATAGTTATATTTATTATTTTTAATTACGAGACTCTGCTTTAGCTACTACGCAACATAAGTTTCACGAAATAAGGTTTTACCTCTCCCGTCCCGACTCATTATTTAATTAATCTTAACTTAAGTACCCCAACTTTGTTAACACTTAATTTTCAAAATATTTAATTACGTAGCTATTGCAAGGCACTGCATCAGCAGTATTTAAAGGAAAGTAGATTGATTTGTACCGATACGGTGATGATACGCGGCGAAGAAACGTTAAAAACGTTTTGGAGTGAAGTTGCTATATGATTATTATTTTTTGTAAAAGGGGTTTTACTAAAAGCAAAAAGGGCATCAAAACTATTGATACCCTTCAAATAAACGTTTTATCTTAAATTATCAACAACATTAACAATTGCCGCTAACGTATCTTGACCAAATTGATACGAACGACGGTCTGACCAGCCATAGTCTGGATCAGGTAAATCGTTGTTGTCTTTAAATGGCATTTCAATTGTGTACGTTAATGCTTTGAATTCTTCAGCAGTAGCTGATGAACCTACCGTAAGGTTAGCTTGGCCGGGCTCATCTTTTGGATAGCCATGCTCATCTTGAAACTCTGGAGTAATAGTTAAAAGCGCAGCTTTAAAGCTATCTTCAAGGCCTTTAAGACGAGCATCGTAACTTGGAATACCTTCGCTGCCTGCCACAAAGTTATACGGAATAGCTTCATCGCCGTGTATATCTAAGTGCATATCTAAGCCAGCTTCGCGCATTTTATTTAGTACTAGGTAAACTTCAGGGCTATTTTCCATGCTTGGTGTCTGCCATTCACGGTTTAAATTAACGCCTTTAGCATTAGTACGGAGATGTCCGCGTGCGCTGCCATCTGGATTCATATTTGGCACAACGTAAAACACTGCTTTTGATAGAAGCGCAGCTGCATGTGGGTCTTCGTCATCAAGAAGTTTGTGCAGTAGACCTTCAACATACCATTGGGCCATTGTTTCACCAGGATGTTGACGTGCTGTGATCCAGATATTTTTCTTATCTTCACTTGGCTCACCAATTTTAAGCACACTCATATCGCGGCCATCGAGTGTTTCACCAAGTGTTATTAATTGGCAAGCACCTTGGCTTTGTGCCCAAGATAATAAATCTAAATGGCGGTCGTAACTGTATGGCGCAAAGTAAGCAAAATACACGCTGCCGCACTCTGGTTCAATTTCAAAGCTTAATGTGCCATTTTCATAGCTTGATGGTACACGAAACCATGTTTGGCGGTCATATGATGCAACGGCTTGATACCCTTCCCAACCATCTGGGTAAGCTGATTTATCAAGCTCATTAATATTTAACTTATGCAATTGGTAAGGCGTTGTTTCAAGACGAAAGTGAAACCACTGATAAAATTCAGACTGGTGATCTTTATTAATTTCTAATTGAATATTTAAAGGATCGGTGGCTTCAATAACTTTGATATTACCACTGTCGAAATTGCTGCTGATTTTCATGAAAAAAACCTTTAGGTTGAATAAGTTTATCTGCTTATTAATTCACAGAACTGACATTATTTTGTAAATAGTAAAACGAATGTGCATTTTCTTAATTAAAGCCTATCACAAGGCATACGCTTTAAAAATAATACACGACCAAAAAAGCCAGCAACATGCTGGCTTTTAAGTCACTGCAAATAAATTAGCGAGGTAAGCTTGGGAATGACACTTCGGCCATATCGCGCATACAACGAACTACTTGGCAGCTGTAACCAAACTCATTGTCGTACCATACATATAAAACAATACGGTTATCTTCAACAATCGTTGCTTGTGAATCAACAACACCTGCGTAACGGCTACCTACTAAATCGGTAGAAACAATTTCCGTTGATGCTGTGTAATCAATTTGGTCACGTAAGTCTGAATGAAGTGCAGTATCACGTAAAAATGCGTTTAGCTCTTCAACTGATGTGCTTGTTGCTAAGTTAAGGTTCAAAATAGCTAGCGACACATTAGGTGTAGGTACGCGGATTGCGTTACCTGTTAATTTGCCTTCAAGCTCTGGTAATGCTTTTGAAACCGCTTTTGCAGCCCCTGTCTCAGTAATTACCATGTTAAGTGCTGCGGCGCGGCCACGGCGCTCTGCTTTGTGGTAGTTATCAATAAGGTTTTGATCGTTCGTGTACGAGTGTACAGTTTCAACATGGCCATTATTAATACCAAACTTATCGTTTAATGCTTTAAGCGTTGGTGTAATTGCATTGGTTGTACAGCTTGCTGCACAAACAATTTTATCTTCAGGTAAAATATCTTTGTTATTAACACCATATACGATGTTTTTGATATTACCTTTTGCAGGAGCTGTTAATAATACTTTTGCAGCGCCCTTACACTCTAGATGCTGGCCAAGGCCCGCTTCGTCTTTCCAAATACCGGTGTTATCAACAATTAATGCATTGTCGATACCGTATTGAGTGTAATCAATTTCGCTAGGAGAGTTAGCGTAAATAACCTGAATGTAGCTACCGTTGGCTTTAATTGCGTTACGCTCTTTATCAATAGTGATTGAGCCATTGAATGGACCGTGAATTGAATCACGACGCAGTAAGCTTGCACGCTTTTCAAGATCACCCTCTTTACCGCCACGCACAACAATAGCGCGCAAACGTAAATCTGAATATGGACCTGATTTTTCAATTAACAAACGCGCTAGTAAACGACCAATACGACCAAAACCATACAATACAACATCGCGTGGTTCTTTCGCTGGTAAGTCAGCTATTTCTGCAAGTTCATCTTTTACAAATTCTTCTACTGAGCGGCCTTTTGCAGCTTCAGTGAACAAATAACTATATGCAAGCTTACCAATATCAATACGTGCAGAGTTTAATTCCATTTTGCTGATAGCTTCTAAAAATGGGAAGCTTTCACGCAAACGTAATTTAGTGCCTTCAAACTGAGCAACGGTTTTGTGAGATTTGATAATATCGATAGTACTGGCATTTACGAGAGGACGGCCATATACAGCGATTTCGATACCACGATTACGGTAAAGTTTACCAATGATTGGTTGCATGCTTTCTGCGTAATCTTGGCGCTCTTGCCAACTATTTGTGTATTCTAACTCGTGAGATGAGGTCATTTTATTTACCTAAGTTTATCATTTTGAACGGATAGCCTTTAAAAATGCACTATATTTTGAGAGTAATGCACTTCAGGCAGGGCTATTCTAATTTAATCTGAAGTTATTCTCTACTGTTAGGCGTTAAATGATTGCGTTAGAATAACAAGGTAGATATTCATTTGGGGTTAAGGGATGCTTAAAAAAGCAAGTGTACTATTGGGTTTGCTAACGTTGACAGGGTGTGAAGAGCCCTTGACACTCGCACAAGTGTGCAAAGAAACACCTGGCTTTTGTAGCGACTTAAACAAAGACAGCCACTGCAAGGATGAGCGTTCTGATGTAATTATCAAACGTTACATAGAATACAAAGACCCTACTGATGAAAATAAATACCAATTACTCAAAGACTTTGAATCCTATAACCAATGTATAACTGTGGCTGCCAAAATTGAACATATTAAGTTAAAAGCTAAAAAAACGTCACGTATTGACGGTCAATTAACGAGCATTAAAGAAATGACTCGGTTATACCAAGATACCCAAAATACGAACCATCCAGGTTTGCTCTACTACCAATGGTCACGAAATAATAACCAAAACGCACTGACTAAATTATTGGCGATAGAAAATGACAAAAGTGTAACGCAAAGTGCCGAAATGCAATTTTTTTTAGCATCGTACTATATTAAGTTCGACGATGAAAAAACCATCGATTTGCTTTATAAAACTTTAGAGCTCAATAAAAAAGACAACGTACCGAATCCTGAAGTGTATACATCACTTATTAGTCTTTTTTATAAACATGATAAATTTAAGCATGCATATATACTTTCTAAAGTAGCGCAAATGTCGGGGATTGAAAATATTGACGTGTTTGAAATTGAGCAGCAATTAATAACGAATGGTAAAAGCTTAGACAGCCTAGATGTACTTGCAGAGCAAACATTTCAGCAAATAATGGCAGGTGATTTTGTATCTCCTCGAGAGTTTTAATTTATAATCGCAAAAATAACCTAATACCAATCTGCTTATATATGGGGTCTATTTAACGTTAAGGAAATTACGCTAGAACTAGGCAAAAATTTTTGTATCTAGTTATTCTAAATAAAACATTTTTAACGACGTTATAGTGCAATTTAATTCGTCAAATTGATCAAAGATTTATGCAGGTTGGTATAATTTAATAACTAGGTTATTCAGGCAAATAAAAAGGCAGCTTACGCTGCCTTTTTTTATTTTGCTTTGCTTGTGCCCACTTCTACGCGGGTTTTAAGCTTTTGACCTGGTCGAAAAGTCACCACGCGACGTGCCGAAATAGGAATATCTTCGCCTGTTTTCGGGTTGCGGCCTGGTCTTTCTTTTTTGTCTCGAAGATCAAAGTTACCAAATCCAGAGAGCTTAACCTGCTCGCCTTTTTCTAGCGCTGAGCGGATTTCTTCAAAAAACGCTTCAACTAAATCTTTGGCATCTTTTTTATTGATCCCGAGCTTTTCAAATAGGTGTTCAGCTATGTCGGCTTTAGTAAGCGCCATATCTAGTCCCTCAACGATGCATTAAACTGTTCGGCCAATTCGGCCACCACGTTATCAACTACTAGATTGATATCTTTCTCTTCGAGTGTTCTATCAACCGCTTGCAGTGTTAGAGCAATTGCCAAACTCTTATAATTTGGCTCAATACCTTTGCCCTTATACACATCGAATAAGTTTAGGTCAACCAATTGATTTCCGCCAACTTTTTCGATCACGCTTAAAATGTCGCCAGATTTAACGCTGTCTGCCACTAAAATCGCGATGTCGCGGCGATTTGAAGGGAATTTAGACACCCCTTCGGCTTGCGGTAAATTTCTTTTTTCTATTGCTGACATTTCAATTTCAAATACAAAAGTTGCGTTGTTGATATCTAACGACTTTTGAGCTTGAGGATGTAAAGCACCAAAAAAACCAACCTTTTTACCATCAACATATATTACTGCTGATTGACCAGGGTGAAGTCCATCTGACTGCTCGGCTTTAATTTCAAAGCGAGTAATGTCATTGGTAATTGCAAGTAAGGCTTCAACATCACCTTTTAAATCGTAAAAATCAACATTACGTTTTTCTTCAACCCAATGCTCGCCATTTACAAGGCCTGTTATAACACCGCCAATAACCGGAACTTGGTAAACACCGTTTTCTGCACTTTCGTCGCTTATAAATTTAAGACCATGTTCGAATAAACGAATGCGAGGCTGTTGGCGATTTTGGTTATACGCTACAGACGCTAATAAACCCGGCATTAAACTTACACGCATCGCTGACATTTCAATTGAAATAGGGTGCGGTAATACCATTGCTTTACACTCTGGGTGTAAAATAGCTTGTGCTTTAGGGTCTACAAAGCTGTATGTAATTGCTTCTTGGTAACCACGAGTCACTAACGTATTACGGAACTTGCTAAGTGCAATAGTTGCTTCGTTATGTGTCGTCATTTTAAGTTTTGCAGTTGGTGCAATATTTGGAATGCTGTTGTAACCGTAAACACGTGCTACTTCTTCAATTAAATCTTCTTCGATGCGAATATCAAAACGGTAGCTTGGTACGTCCGCACTCCAGCTTTCATTTTCTACTTTAACATCAAGACCTAAACGCGTAAGAATATCTGTTACTTTAGCATCTTCAATATGATGACCAATAACACGGTCTAAACGTGCACGACGAAGACGTACTTCAGTCACTTTTGGTAGTTTGTCAGCCGCAACAGCTTCAACTACAGGGCCTGCTTGACCACCTACAATCTCAAGAAGAAGTGCTGTTGCACGTTCCATTGCATCATGTTGTAGAGCAAAATCAACACCGCGTTCATAACGGTGTGAAGCATCAGTGTGTAAACCGTAGCTACGTGCTTGCCCTGCAATTGCTACAGGATTAAAAAATGCGCTTTCAAGTAATATATCAGATGTTTTATCTGTAACACCTGATTGCTCACCACCAAAAATACCTGCAATTGCAAGTGCTTTGTTATGATCGGCTATCACAAGTGTTGTGTCGTTTAATTTAGCGGTGTTACCGTCTAATAAAACAAGTTCTTCACCTGCGTTTGCACTACGTACTTTAATACCACCTTCAATCGCATTTAAATCAAACGCGTGCATTGGGTGACCAAGTTCAAGTAATACATAGTTAGTAACATCAACTACTGGGTCGATTGAACGTACGCCACTACGACGTAGCTTTTCAACCATCCAAAGAGGTGTTTCTGCGTCAAGGTTAATGCCTTTTATCACACGACCAAGGTAACGAGGACATGCATCTTCATTAACTAGCTCAATTGATACTTTGTCATCAATTGTTGGAGTAACAGCTGGAATATCTAATACGTTTACGTCAATACTATTTAAAACGCCTACTTCGCGTGCTAGACCTTTTATACCTAAGCAGTCACCACGGTTTGGTGTTAAATCAACATCTATAATATTATCATCAAGACCTAGGTAATCACGTAAATCAGTGCCTACTGGTGCATCGCTTGGCAATTCCATAATGCCGTCGCCTTCTTCGCTAATACCTAGCTCAACAAAAGCACATAGCATTCCGTTTGAAGGTTGGCCGCGTAGTTTGGCTTTTTTAATTTTAAAGTCACCAGGCAGTACAGCGCCCACAGTTGCAACAGCAACTTTAATACCTAAACGACAATTTGGTGCACCACACACGATATCAAGTAGCTCATCGCCACCTACGTTAATTTTGGTAACACGCAGTTTATCTGCATCTGGGTGTTGTCCACATTCAACAACTTCACCTACAACTACGCCATTAAATTTGGCAGCAGCAGGCTCAACGCCATCAACTTCTAGACCAGCCATTGAAAGCTGTTCCGAAAGAGCTTGCGTATCAATAGCAGGATTAACCCACTCTCTTAACCACTTTTCACTAAATTTCATTTTATTGTTTCACTCTTAACGGAACTGGTTCAGGAATTTTAAGTCATTTTCGAAAAATGCACGCAAATCGTTTACGCCATAGCGCAACATAGTTAAACGCTCTACACCCATACCAAAAGCAAAGCCGGTGTATTTTTCTGGGTCAATGCCCACAGACTTAAGTACATTTGGATGTACCATGCCGCAGCCTAGTACTTCTAACCACTTACCGTCTTTACCCATAACATCTACTTCAGCCGAAGGTTCTGTAAACGGGAAGAATGAAGGACGGAAACGAATTTCCATATCTTCTTCAAAAAAGTTACGTAAAAAATCATGCAAAATACCTTTTAGCTCAGTAAAGCTAACATCGGTATCAACCATTAAACCTTCAACCTGATGGAACATAGGTGTATGTGTTTGGTCGTAATCGTTACGGTATACGCGTCCAGGTGAAATAATGCGCAGTGGTGGCTGCTCAGTTTCCATAGTACGAATTTGCACGCCACTTGTTTGTGTACGTAGTACTAATTTAGGATTGAAATAAAAGGTATCATGATCAGCACGTGCTGGATGGTGCTCTGGAATATTTAGCGCATCAAAGTTATGAAAATCGTCTTCGATTTCTGGACCAGATTTAACTTCAAAACCTAACTCACCAAAAAAGCTTTCTATGCGCTCAATAGTGCGCGTAACTGGGTGTAAACCGCCAGTAGGCATAACACGCCCTGGTAGAGTTACATCTATAGTTTCAGCAGCTAGTTTTTCTTCAAGTGCTTTACTTGCTAGCAACTCACGCTTTTCGTTGATAGCAGCTTGTACATCTTGTTTAGCTTGGTTTATAACTTGGCCTGCTTCTTTACGTTCTTCAGGTGCTATTTTACCTAACGTTTTAAGTAAGCTAGTGATTTCGCCTTTTTTACCAAGGTAATTAACCCTGATATCTTCTAACTGCGCTATTTCACTGGCACTGGCTACCGCCTCAAGTGCTTGCGCTAATATGTTTTCTAAGTTCATTCGATACCTGATCTTTCACAGAAGGTGATTGCTTAAGAGCGTGTTGGCCTTTCAAGATTGCTTTACAACAGTGTGGTTGGTTATTAAATAAGGTTAAGCATTGGACTGTAGTTTCCTACATAAGTGATGCAATAACGCTAAATAAAGACCAAACACATGCAGTTTGAAGTGTTTATCTCGGAGGCTACGTTCTTTGTTGTTCGGGTTTCGCATATAAATACTACGCTAAAGCCCTCACGACGCGATTAAAGCACTCTTAAGTTAAACAAATTCCAATCAGGAAAGGTAAACACGCTCTGATAATAGCTTATGATAACTGAAAGAAGGGTCTAGATTCTAGACCTACTACAGCTTTAACGTTGATTTTATAAAAGGAATAGTTAATTTTCGCTGTGCTGCCATAGATGCATGATCTAATTTGTCGAGTACATCTAATAAAGCACGCATATCACGGCTTAAACGGGTTAGTAAAAAGCGTGCACACTCATCACTTAATTCAAGGCCGCGCATATGAGCGCGCTTAACAAGTGCTTGTGCTTTATCGTCGTCACTCATAGAACGAATTTGAAAGGTTGTTCCCCACGTTAAGCGAGACTCTAAGTCAGGCAGCGAGATATTAAGCATGCTAGGAAGTAAATCGGCAGTTACTACTAACATTTTTCCGGGTTCGTTAAACCGGTTAAAAAAGTTGAATAGTGCTTTTTCCCATGCATCATTGCCTGCAACTAAATGCACGTCATCAATACATAGAACATCAAGTGCTTCTAAACCGTCTAATACCATAGGTCCAAAGTCAATTACTTCGCGCATAGACAGCAGCATATTAGATAGGCCACGCTCTTGTGCTTTAATGCAGGTTGCATACAAAAGGTGAGACTTACCCGAATCACCTAACCCACATAAATAAGTATACTGAAACTTTTTAGCTAACTTCGAAAAGCTATCTTTTAAATGGTTAACCTCTAACGAATCTTCCCCACCAAAGTACGATGCAAATGTTTCGTCATCCGGCAAGGTAACCGGTAATGCCATTTGCATCGGCTCAGAAGTTAGCATTATGGCGTTATCCATTGATACTCTAAGCTATTTTTATCAACAACATGATAAAAAGCGCGTGGATCCTCATAATCTTTAAATGAGGAGTCTAACCCTAACCCTTTTTTAAGATCGCTTAGGTTACCAGTGTGGTTTAGTTTAAATTCTACAAATTCTGGTGTTTTACGAACAATTTTAACTTGCGTAACAACGCTTAAGTTCAATAATCTTTGTTTTGCTAATTCAACATCAACAAAACTTTGCGTGCCTTTTAATGTTAGCGTGGCCGCGGCTTGTTCATAATAAGCATTTGGATCAATAGCGTACTCGCTTGCAAGGCCTCGAGCTAAGGTATCAATCATTTGACTCACTATTTGCTGCTTATCGCCCGTTAATCTATTTGAATCAAATTGATCATCATTAGTAAAACGCCAATCTAAAATCCAATTTTCGCTATCCGCTTCTTTATACATTCTTGCTGTAATACTTCGCTCAGCACTGTATCGTCTAGAGGCCTCTTCTACTGGTTCTGAAAAGTTACCCCATACCTCAGGAATACCTACTAAACGTCTATCTTGTAAATCAAGTAATGGCACAACGACAGGTAAACCACGACGCCCAGCTTTGTCATAAATTAACTGCTCTAATTGCGGGTAACTTTCTTGTGTTACTAATTCTCTGCGCCAATTGTCTTCAATACCTAACCATATTGCGACTAACGGGCGTTGTACTCCCCATAAAGGTAAGTTTAACTCTTTGATTAACGCATTGATCTTTCGAGCTTCAAATTTAACAACAAGTTTCAACTGTCCATTTGCTCTCTCGTCATATTCAAACTTAAGCATATAATCAGAAATATCTTTAGTGCGTTGCTGTGCTAATTTATTTTGATCCGCGGTTTCATCACCGCTTACTTTCACTAAAACATTGAGCAAAGCTTTACGACTCGCAGCTAATCGAGTGTCTCGTGTTTTGTCATCCACTTTTAAAATATCTTGATATAGATCAGTTACTTCAACTGCCGACGCAGAAAAACAAAATAAAATGGATATGGCGCTAATTAATAATCTATACACAGGCTGTTAGTTCTTGGTTTTAAACTGATTTGATCCTAAATCAAAGACAGTAACAAAGCAAAATTAAATTTGTTATCTAAGGAAATGAAAGTAATTAGCTTTTATAGAAAGTAAAAAAGATTAAATATGAATAAGATAGTTGAGTGAGTTGTACGCTATTCACCTACATTTAACTTTACTACACTTTTAAAACGCGAACCTTTCGGGTTTAGTTAGATCATGAAGGTATTTAATGTAAGTACTTGATGATGTTATGGTATAGATTATTCGTTATTGGCTCGCATTTAATCTTTCTTCAGGCGTAAAAATCTAATTGTTAGATTCGGGCTCTCTACAATGTGAAGTCGGTGCGCTACGCAGTAGGATGTCGTAGTGCCCACAGCAGTAGAAAGTCACGTAGCAAATGCTGCTGTATTGGCCGACTGGGGTATTGAGGATTTTTGTTGTGATTCTAGCGTCGGGAGTCGCTGCGCTCGCCCGCCCTACGTGATGGGTGTTGATGTGAGTGTGTGTTAATTGCGCGCATTTCACTTTTCTGCAGACGTAAAAAAGCCCGAATCGTTAGAGCCGGGCTTTCTACAATGTGAAGCTTGTGTAATGTCATAGTGCCCACAGCAGTAGAAAGTCACGTAGCAAATGCTAATTTATTGGCCGACTGAGTTATTGAGGGGTTTTGTTGTGATTTTAACGTCGGGAGTCGCTATGCTCGCCCGCCCTACGTGATGCGTGTTGATGTAGTGTGTATTAATTACGCACATTTACTTTTCTGCAAACGTAAAAAAGCCCGAATCGTTAGATTCGGGCTTTCTACAATTTGAAGCCTGGTAATGTCCTACTTTCACATAGCAAATGCTACACTATCATCGGCGCTGTTTCGTTTCACTACTGAGTTCGGCATGGAGTCAGGTGGGTCCAAAACGCTATTGTCACCAAGCAAATTAGGTGCAAAGAATCAATGACAAGCACGTAGTGCTACCATTTTCTTTGCGCAAGGTGCCTCAACTTTAACGCTACGCGCTAAGAGTCACCTCTTGAATTTGGAAAATATCTGATAATATTTTTTAAGTCTTTCTTAAGTAATATCTACTTTAGTCATATTAACTTCTTCGCTTGTTTCACTATCACATAAAACGCGTTTGGCGTTGTATGGTTAAGCCTCACGGGTAATTAGTACAAGTTAGCTTAATGGCTCACACCACTTCCACATCTTG
The DNA here is from genome assembly GCF_000238395.3 of Pseudoalteromonas arctica A 37-1-2. Classification (GTDB taxonomy): domain Bacteria; phylum Pseudomonadota; class Gammaproteobacteria; order Enterobacterales; family Alteromonadaceae; genus Pseudoalteromonas; species Pseudoalteromonas arctica. Next base: position 2,480,292 of record NZ_CP011025.1, read on the forward strand.
CCTATCAACGTTGTAGTCTTCAACGGCCCTTCAGAGACTTTAAAAGTCTAGTGAGAACTCATCTCGAGGCCTGCTTCGCGCTTAGATGCTTTCAGCGCTTATCAGTTCCGAACGTAGCTACCGGGCAATGCCATTGGCATGACAACCCGAACACCAGCGGTTCGTTCACTCCGGTCCTCTCGTACTAGGAGCAACCCCTCTCAATTCTCAAACGCCCACGGCAGATAGGGACCGAACTGTCTCACGACGTTCTAAACCCAGCTCGCGTACCACTTTAAATGGCGAACAGCCATACCCTTGGGACCGACTTCAGCCCCAGGATGTGATGAGCCGACATCGAGGTGCCAAACACCGCCGTCGATATGAACTCTTGGGCGGTATCAGCCTGTTATCCCCGGAGTACCTTTTATCCGTTGAGCGATGGCCCTTCCATTCAGAACCACCGGATCACTATGACCTACTTTCGTACCTGCTCGACGTGTCTGTCTCGCAGTTAAGCTGGCTTCTACCATTACACTAACCGTACGATGTCCGACCGTACTTAGCCAACCTTCGTGCTCCTCCGTTACTCTTTAGGAGGAGACCGCCCCAGTCAAACTACCCACCAGGCACTGTCCGTAACCCCGATTCAGGGGCCAACGTTAGAACATCAAAACTACAAGGGTGGTATTTCAAGGTTGACTCCACAACAACTAGCGTCGCTGCTTCAAAGTCTCCCACCTATCCTACACATGTAGGTTCAATGTTCAGTGCCAAGCTGTAGTAAAGGTTCACGGGGTCTTTCCGTCTAGCCGCGGGTACACAGCATCTTCACTGCGATTTCAATTTCACTGAGTCTCGGGTGGAGACAGCGTGGCCATGGTTACACCATTCGTGCAGGTCGGAACTTACCCGACAAGGAATTTCGCTACCTTAGGACCGTTATAGTTACGGCCGCCGTTTACCGGGGCTTCGATCAAGAGCTTCTCCCTAAGGATAACCCCATCAATTAACCTTCCGGCACCGGGCAGGTGTCACACCGTATACGTCATCTTGCGATTTTGCACAGTGCTGTGTTTTTAATAAACAGTCCCAGCCACCTGGTCACTGCGGCTCCCGTCCGCTTAGAGAGCAAGTCTCATCACAGATAGGAGCGTACCTTCTCCCGAAGTTACGGTACGATTTTGCCTAGTTCCTTCACCCGAGTTCTCTCAAGCGCCTTAGTATTCTCTACCTGACCACCTGTGTCGGTTTGGGGTACGATTCCATATAATCTGAAGCTTAGAGGCTTTTCCTGGAAGTATGGCATCAGCAACTTCATCACCGTAGTGACTCGTCTCGTGTCTCAGGTTTAATGTTTGTCCGGATTTACCTAAACAAACGCCCTACTCACTTTCACATAGACTACCAACGCTATGCTTGCTTAGCCTGCTCCGTCCCCCCATCGCAATTATATCGAGTACAGAAATATTAATCTGTTTCCCATCGACTACGCCTTTCGGCCTCGCCTTAGGGGTCGACTTACCCTACCCTGATTAACATGGGATAGGAACCCTTGGTCTTCCGGCGTGGGAGTTTTTCACTCCCATTATCGTTACTCATGTCAGCATTCGCACTTCTGATACCTCCAGCATACCTCCCGGTACACCTTCAACGGCTTACAGAACGCTCCCCTACCACTCAGAATAAATTCTGAATCCGCAGCTTCGGTGCATAGTTTAGCCCCGTTACATCTTCCGCGCAGACCGACTCGACCAGTGAGCTATTACGCTTTCTTTAAAGGATGGCTGCTTCTAAGCCAACCTCCTGGCTGTCTGGGCCTTTCCACATCGTTTCCCACTTAACTATGACTTTGGGACCTTAGCTGGCGGTCTGGGTTGTTTCCCTCTTCACGACGGACGTTAGCACCCGCCGTGTGTCTCCCGGATATTACTTTACGGTATTCGGAGTTTGCAAAGGGTTGGTAAGTCGGGATGACCCCCTAGCCTTAACAGTGCTCTACCCCCGTAAGTATTCGTCCGAGGCTCTACCTAAATAGATTTCGGGGAGAACCAGCTATCTCCCGGTTTGATTAGCCTTTCACTCCTAGCCACAGGTCATCCCCTAACTTTTCAACGTTAGTGGGTTCGGTCCTCCAGTTGATGTTACTCAACCTTCAACCTGCCCATGGCTAGATCACCGGGTTTCGGGTCTATACCTTGCAACTATTCGCCCAGTTAAGACTCGGTTTCCCTACGGCTACCCTATTCGGTTAACCTCGCTACAAAATATAAGTCGCTGACCCATTATACAAAAGGTACGCAGTCACCCAACAAGTGGGCTCCTACTGCTTGTACGTACACGGTTTCAGGTTCTATTTCACTCCCCTCACAGGGGTTCTTTTCGCCTTTCCCTCACGGTACTGGTTCACTATCGGTCAGTTGGGAGTATTTAGCCTTAGATGATGGTCCACCTATATTCAGTCAAAGTTTCACGTGCTCCGACCTACTCGATTTCACTTAAAATGTCTTTTCATGTACGGGACTATCACCCTGTATCGTGGCGCTTTCCAGCAGCCTTCCATTAACACATAATAAGCTTAAGGGCTGTTCCGATTTCGCTCGCCGCTACTTTCGGAATCTCGGTTGATTTCTTTTCCTACGGGTACTTAGATGTTTCAGTTCTCCGCGTTCGCTTCGTTAACCTATGTATTCAGTTAACGATACCTGCAAGCAGGTGGGTTTCCCCATTCGGAAATCTTAGTCTCAAGCGCTTTTTACTAGCTTGACTAAGCTTATCGCAAGTTAATACGTCCTTCATCGCCTCCAACTGCCAAGGCATCCACCGTGTACGCTTAGTCACTTAACCATACAACCCAAACGGGTCTTTGTTTTGTGACAGTTTAACTTCGCCAGAAGTCAATATTGAATACTAAAGTAGATACCAATCAATCAACTCATAAGAGTTAACTAAATGGCACTGAATGGTACTGCTACCATTCTTTTTTTACTTTTGAAAACTCTTGATAAATACAATGTATTCATCAGAATTTTATTATCAGCTTTTCCAAATTTTTAAAGAGCTTATTAATTAGTTATCCCGAAGGGACACGCACTAATTAACAATCATCTGTGTGGACACTACGAACAAATAAGTTCTAAATCGTATAAGGAGGTGATCCAGCCCCAGGTTCCCCTAGGGCTACCTTGTTACGACTTCACCCCAGTCATGAATCACTCCGTGGTAAACGTCCTCCCGAGGGTTAGACTATCTACTTCTGGAGCAACCCACTCCCATGGTGTGACGGGCGGTGTGTACAAGGCCCGGGAACGTATTCACCGCGTCATTCTGATACGCGATTACTAGCGATTCCGACTTCATGGAGTCGAGTTGCAGACTCCAATCCGGACTACGACGCACTTTAAGTGATTCGCTTACTCTCGCGAGTTCGCAGCACTCTGTATGCGCCATTGTAGCACGTGTGTAGCCCTACACGTAAGGGCCATGATGACTTGACGTCGTCCCCACCTTCCTCCGGTTTATCACCGGCAGTCTCCTTAGAGTTCTCAGCATTACCTGCTAGCAACTAAGGATAGGGGTTGCGCTCGTTGCGGGACTTAACCCAACATCTCACAACACGAGCTGACGACAGCCATGCAGCACCTGTATCAGAGTTCCCGAAGGCACCAAACCATCTCTGGTAAGTTCTCTGTATGTCAAGTGTAGGTAAGGTTCTTCGCGTTGCATCGAATTAAACCACATGCTCCACCGCTTGTGCGGGCCCCCGTCAATTCATTTGAGTTTTAACCTTGCGGCCGTACTCCCCAGGCGGTCTACTTAATGCGTTAGCTTTGAAAAACAGAACCGAGGCTCCGAGCTTCTAGTAGACATCGTTTACGGCGTGGACTACCGGGGTATCTAATCCCGTTTGCTCCCCACGCTTTCGTACATGAGCGTCAGTGTTGACCCAGGTGGCTGCCTTCGCCATCGGTATTCCTTCAGATCTCTACGCATTTCACCGCTACACCTGAAATTCTACCACCCTCTATCACACTCTAGTTTGCCAGTTCGAAATGCAGTTCCCAGGTTGAGCCCGGGGCTTTCACATCTCGCTTAACAAACCGCCTGCGTACGCTTTACGCCCAGTAATTCCGATTAACGCTCGCACCCTCCGTATTACCGCGGCTGCTGGCACGGAGTTAGCCGGTGCTTCTTCTGTCAGTAACGTCACACATGATGGGTATTAACCACCACGCTTTCCTCCTGACTGAAAGTGCTTTACAACCCGAAGGCCTTCTTCACACACGCGGCATGGCTGCATCAGGCTTGCGCCCATTGTGCAATATTCCCCACTGCTGCCTCCCGTAGGAGTCTGGGCCGTGTCTCAGTCCCAGTGTGGCTGATCATCCTCTCAAACCAGCTAGGGATCGTCGCCTTGGTGAGCCATTACCTCACCAACTAGCTAATCCCACTTGGGCCAATCTAAAGGCGAGAGCCGAAGCCCCCTTTGGTCCGTAGACATTATGCGGTATTAGCAGTCGTTTCCAACTGTTGTCCCCCACCTCAAGGCATGTTCCCAAGCATTACTCACCCGTCCGCCGCTCGTCAGCAAAGTAGCAAGCTACTTTCTGTTACCGCTCGACTTGCATGTGTTAGGCCTGCCGCCAGCGTTCAATCTGAGCCATGATCAAACTCTTCAATTAAAAAGTTTTATGTCTTTCGACAGCTCAATGAATTCTGAATTTATTTTAATATCTTTCGATATTGAATTGACTGTGCCGAATAATTACCGAAATAACTATTCTGTTGGTCACTCAGTTTTCAATTGAGACTCTAATTTGTTTGCCTCGCTACCTAAGTAGGTTGGCTGTTAGAACTCAATCTGTACGAGTGCCCACACAGATGATTGCTTTATATTTTTAAAGAACGTTTTGAGTCGCTTTAGCGTCTCAAGGGATGCGAATAATACACCCTTTATTTTTCGAGTCAACACTTAGTTTTAAACTTTCTTTTTAGAAGATTTAAAACCGAAGTTTTATTTAACTCTCTGAGTAGTTCGTGCCTCGCTATGCGTTGGCGTTTCCCGTCTCAGTGGGGTCGCATTATAGGGAGCGGCGGATTTTACGCAAGCGTTATTTGCATAAATAGTAATTAAAATTAAACCCCAAGCAAGCACACATGATAAACACAGGTTACCCACAAAACCCTGTTGACAACTCTGTTTTTGAACTTTAAAACTAAACACTTTTATCCTGATGTGATAAGTTGCGGTCACTTTTTTTAACTCATGTATTTAGGCAGTATCCATGACAGACATAATAAACAGTATAAGTGCCCTTCTATGGGGCCAAGTTCTCGTCTACTTATTAATAGCAGCAGGCCTCTTTTTTACTTTTCGACTAGGCTTTATTCAGTTTGTGCAATTTCCACATATGTTCAAAGTTATGTTTGGCTCTCGTAAATGTGCCGATAATGAAATTTCATCCTTTCAGGCTTTTTGTACTTCGTTAGCTGCACGTGTTGGTACAGGTAATATGGCTGGTGTTGCTGTTGCCTTATACCTAGGTGGGCCAGGTGCTATTTTTTGGATGTGGCTTATTGCATTAATAGGTATGGCTACAAGCTTTGCTGAAAGTACTTTGGCTCAGGCTTATAAAACAAAAGATGCTGATGGCAATTTTAGAGGTGGCCCTGCTTATTATATGCAAAACGGTTTAGGTAAACGCTGGATGGGGACTTTATTCTCGTTATGCTTAATTTTAGCCTTTGGTTTGGTATTTAACGCCGTACAGTCAAACTCTATTGCTGCAGCATTTGAAGTAGCGTTTGATGTACCTAAGTATATAGTAGGCATTTGCTTGGTTATTGGCTCTGGTATTATTATTTTTGGTGGTTTGAAAACGATTTCTCGTTTTGCTGAAATGGTTGTCCCATTTATGGCATTAGCTTACTTGTTAGTGGCTCTTTATGTATGCGCTATTAACTTTACTGCATTACCTGATGTAATTGTACTTATAATAAAAAGTGCTTTTGGTATTGAACAAGCTGGTGCAGGTGCAATTGGTTATGGTGTTACACAAGCTATGATCCAAGGTATAAAGCGTGGCTTATTCTCAAACGAAGCTGGTATGGGTAGTGCAGCTAATGCTGCAGCCACTGCGACACCTTACCCTCCTCATCCAGCATCACAAGGTTATGTGCAAATGCTAGGTGTATTTATTGATACTATTGTTATTTGTACAGCGACTGCTTCTCTTATTTTACTATCGCAGCAATTAGTACCTGAATCTGGTGTTATGGGGATTGAACTTACACAAGCAGCATTACAAGAACATGTCGGCGACTGGGGTACTTACTTTATTGCCATTGCTATATTGTTTTTTGCTTTTACTTCTATTGTGGCTAATTACTCTTACGCTGAAACAAATTTAATGTTTTTAGAGCACAACTCTAATAAAGGTATGTTTATCTTTAGACTTGTTGTTTTAGGTATGGTGATGTTTGGTGCTGTTGGTGAGCTTGGTTTAATTTGGACGCTGGCAGATATATCAATGGGTTTAATGGCCATTGTAAACGTTATAGCGCTATTTATGCTTTCAGGTGTTGTTGTATGGCTCTCTAAAGATTACAACGAACAACGCAAAAAGGGCTTAATACCCACCTTTGACAAAAGTAAGCATCCTAAACTTGCTAAAGAGGTCGATCCCGAGGCCTGGAAATAAACAATAAACAGCGAGCTACGGCTCGCTTTTTTAGTTCTAAAAATAAAAAGTCCTGACACATAGCACTCGATCATTTATACGTAAAAGCTGTTACGGACTATAAGAACTGTATAGACATTATCTGATTATCAGCCAGACAAGACAACCTACAAAAACAGATGTTTAATGCCCATAGCTCTGCATTATGTATAAGCACTTTATTGTTTACCTATTTGAAGTTCTCACCATAACTCTAGACTTACTCTTACCCGCGATTTTTAACTTCCAATGAGCATGTGTTAGCAACCAATTCGACAACTATACCAACCTGCATAAATCTCTGAGCAATTTAACGAATTAAATTGCACTATAACGTCGTTAAAAATTTTATTTAGAACACTAGATACAAAAAATTTTGCCTAGATCTAGCGTAATTTCCTTAACCTTAAATAGACCCCATATATAAGCAGATTGATATTACTTTATGCTACCAGCACATAGGTGTTTGAACTTTGCTTTCAAGGTTGTTTGCTCTCGAGGTGTAGATTGCTTTACTGTTTTGAATTTTTTAAAGCTAATGGCCTACTTTACTGGTTAGTATCATAAGTCTATGACGCTTTAGTTCAGTTCAAAGTGTATTCATTAGCATTAAGTACTGTGTGTCGCTAAGGATTGCATGGCTGGTTTATTTGAGGCGCTATAGGATTGGGTTTGGAAATATTACATTATGCTTACTCATGTATATCTTTAATACGATAGATATACAAACTCTTAATGAACTATCACACAACGCTATTATTGGGTAGACCATGCATAAAATAGTGCATATCAAGATAATATAAATCATAGAAAACATAAAAATGATAAATCAGGATTTTTACTGGATATTTTATAGATATTGGAAGATTTATTAGATACTTTTTAAGCAGAGCGCTTAATATATAAGATGGTGCCCGAGGCCGGACTTGAACCGGCACGACTTGTTAGTCGAGGGATTTTAAATCCCTTGTGTCTACCAATTCCACCACTCGGGCATCGAGTTTGCTAATTAAAGCGTGTGGAGTAAATTATATGGAGGCGGAACCCGGAGTCGAACCGAGGTAAACGGATTTGCAATCCGGTGCATGGCCACTCTGCCATTCCGCCTAAATGTATCCAAATAATTTGGAGCGGTACACGAGGCTCGAACTCGTGACCTCGACCTTGGCAAGGTCGCGCTCTACCAACTGAGCTAGTACCGCAAAATACTGTTTTATCAACTTCAAATCATCTTGGTAAAATAATTTAAAGTGGTGCCCGAGGCCGGACTTGAACCGGCACGACTTGTTAGTCGAGGGATTTTAAATCCCTTGTGTCTACCAATTCCACCACTCGGGCATCGAGTTTGCTATTAAAAGCAAGTGGATAAAACTAATATGGAGCGGTACACGAGGCTCGAACTCGTGACCTCGACCTTGGCAAGGTCGCGCTCTACCAACTGAGCTAGTACCGCATCATATTAATTCTAAATTAATCATTTTATAAATTACACTTGGTAATGTAATTAAACCACAAAGTGGTGCCCGAGGCCGGACTTGAACCGGCACGACTTGTTAGTCGAGGGATTTTAAATCCCTTGTGTCTACCAATTCCACCACTCGGGCATCGAGTTTGCTAATTAAAGCGTGTGGAGTGTTGAAATGGAGGCGGAACCCGGAGTCGAACCGAGGTAAACGGATTTGCAATCCGGTGCATGGCCACTCTGCCATTCCGCCCCAATACTGGAGTAATAACCTTGAGATAAACTTGGAGCGGTACACGAGGCTCGAACTCGTGACCTCGACCTTGGCAAGGTCGCGCTCTACCAACTGAGCTAGTACCGCATTTTATTTATCAGTTATTTGAATTAACACATGATGATTTATGTGAACATTCAGGTAACTGATTAATTACCGTTTTGTTTATCTCGGGGGCTATGCCCTCTCAACACGGACGCATTCTACAGAGATTATTAAACGCGTCAATACAAAAAATGCTAGTTTTGAACTGTTTGCTTGTTTTTTATCTAAAACGGTGCGTTATTATACATTTAGAGTTAATTTTTAGTCAATTCACCCCATGCTGCACGTAAATATTGCATCATAGAACTCAAGGTTAAAAAGGTCGCAATGTACAGTAGTCCAAAACTTAAATAGTTCATCCACGTATCATATTGCCAAATCAAACCGATAATGGCTAACATTTGTGCAGCTGTCTTTATTTTACCCATATTTGATACAGCTACATTACCACGCTTACCCTGCTCTGCCATCCATTCACGAAGTGCAGATATGATAATTTCACGGCTTATTATAATAAGAGCAGGTATTGTCATGTACATTGACTGGTACTGATCAGATAACGCTACAAGTGCAGCACATACCATTACTTTGTCAGCAACAGGATCTAAAAAAGCACCAAAAGGAGTTGATTGCTCAAGCTTTCTTGCCAAATAACCGTCTAATATATCGGTGATCGATGCAAGCCAAAAAATAAAGGCGGCAGCAAAAAAAGCCCAGCTATAAGGCAAATAAAATATCACCAAAAAAACGGGGATAAGAAAAAGTCTAAATGTTGTGAGTGTGTTTGGAATATTCCACATAACTACTTGGATATGTCTTTTTTGCTATATTCGCATGTAGGGCTAGCCCTTGTCATGCAAATGGTTAAATATCTTCTCAGCCATGTCAGGGCTGATCCCAGGAACTTTCTTTAACTGTTCTATATTAGCAGCTTTTACACCCTGCATGCCCCCTAAATATTTTAATAATGTTTGGCGACGCTTAGAACCTACTCCATTTATTTCTTCTAGTAGTGATTGTGTACGTTGTTTTTGTCGTTTATTACGATGCCCTGCAATAGCAAAACGGTGAGACTCATCACGTATATGCTGAATCAAATGAAGCGCAGGCGCATCTGAATCCATCGGAATGGTTTTGCGTCCACCGTCAATCAATAGTGTTTCAAGACCGGGTTTACGACTCGTTCCTTTTGCAACACCGACTAATAAAGGCATTTTAGTGTGCGGCCAATTAGAAAAGTACTGCTCAGCGCGTCCTAACTGCCCCTTACCGCCATCAATAAAGATAACGTCTGGAATTTTGTCTTCGTCTACTAACTTGTTATAGCGCTTGTTAAGTGCAAATTCCATTGCAGCATAATCATCGCCACCTGTAATACCTGTTACGTTGTAGCGCCTATACTCTTTTGTATTTGGGCCTTGTGAGTCAAATACAACACAACTTGCAACGGTGTTCTCCCCCATGGTGTGGCTTATATCAAAACACTCCATTCGGGTAATATCGTCAAGTCGCAGTGTTGCTTTTAATTGTGCATAACGTTTATTAATAGAGTCTTGGGTACTTTGTTTAACCGCAATACTGTTTAATGCATTTTTATTGGCCAGTTGTAAGTATTGCGCACGCTCACCACGAGTGACCACTTTAAGGATTACTTTGCGCTCACTTATTTGTGTAAGCGCTTCGCCGAGTGCCCCGCTCTCTTCTATTTCAAACGGTAATATGATTTCTTTTGCAATACGCCCTGTTGCTCCTGGCGCTAAATAGTACTGTCCTAAAAATGAAGTCAATATTTCTTGCTCACTCGAATCTTTAGGTACTTTTGGAAAATAGGTTTTACTACCCAGTACTTTATGATCGCGGATCATTAATAAATGAATGCCGTTTAACCCGTTTAAATGCGCAAAACCGACAACATCCATTTCTGCAAAGTTACCAGAAATAGACTGTTGCTCCTGCATTTTACGAAGTAGCATTATTTGGTCGCGAACTTTTGCCGCCAATTCAAAGTTTAATTGCAGGCTGGCTGCTTCCATTTTTTTTATTAAATCAGCAATAACTTCGTGAGATTTACCCGTTAAAAATTTACGAACATAGTCAACTTGCTCACTATAATCATCATCAGTTACTTTATTTACACATGGAGCTGAGCAACGTTTAAGTTGATATTGCAGACACGGGCGACTTCTTGCGCGGTAATAAGCATCTTCACATTGACGAACAGGAAATATTTTTTGCATTAACCGCAAGCTTTCAGATACCGCTCCTGCGCTTGGGAAAGGCCCAAAGTACTCACCTTTAATTTTACGACTGCCACGATGAAATGCTAAACGAGGGTGTTTATGGCTAGTGAGTAAAATATAGGGGTACGACTTATCGTCGCGTAATAATATGTTGTACCGAGGCTGATATTTTTTTATTAGATTATTTTCTAGCAGCAGCGCTTCGGTTTCAGTATTGGTGAGGGTGACTTCAATGTTACAAATATTACTCACTAAAACGCGTGTTTTGCTATCGGTAATGTTACTTCTAAAGTAACTGCTCACACGCTTTTTTAGATGCTTTGCTTTACCAACATAAATAACTTGGTTGTCACTATCAAGCATGCGGTATACGCCCGGCTCACTTGATAGCGTTTTGAGAAAATGTACGTGATCGAATTCAGACATAAATTATAGTTAGTACGAAACGTCTATATCAATCATTTTATGACGAATAGCTAAATGGGTAAGCTCAACATCACCACCTACATTTAACTTTTCAAACATACGGTAACGATAGCTATTTACTGTTTTAGAGCTTAGATTTAAGCGTTCAGCTATATTTTGTGCTTTTTCACCTTTGGTGATCATAAGCATAATTTGCAGTTCGCGCTCAGATAAACTCTGAAAAGGGTTTTCATCTGTGCGGCCTGTCACTTGTGCAAGCGCTATCTGCTGTGCAATTTCAGGTGCAATGTAACGCTGACCAGCATGAACACAACGAATGGCACGAACCATTTCGTCAGAGCCTGCACCTTTAGTTAAAAAGCCATGTGCACCAATTTGCATTACCTTGCTCGGAAACGGGTCTTCACAATTAACAGTAAGCACAATAATTTTTACATCTGGGCAGTAACGACAAATCTTTTTAGTCGCTTCTAATCCGCCCATGCCTGGCATATTCATATCCATTAATACTATGTTTGGCGCATGCTGACGACAAAACTGTACAGCCTCTTCGCCAGTTTTAGCTTCGCCAATTACTTTAAACCCTCGTACGTCATCAAGAATACGCTTGATTCCTGTTCGTACAAGTTCATGGTCATCAACTAAAAGTACATTAATCAATGGAACATCCTCACTTACCTAACAACATGCAATTTAATTAAATTAATTTGCCACAGTAACATACATAAAGCGAAACAATAATTAATATTATTGCCTCGCTCTAATAGTTTAAGATGACGATTTTTCGCTAAATCTGTCAACCCATAACGCAATGATACCATCACCCGTTACATTACACGCAGTACCAAAGCTATCTTGTGCTAAATAAAGTGCAATCATTAATGCAACAGCACCTTCATTAAACCCAAGCATGCTTGTTAATAAACCAAGCGCCGACATGACTGCACCACCTGGCGCACCCGGTGCTGCAATCATTACTACACCTAACATCATAATAAACGGTAGCATACCCATTAATGAAGGAACTTCCATGCTTGGCGATAAAAACATAACAGCCATTGCACAGGTTACTATAGTGATAGTTGAGCCAGATAAGTGAATAGTCGCGCAAAGTGGCACTGTAAAGTTAGCTACATCTTCTTTAACGTTATTTGCTTTACTTGATTGAAGCGATACTGGAATCGTTGCTGCACTTGACATAGTACCTAACGCTGTAAAGTAAGCTGGTAGCATATTTTTAACTAATTCGATTGGATTACGTTTTAACAATATACCTGTCGCTATATATAAAACGCTTAACCATAACCAATGCATAACAAGCGCTGCAATTAGTACTACACCAAATGTTTGCAACGTATCTACCACAGTGCCTGCCACCGTCATTTCGGCAAATACGCCAGCAATGTAAAATGGTAAAGCTGGAATAATTACTTTCGATAATAACCCGTCCACTACATCACGACCCTGATCAGACACCTTTTTAAGCGTATCAAGTTCTAGTTGGCTCATGCCTATACCAAATACAAAAGCAGTCACTAATGCGGTCATTACACCCATCAGAGGTGGAATTTCTAAATCAATAAAACTACCTATTTCAGTAGCAACTTCTGCTTCAAATGTAATGCCACCACTTAAAAAAGGTATAACAGCACTTACTAATAAAAATGCAAGCGTACCTGCAATAATGGTAGAGCTGTAAGCAAACCCGACTGTTTTACCAAGTAAGTGACCAGACCCTTTTGGTAGGCCAGCAATACCCGATGCAATAAAAAATAAAATGATAAGAGGGATGGTAAAGGAGATAATTTGACCAATCAGCTCTTTTACTGTAAATAAAAGTTCAACACCAGTTATAGGTACATATAGTCCGACTAAGATACCGGCCACAATACCGGCAATTAATTTTAAGATTAACTTCATTGTGATTGCTTAATTGAATTTAGATACGTGTTTTTATCATGTTTTAGATGCATTGTGTGATAAAACTATTCAAGTTACATTCATATGCACAAATAACGAACAAATATAGCTTGATCCAATGCTCTTTCGAACATTTTTTGACTAAACGAGTTTTTACTCTTTAAATTTCAAATTAAGCCCGCACCTATAATAACTAAAGCACCGTTAATAATTGATTTTTATTTCGGCTGGTTATAAGCCCAATAGATATATGTTATAGCCAAACTTTACTTTAGTTTTTTTAAACTCACAGTAAAGTGTGTTTATATAGTTAGTAGCAAAGGCTATTAACACGTTGATCAGATTGCATCCAAAGGAACATTATGTCTACTATTTTTGAAGATAACTCACTAAGCATCGGTAATACACCGCTGGTAAAACTTAACCGTGTTACAGGTGGGAATGTATACGCTAAAGTTGAATCTCGTAATCCAAGCTTTAGTATCAAATGCCGCATTGGTGCATCGATGATTTGGGAAGCTGAAAAATCAGGTCAGCTTGTTGAAGGTAAAGAACTTATAGAACCAACATCGGGGAACACCGGTATTGCACTTGCATTTGTTGCAGCAGCACGTGGTTACAAGTTAACACTTACTATGCCAAACACCATGAGCCTAGAACGTCGCAAGCTATTAAAAGCATTAGGTGCAAATCTAGTGCTTACCGACGGTGCTAAAGGTATGAATGGCGCAATTGAAAAAGCAAAAGAAATTCAAGCAACAGCACCTGATAAGTATATTTTATTACAACAATTCGAAAACCCTGCAAACCCAAAAATTCACTTTGAAACAACAGGCCCTGAAATTTACGATGCGCTTGACGGCAAAGTAGACTTTTTTGTAGCAGGTGTAGGTACTGGTGGTACTATTACAGGTGTTAGCCGCTACCTTAAAACAGAAAAAGGTTTAAACGTTAAGTCTATTGCTGTTGAGCCAACTAACTCTCCTGTTATTAGCCAAACGCTTGCCGGTGAAGAAATTAAACCTGGCCCTCATAAAATCCAAGGTATTGGTGCTGGCTTTATCCCTGGCAACTTAGATATGGACTTAATTGATGGTGCCGAGCTTGTATCTAACGAAGACGCAATTGCAATGGCGCATCAGTTAATGAAAAAAGAAGGTATTTTAGTCGGTATTTCGTCAGGTGCTGCGGTTGTTGCAGCTAAGCGAATTGCTGAAAAACCTGAAAACGCAGATAAAAATATTGTTGTTATCCTACCTAGTGCAACTGAGCGTTACTTATCAAGCCCAATGTTTGATGAAGAATTTAGTGAGCAAGAGCTAGTACAATAAGTAATTTTAAGATTTTTAAAAGGATGCTTTAGGCATCCTTTTTTATTATTTATTATCCAATTTTCTATTTATTGCCCCCCATACCTTTACATCTTCCTAGATAAACCACACACTTTAAAAAAACTAATTAATAATAACTAATATGAAAAAAATCACGAGTTTATTAAGTTTGGTTATCTGTTTATTTTTATCAGCCTGTGGAGACGATACCAAAACACTTGGCGACACTCCTGGCGATACAGCAACCGCTTATTTTGATGCGCTTTATAACCAGCAAGACCTTCAAAAAGCCAGCACCATGGCAACACCCAATCTTACGCGCATCATGAAATCCTACGGCACTGCAAAACAGTTTTCCCGTAACTTAGTAAATATGCAATATGATGAAGTAACCATTGAAGTTGACATGACCAATATGAGCATCCGTGAACAATACGGTGATAACGCCAAAATAAACCTTATTTTTACCGGCTATTTAAATGGTGATAAAATTGACGAAATGCGCAGTGTAAAAATGCTTCGTAAAAAAGGCAAATGGTACATAGATAAAATAGTTGCCGACCCTTACGCTCGTTAAAATAAATGAATTAAACATAAAAAGGCCTTACATTTGTAAGGCCTTTTTCGCTTTAGCTAGGGCGTGTTGATCTTTGTGGATTGAAGTTTGTTCAATCTAGGGGCGATTTAATCGCGGCGCGAGGTTTGTAACCTAGTGGGCTAAGTAAAAACCGAGCAACAAAGAGTTAATCGTCCCTAGAAAGAACCCAAAGGGCAGCGCATGTTTGGCATTTATGCTGCGTTATCGCCTATTTATGGGGAATAACCACACTACATAGGCTCTGCCTTGCCTAAAAACCAAACAGCCTGCTGCAAATTCAACCACGAAGGGTCATCACGCCCTAGTATTTAAAGTACTGCGCTACAGCTCACCAGGTTGAAAGTTATCAACTGCAATGGCTTTCTTACGTAGCTTATTAGCATGATGCATTGCATCAGCATCCGTTTGCTCTAACAACTTATTTTCAAGCGCATAATTTATAGCACCTTCAATATCAAGCGTTGCAGGCACACTGCCCTTACGCTGCCATTGTTTTAAGTCTTTAAACTGCGCTTGCATATCATGCATAGCTAAAAATGCGCTTTCCATGACCCCTGTACCTGCATTTTCATCTACATAACATAAATGCGTTAAGCGGTTTCTAAATACACCCGGTTGAGTCATACGCTCACAAATACTTTGTGCAATTTCATCACTTGGTCTGTGGTAATGATTTCCAAGCGGGAATACGATACGTTTAAGGGTAAAATTAACAACCGGATTTGAAAAGTTTTTAAAGAAGCCATTAAACGCTTGGCCAATTTCAAATAATGAGTTCTCAATAGCATATTTTACAAATGGTAAATCAGCTTGTTGGCGCCCTTCGTCTTCATAACGTTTTAAAACAGTTGATGCTAAGTACAAATGACTTAATACATCACCCAAACGTGCCGATATCATTTCTTTTCGTTTAAGCTCACCGCCAAGCATTAACATAGCCACGTCTGTGCAAATAGCTAAGCCTCGGCTCATTCTGCTCAGTTGCTTATAATAAACAGCCGTTTCACCACCTACAGGCGCTTTAGCAAAATAACTACGTGTTAAGCCATGCACAAATGCCATACCTGCATTACTTGCTGCAAATATTATATGGTTCATTAATAAACCATCAAATTGTTCAAGTGCTGCGTCGTCATCTTCCATTGCAGCGGCTTCCATTTCTTTTAAAACAAATGGATGACAGCGTGTTGCACCTTGGCCAAATATCATTAAGTTACGCGTTAAAATATTCGCGCCTTCAACCGTAATTGATACTGGAATACCCATATAGCCATGCGCCAAATAGTTATTAGGCCCTACTTGAATTCCTTTACCTGAATGAATATCCATTGCATCATTCATTACCGTACGACCCATTTCAGTCATATGGTATTTAGCAATCGCTGTTACAACCGACGGGCTTAATTTTAAATCAATCGCACCTGCGGTCATTAATCTGCACGACTCAAGTGTGTAAGTTAAACCACCAATACGCGCAAGTGCCTCTTGCACGCCTTCAAATTGCCCTATAGATACACCAAACTGCTGGCGTACCATGGCATATGCCGATGTCATTTTTGAAGCTAAATGTCCAGTTGCTGCACTCAATGCTGGTAGTGATATACCACGCCCTGCACTTAAACACTCAACAAGCATTCTCCAGCCACGCCCTGCACACTCTTGACCACCAATGATCCAGTCCAGTGGTATAAATACATCTTTACCGTAAGTGGTACCATTCATGAAGGCCATATTAAGCGGATAATGACGCTCACCCGTTTCAACACCCGGATGATCGGTTGGTATTAGTGCACATGTAATGCCTAGCTCTTTCTTATCACCTAATAAAGCATCAGGGTCATACATTTTAAATGCTAAGCCGAGTACAGTAGCCACAGGTGCAAGCGTAATGTAGCGCTTTGACCAATTTAAACGCAGGCCCATTACTTGCTCGCCATTGTGCTCTCCCATACACACCACGCCCGAATCAGGAATGCTGCCAGCATCAGAGCCCGCCTCTGGTCCCGTTAATGCAAAACAAGGAACATCTGTACCATTAGCTAAACTTGGCAGCCAACGATCTTGCTGCTCTTTAGTACCATAGTGAAGAAGTAACTCGCCCGGACCTAAGCTATTAGGCACCATAACAGTGACTGCGGCTGTTAAGCTTTTAGTCGAAATTTTTGACACTATCGTTGAATTAGCAATTGCCGAGAACTCACGACCGCCAAATTTTTCAGGAATGATCAGCGCAAAAAAACCTTCTGTTTTTAGGTAATCCCACACTTCTTTTGGTAAGTCTTTGTCTTTTTGTACAATTTGATAATCATCAAGCATCGCCAATAAGGTTTCTACTTGGTTAGCCATAAATGCGTTTTCTTTATCGCTAAGCTCTGGTTTAGGAAAGCGGTGCAGTTTTTGCCAGTCTGGGTTACCACTAAATAACTCACCATCCCACCAAACATCACCTGCTTCCATCGCCTCTCGCTCTGTTTGCGATAATGGCGGAAGCACCTTTTTGAACATTTTAAACGTAGGACGACTAATCAAGTTTAGGCGAATATCTTTAACCGCAAAAATAACCACCACCACGACCAGCAATATTATAAATATTAACATGCGCACATTCCTTACACATTGAATGAAAATAGTAACTTAATTATGACCCATCTTAATTTAAATACAATCATTGCACGACGAGTCGTGAGCCTTAACGCATTCATTTTATTGTTTTAAACATCACTGCTATTATCAACGTTTTAATAACAATAAATTAAAGGAATAGCATGACCCCCTTTCGATTTAAACTAAGTATGAGCGCCTTAATGGTAGCAAGTACTCTTGCTTTAACAGCCTGCGATGCGCAAGTAACGATAGACACTACCAATTCAGCACACACTAAAAAAGCTGTAACAGCTAAAGATGCAAATACATTTATAACAAACACAGAAAAAGAACTAAGTGCACTTTATTTAGAATCGAGCCGTGCAGAATGGATTTACGCAAACTTTATTACTCATGATACGTCGGCTCTATCGGCTGAAGTTAACCGTAAAATGACCGAAACAGTCGTGCGTTTAGCAAATGAAGCTGCAAAATACGACGAACTAGAGCTTGATTACGATGCTCGCCGTAAGCTTGATAAACTAAAGCTCGCACTTACACTTCCTGCCCCACAAGACGCTGATAAAACAGCACAACTTTCACAAATTGTCGCAGAGCTTGGCGGGCTATACGGTAAAGGTAAATACTGTAAAGAAGACGGCACCTGTTTAAGCCTTGGCGACATGACTTCAAAAATGGCTACCAGCCGAGATTACAACGAACTACTTGATTTATGGCAAGGCTGGCGTCAAATATCAAAACCAATGCGCTCACTTTACGAGCAACAAGTAGTGCTGACCAACGAAGGTGCAAAGGAGCTTGGTTATGCCGATACGGGCGCTATGTGGCGCAGTAAATATGATATGCCTGCTGATGACTTCACCACCGAGCTTGACCGTATTTGGGGCCAAGTTAAACCACTGTATAACTCGCTACACTGCCATGTTCGCGCAAAGTTAGGTGAAAAGTACGGCACCGACAAAGTACCTCAAGATCAGCCAATACCAGCGCACTTACTTGGTAATATGTGGGCGCAAGCATGGGGTAATATTTACGATGTAGTTGCACCAGAAAACGCCGATCCGGGTTACGACGTAACCGAGTTATTAGCTCAAAATAATTACGACGAACTTAAAATGGTAAAAGGGGCTGAAAACTTTTTTACCTCAATGGGTTTTGACGCACTACCAGAGACATTTTACGAGCGTTCACTGTTTGTAAAACCAAAAGACAGAGATGTGCAGTGTCATGCATCAGCATGGAATATCGATAGCAAAGACGATTTACGCATTAAAATGTGTATTCAGCGCACAGGCGAAGAGTTTTCAGTTATTCACCATGAATTAGGTCATAACTTTTATCAACGCGCTTATAATAAACAACCTTTATTTTATCAAGAAAGTGCAAACGATGGTTTTCATGAAGCCATTGGTGACACCATTGCCTTATCGGTTACGCCGGGTTACTTAAAAGAAATCGGCTTACTTGAACAAGTACCTGATGAATCTAAAGATATTGGTTTATTAATGAAAATGGCACTTGATAAAGTCGCCTTTGTGCCGTTTAGCTTAATGGTTGATCAGTGGCGCTGGCAGGTATTTTCAGGAGAAGTAGTACCGGAAAATTACAATAAAGCATGGTGGGAACTACGTGAAAAATACCAAGGAGTGCAAGCTCCTATCGCACGTAGCGAAAATGATTTTGATCCGGGTGCTAAGTACCACGTTCCGGGTAACACGCCTTATACTCGTTACTTTTTAGCGCATATTTTACAATTTGAGTTTCATCGCAGCTTATGTGAAATTGCCGGTAACGATAAAGCCATTCATCGCTGCTCTATTTATAACTCAAAAGAAGCAGGGGATAAGCTAAACGCTATGCTTGAAATGGGTTCGTCTCGCCCTTGGCAAGAGGCGCTTGAAACTGTAACAGGTAAGCCGCAAATGGATGCAACAGCAATGCTCGATTACTTTGCACCATTACAAACATATTTAGATAAACAAAACGAAGGCCGCAACTGCGGCTGGTAATAAAGTAATACACTTGTATAAAAACAACAAAGCCCGCTAACTAAGCGGGCTTTTTAATATTATTTTTGTATTAAATAAGTACAAGACTCAATTAAAACTGGTAGCGCATGTTAGCAAAGTAAGCATCGTTGTCAGAGTCATCAGCATTGTTACCGTAACCTACTTTTAAACCAAGGTTTTGGTTAAAGAAGTGTTGAGCACCAAAAGTATAAGCATCTTCTTTATCGTAAGAAGCAAATACTGACGTAGCTTTGCTGAAATAGTAGTTTGTTTCTACATCCCATGTATCATCAGCTTCTGAAATACTATTAAATGTACCTTCAACAGTTAAGAAGTTACCTTCTTGTAAATCTACAAAGTATTTTGCAGCTACTGAACGGTAATCAAAATCATCATCAGACTCAACAGTTACACCAACATAGTCAGTACCATTAAGCATGTAATTATATGCTAAAGAGAATAACGCGTAGTCTTCGCCGTCATCATTTTCAACAAATTTTGCTTTTGCAAGTAAATCTGGGTTGAAAAAGTAACCAGCTGTAAACGCGTAAGATTCATCATTTGAACCAAAGTCACTGTTTTCGTAAGAAGCACCAAAAACAACATCTTTATAAAAATATTCGCCGCCAACCGATGTTACATCGCTTGCGTCGTTATCTGTGTACGAACCAAAAACATTAGTTTGCTTATTGATGTACTCAAACTGGTCGTAAGGACCTAATGTCTTTTTAGGAGAGAAATAATAAGTAGAATCGATACTAAACTGGTCATCATTATTACTGTCTGTAAATTGGTAACCTAAATTACTTATTGAATTATAGCTGTCTGCAGCCATTGCAGTGGTTGCAGCGCTTGATAATAAAATGCTCGAAATGATAACGGCTAATTTTTTCATTCTTAATTCCCTGTGAATATTACTTTTATGCTTAAGCTGTCTAGCTAAAGTCGGGGCGCATCCTAACGCCAAAAAAATGAACAAAAACTGAATGAGAGGTCAGATTACGACCTCAATAAAGTAATTTAATTGTAAATATTCGCATGTAAATGTAACTATAAAGTATCTCTTAAATATACTGAACAGTAGCATGTCACTACTTAAGTTTAAAAAAGTAAAAAATACGGTATAAGTTGTCGCTAAATTGAATACAACTTAATTATTCGATAAACCTCATCAATATTATTTTCTTTCACTATATTTTTTCTAATTTTTCAAAAAAATCACTCTCTTTTATTTATTATTTCTGAATTTATAGTAACAAACAGGTTTGTTTCAGTGCGTATTTTTATCTATTTCTTCATAATAACCATTATTTATTAGTAAAAGTAACCACAAAAATTACTACTTTATAACTAATAAAGTGACTTTGGTAACGATAAAGCTATTCGTCGCTGCGCAATTTATAACTCAAAAGAAGCGGGGATAAACTAAACGCCATGCTTGAAATGGGCTTGTCTCGTCCTTGGCAAGGAGCGCTTGAAACTGTAACAGGCAAAACCGCAAACGGATGCAACAGCAATGCTTGATTACTTTGTACCATTACAAACATATTTAGATAAACAAAACGAAGGCCGTAACTCCGGTTGGTGATAATGTATTTATATAAAAACGACAAAGCCCGCTAAATTTAGCGGGCCTTTTAATATTACTTTTGTATTAACTAAGTACAGGACTTAATTAAAACTGAAAACGCATGTTAGCAAAGTACGCATCGTTATCAGAATCATCAGCGTTGTTTTCGTAACCCACCTTTACACCAATATTTTTATTGATGAAGTGTTGAGCACCAAAGCTGTAAGTGTCTTGCTTGTTGTAGTTAGCAAATACAGATGTTGCCTTTGAAAAGTAGTAGTTAGTTTCTGCTACCCATTGGTTTTGGGCATCATCAATGCTTTCGTATTTACCTTCAAAAGTAAGGTAGTTACCTTGCTGTAAATCAATAAAGTATTTAGCAGCTACTGCACGGTAATCAAAATCGTCGTCTGATGTAAGTGTAACACCTACGTAATCTGTGCCATTAAGCATGTAGTTGTAAGCTAAATCAAATAATGCGTAATCATCGCCGTCTTTGTTTTCAACTAGTGTTACTTTTGCAAGTAAATCAGGGTTGAAAAAGTAACCACCCGTCAGTTTATAAAGCTCACTGTTAGAGCCTGAATCTGAGTCCTGGTTTTCGTAAGATGCGCCAACAACAAACTCATTAATGAAGTATTCACCACCAACTGAAGTTAAATCGCCAAGGTCGTCATCAGCGTAGCTACCATATACGTTAGTTTGTTTATTAATGTACTCAAATTGATCGTACGGGCCCAAAGTTTTTTTAGGAGATAAGTAGTAAATAGAATCGACAGCAACAGTATCGTTGTTATCGCTATTTTTGTAGCTTAGGTTACTAATTGAATTGTAGCTGTCTGCAGCAGCCGCAGTGCTAGATAATAAAATGCTCGAAATAATAACTGCTAATTTTTTCATTGTAAGACTTCCCTATGTGCATTGTTTTTTATGCTCTAGCTGTATTGCTAAAGTCGAGGCACATGCTAACGCTAGGAAACTGAATAAAAACTTAACTAACCAATTGTATTTATTAAGTTAATTGTAAGGAAGTGTTGTAAACTGTAAAATTAAAGTAGCTGCAACATCTAGTAAACAACTACTTAAAACATGTACTGTATTAAAGCGCGTGCTGGCTAATTATACGGTAAACATCGTTAATATTATCGCCAGACTTAAACTCTTTACTAATTGGTGTTGGATCTGAGCCAACCCATATTTTTAGCTCGGCATCTAAGTCAAAATGGCCTGCACTTTCTTTACTAAACTTGGTAATTTTAGAGTAAGCAATACTCACCATTTCCATTTTAGAGCCGGTCATACCTTGCTTATCAATTAAGATTAAGCGCTTATTAGTAAAAATAAACATATCACGTACTACTTTATATGCTTTTTCTACTTGCTCGCCGTCAATTAATGTATTGGCGAGGATTTTCTCTAAATCAGAATCGTCAACTTCGCTTGCATTACCCATAAGTCCGCTAAGTAAACCCATTATACTTTCTCCTGTTTAAATATTTGATTCTCTAATGTGTGACCATTAACTAACTGCCTGTACTGCCAGTGTTGCTGATGACAAAAATTCAGTAGTGCAATATCAAGTGGATCGCTCGTTGGCTGATACTCAACAACATATTCTTTATGTTGGCTCATATACACCCGGCTCACCCCTGCAATTGCTTGAAGCTGTTGCTCAACATTTTGATAAGCTTCGCTTAGCATTAATGTATAAAAGTGTTTATCGGTATTGTTTGTTTTTGTTTGATGCTCGCTTAGTACGCCTTTATCTAAATGAAGCACCTGTGAGCATAGTCGTTCAAGCTCAGTTAAATCGTGAGAGCTTAAAATAAACGTAGCCTGTTCACTTAATTCAGATACTAGCTCGCGTACTTCTCTGGCATGAATCGGATCAAGCCCTGCGGTTGCTTCATCAAGCATTACAATTTGTGGCGCGCCAATAAGTGCTTGCGCTATCGTAACGCGCTTGCGCATACCGTGCGATAAGTCCCCTGCACGCTGCTTTGCAATCTCTTTTAAGCCAACTAAATCAAGTACACGTAGCGCCTCAGTTTGGCTTTGCTTAGCGCCCATACCTTGCAGTTTTGCATAAAAAGCGAGTTGCTTGTCTATATTAAAACGAGGGTCAAGTTGTGCGTCTTGCGGTAATGCACTTACTTTATTAAATAAAGCAGCGCTCCCTGGCTTATGCCCTAATATTTCAAGGCTGCCTTTACTTGGCGCTATATAGCCGCACAACAAACTAAATAAGGTGGTTTTACCCGCACCATTTGGCCCAACAAGTGCCACTGGCGCGCCTTTGTTAATTTCAAAGTCCACATTATTAAGCGCAAGTTTTGCACCATACGATTTACTCAAACCGCTAGCTGTAATTAATGGTCTCATAGTGAGCTCCTTGCAAAAATACGTTGAGCAACGCTTAGTAATACCGCTGTTTGCACAAGGGGAATAGCCACAGCGCTCAATAATGGTAAATTTTGCCCCGCTAATAGCTCTATTTGCACACCCGGAAATAAATAATCAAGCAGGCCTAATGCGGGTATTTGCCATTGCAATAAACCAACTACAATACCGCCTGCTGCAAAATATAAAATTGCCAATACAATAGATAAACGTGATGAGCGAGCAAAGGTATTAATTAACGTCATTAGTGCTACAAATGGGCACAGAGTAATCACTAATATTAAAAATATAGAAAGCGCACGGGCAAAACCACCAGCCAGTAAACTTGGATCTCTAAAACCCAATACCGCGAGTGTAGCCACAAGCGTTATACCCACCAAACATGCTAATACTCCTAGCTGCCCTAAAAAACGGCCAAACAGTATTTCAAAGCGAGTGGAGCGCAGTGATAAAAACCTTAGTGTGCCGCGCTCTCTATCGCCTACCGTTTGGTCGCTACAAATAAATAAACCAAAAACGGGAAAGCTATAAAGGGCTATTAACCAGTACATAGCAAATTCGGCCTCAGGCCAATCCAATAATTTACTTAAACCAATAGAACCTGATATATCACGGGCTATTTGCTCAAAATCGGGCGCACTTACAATGCCTACTGCCTGCCCTATTGGGTAGCGCAGTATTATTAGCCACACCAATGCAAAGGCAGCTAATGCAATAAGTCCACGTTTAGTTAAAAACATACGTACAAGCTCAAATCCCGCTATTTGCGTTAATCGCCCTACGTTTATCGGTAATGGTGTTGCCATTGACTATCCTTAATGACTTTTTATTTTCTGTGTATTTATCCACACTAAGTGTAAACACCTTGAATTACCAGCAAAAAAAAGCTCACCTGTGGTGAGCTTTGTAACAATACATTTAAATGTAACAACATAAATTGCATTAAAAATTATAAATGCTGCTTATAAACCTCAAGTGCTTGGCTTAAATCGCTAATTAAATCTTCTACATCTTCAAGACCTATGTGCAAGCGAATAACCGGCCCTAAATCCCAACCGGTATTTGAGCGCAGCCCTTTCATGGTTAAATTAGCGGTTACCAAGCTTTCAAAACCGCCCCACGAAAAGCCCATTTTGATATGCTCAAGGCTATCTAAAAATGCATCAATCGCTTTTTGATTGCCGGTTTTCATCACAAATGAAAACAACCCATTACTGCCATCAAAGTCACGTTTAAAGAACTCATGCCCTGGGCAGCTTTCAAATGCAGGGTGGCGAATATGATCAACAAGCTCATTTTGCTCAAGCCATTTAGCTACTTCTATTGCTGCTTTTTCATGTTGATTTAAACGCACACCCATTGTACGCAGGCCTCTAAGTGCTAAATAAGCATCATCGGCACTGGTACATTGCCCTAGTAAGTATGAGTTTTCGCGCAAGGTTGGCCAGTACTTTTTATTAGCAACAGCCACCCCCATCATCACGTCCGAATGGCCGACAATATACTTCGTTGCAGCCTGAATACTAATATCAACACCGTGCTCTAACGGGCGATAATGCAAACCGTTGCCGTAGGTATTATCCAGCATGGTCATTACGTTGTGCTCATTGGCTACTTTTACCATAGAGGGCACATCTTGCACTTCCATCGTAATAGAACCTGGAGATTCTAAAAACAACACTTTAGTATTTGGCTGAATGTAATCTTTAATACCTGCGCCAATGGTTGGCGGGTAATAGGTTGTTGTAATACCCAGCCCCACTAAAATTTTATCGCAAAAATCACGAGTTGGTTCGTACACGTTATCAACCATTAAAATATGATCACCGGTTTTTAAAAACGATAAAAATACTTGGCTGATCGCCGCAGCGCCACAAGGGTACAATGCACACCCTTCGCCGCCTTCAAGTTCTGTAATCGCTTCTTGTAGCGCAAAGTGTGTTGTTGTTCCTCGGCGCCCATAAAATAACGTTTTATCGCCACGGGTTTTAGCTGCTTCTTTTAAATCGGCTACAGTATCAAATACAATGGTAGATGCACGCTGTACAACAGGGTTTACTACGCCATGTGTATAGGCTTTTTTTCGCCCTGATGATACCAGCTGAGTGTTTTTATTACTTTTACTCGACATTGTTAATCCTTAAGGGTTTGTGCGCCAATGCTCAATTAAATAACGAGAGATAGAATCGATTCTAGGCAGCTTTAAATGCTCGCCTTCTTCGTGCCAATTACCAAATTGCTCTAAGTCTTCACGACTAAACCATTTTGCATCGTCTAGCTCTTCTTTATCTACGTTAATTTGCTCAGATGTCGCCTGTGCAAAAAAGCCAAGCATAATTGACGATGGGAACGGCCATGGCTGAGATGCAACATAACGTACGTTATCAACTTCTATGCCTGCCTCTTCTTTAACTTCACGCGCAACAGCTTGTTCCAGTGTCTCCCCTGGGTCTACAAATCCAGCAAGCGAAGAATACATACCAGTGGGCCACGCAGCTTGGCGACCTAATAAACAGCGTTCTACTCCGTCAGCAAAGACTTTAGTAACGACCATAATTACCGCAGGATCGGTGCGCGGGAATGTAGGATGCTTACAGTTTTCGTTTTCACACAACCGAGAATGCCCGGCTTCCACTGAACGGTTTTTACTACCGCAGCGCCCACAAAAACGGTGCGTGGCATGCCAATAACATAACCCTCTCGCAAGGGCGGCTATTGAGGCATATTTAATGGTTACTTGAGGCCCATATTGGCGAATATCAAAAAACTGAGCGCCCTCGATTAAAGGCGAAAGTACGCTTTCATCCAGATCAGAAACATCCAATGCAAACACACCATGTTTAGAATTGTTTAAACCAACAAAAATAGCACTCGTTAAATCTAAATGTGCCACTTGTTGATACGTTAAATAGCTTACTTTAGGAGTATCTTTAATAAATAGGGTTTGATTATTTTTAACTAAAACCCATTTACTTTGCGCCGACATTTGCGCTTTAAGCCACGATGGGTCTTTACGAAAATTTGAGCCTCTATCTAGTGGCATGTTGCTGTAATGAAGCATGTAAGTCCTTGGTAACTCGTTATGCTTTAAAATTACCATAATCATTTAGCAAACCCAATTGATTACAGTAATAAAAAAAGCCTATATAAGGCTTAATTCATCTATTACGGCTTTGTATTAAAATCTCTCATGTTGCAGGCACTTAGCTTGCACTTTTTTAACTATTTTTTACTGTTAAAGTAGCAAAGTATTATCAATTAAATGAAATTGCTCTGCGCTTTGTTTTAATACCTCAGCAGTTAACCTGTCAGCACCGTATACATCGCACGGTACATTATATTGATTTTTTAAATGCCCAAGTAACAAAGCAAAGTCACCATCGCCAGAGAGCAAAATAACTTTATCAAGATTTTTACCCTGCTCTAACATGTCTATTGTTATGCCTACATCCCAATCGCCTTTAGCACTTCCATCACGGCGTTGAATAAATGGCTTTAGCTTTACCTCAAAACCAATCGCACGCAAAATATTTTGAAACTGATTTTGCTTTTCATCACCTCGATAAATAGCGTACGCAAAAGCACACTCAATATTGTATTGCGCCTGCATTACCCGCCAAAACGCATTGTAGTCAAAGTTTTTTCCGTAACTCTCGCGGCACGTGTAATAAATATTTTGCACATCAACAAAAATACCTACGCGTGGTTTCGTGCTTTGCTGCTCGTTTTGTAAAGTCATTTAGTGTCCTAGTGAGGATTAATAGCAATAAAAGTAACGTTATAAAATAAGTGTACCTTGCAATTTATATTTAAGTAACCTAAATTAGTTACATACCCTTATGTAACCAATATTGGTTACATATTAAAAAGTAACCATTTTGAGATTTTTATGATTGGTGTGATCAGCGGCGATATTATTAAATCGCAAACAATCCCTAAGCAGCAATACGATGCCATGCTTTATCAACTAGAGCAAAGTTTGCGAAACATTTCGGGGGAGCAAACACTTTGGAATATATACCGAGGCGATGCCTTTCAGTTACAAGTTAATAATCCTGAGCTCCTTTTTAAAAATGCCATACTTGTATATTTACACCTTAAATCGTCAGGTTATGAGCTACGGCAAAGCTTGGCACTTGGGCAAATAGATAACCCACGCAGCGATATAAAAACAGCAACCGGTTCTGCTTTTACCCTTTCGGGGCAAGGCCTTGATAAAATAGGTAATCAACGCTTTGTTTTTAATATTAATGAGCAGCAGCTTGATGAAAGCTTAAATCTTAATTTAGCCTTTGCTGACGTATTACTCACTAAAATCACGCAAAAACAAGCAAATGCCCTGTATGTCTATTTAACATCATCAGACAACAGCCACGCGGCACTGGCTAAAGAGCTTAAAACAAGTCGCGAAAATGTAACAAAACTACTAAATTTAGCGCACTACCAACTTATAGAACGCTTTATTAAGCACACACAACACGTTATAAAAAATATAATTAAAGGAGGTGAATAATGGAGTTTTCACTTTTACTGGTCGCGCTTATTATTGGCCACTTACTCGCTGATTTTTACTGGCAACCTATGAGTTGGGTAAACGACAGAAATACCCGTCACTTTAAAGCCAGTAAGCTTTATTTTCATGTACTAGTGCATGGTGTAACAAGTGCACTCATTATTACCGTGTGGGAATACACATTCGGGTGGCAGCAACTAAGCAGTGTTTTAATTGCCACGGCGAGCATTATGCTGAGCCATTACTTTATTGATATAGCTAAATCGTATTCTAATAAAGGCGTGGTGCCTTTTTTACTAGATCAAATAGCGCACATACTCGTTATTATTGCGCTCAGTATTTGGCTAACTGATAACAATAGCTTTATGGCTGCAATTAATAATATGCTCACTGATCCCAAAATACTGTGGGTGGTATGCGGTTATTTAATTATTTTAAGTCCCAGCGCCGTATTTATAAGAATGATGTTAGAGCGTTTAACAAGTAACTTTTCAAGTACTGGTAGCTTACCGCTTGCAGGGCAAAGCATTGGTATGTTGGAACGCGTACTTATGCTGAGCTTTATATTGCTTGACCAATTTGCAGGGCTTGGCTTTTTACTTGCGGCAAAGTCAGTATTTAGGTTTGGCGATTTAAGTGCAAGCAAAGATAAAAAACTTACCGAGTACGTTATGCTCGGCACACTACTTAGCGTAAGTGTGACTTTATTTGTCGGCTTGGGTATTAACTATTTAATCAGGTAGGCAATACAGTAAGTACAAATTACAGACAATAAAAAACGCGCTGCTTCTATTTATTCAAAAGAAGAGAGCGCGTTTTTTGTATCAGCCTTTAACCAAGTTCTAAATTAATTAAACGCCAATATGATCATTAATCGTTATTTGTGCGACGACGGCGTTGGCCATTACCGCCAACAGATTCACGCTTTGCCCATGGGTTTTGTGTGCTGTCATCTGTTTTAGCTGCTGGTTTTTTAGAACCACCACGGCGTGGGCCGGTACCATTACCACCATTATTTGGCTTTTTGCTGTTAGGCTTGCTGCTATCAGATTTAGGCTTATTAAAAGGCTGTTTTTTCTTAGGCTTTTTAGCCGGCAGTGGGCGAGCATCTAATGCGCGTTCAGCTACTGGGTTAATAGGCTCAAAACCGTCTTCTTCAGCACGTGGGATAAGCTCACCAATAAAGCGTTCAATACCGTATAAATCAACAGCATCTTCTGTTGTTACAAACGAAATCGCATGACCCGATGCACCAGCACGGCCTGTACGGCCAATACGGTGAACGTAATCTTCATATACGTTTGGTAAGTCGTAGTTAACAACATGCGGTAATTCAACAATGTCTAAACCACGTGCAACAATGTCTGTTGCTACTAGTACGCGTACTTCACCACTTTTAAAACCATCAAGTGCTTTAACACGTGCGCCTTGTGATTTATTACCATGGATAGCCGCGCCTACAATATCATCTCGCTCTAGTTGTTTAACTAAGCGGTTAGCACCGTGCTTTGTACGGCTAAACACTAACACTTGTTGCCAATCGTTAGTGCGAATCAAGTGGCTTAGCAATGCTGTTTTACGTGT
Organism: Pseudoalteromonas arctica A 37-1-2; assembly: GCF_000238395.3. Classification (GTDB taxonomy): domain Bacteria; phylum Pseudomonadota; class Gammaproteobacteria; order Enterobacterales; family Alteromonadaceae; genus Pseudoalteromonas; species Pseudoalteromonas arctica. The sequence continues at coordinate 2,509,966 of NZ_CP011025.1, forward strand.
TTTATCTACCGCATAAACACACTGAGTAACACTTTTTGCAGTGGTATTTTTTGCAGCAACTGAAATTTCAACAGGATCATTAATTAACCCTTTTGCTAATGCACGAATTTCGTCAGAAAATGTAGCCGAAAACATCAAGTTTTGACGTTTAGCAGGCATTTTAGCAATTAAGCGTTTAATGTCGTGAATAAAGCCCATGTCTAACATGCGGTCAGCTTCATCGAGTACAAGCACTTCAACGCTATCAAATTTAACTGCATTTTGATTATGTAAGTCGATTAAACGACCCGGCGTTGCTACTAAAATATCAACACCTTTACGAAGACGCTGCATTTGTGGGTTAATTTTAACGCCACCGTAAACTACAAATGAGCTCACATCTGAATGCTTAGCGTACTCTTCAACGTTTTCGCTTACTTGCAAAGCAAGCTCACGCGTAGGCGTTAAAATAAGTGCACGTACGTGGTTACTTTTAGCTTTAGGGCCAGACGACAAACGCTCAATAAGTGGCAATGTAAAACCCGCTGTTTTACCTGTACCTGTTTGCGCTGCTGCCATAACATCACGGCGTTCAATAATTGCAGGAATTGCTTGAGCCTGAATCGGCGTTGGCGTTTCATAGCCCTTTTCTAAAACCGCATTAACCAAAGACTGTGATAAACCTAAACCTTCAAAACTCATATAAACTCTCTTTTAAATTAGGCTACGTTAGCCAGTTGCGCGCATTATACCTGTAGTAGCTAAGAATGCATGCCATTATTTACGTTGCGAGCAATTGAGCATAGCTTAATAAAATTAAACCTGTGCTCAAGTTGCTTAAAAATGCAAAAAACGGCCATAAGCCGTTTTTTGTTTATACTTAATTACTCTAAGTATAAGAGTTACTTAACACCGAGCTCGCGCAAGCGTTCTTGCAAGTAGCTATCTGCCGTGTAGCGCTCTGAAAGCACAACATCTGGATGCGGGTGTAAAAATAACGGTAGTGAAATACGCGATTTAGTAGATGCTTTACCCGTTGGATTAATTACACGGTGAATCGTCGATGGAAAATATCCGCCCGACGCTTCTTGTAGCATGTCGCCGATATTAATAATTAAGCTGCCAAAATCACATGGCACGTCTAACCAACCGCCATCTGTTTTTTGAACTTGTAAACCAGGCTCATTAGAAGCTGGTAATACAGTCAATAGGTTAATATCGCCATGGGCTGCTGCGCGAATAGCACCAGGCTCTTCATCACCCGTCATTGGTGGATAATGTAGGATACGTAACAATGTTTGCTCAGAGCCTGCAATCATGTCTTTTAAATCAATCGAAAACTTAGCACGTACATCAGCCGGAGATTCAGCCTGAACCCAGCTTAACAATGTGCCAGCAAATTCACTTGCTAAACGGTAGTATTCACGTACATCAGCTTCAAGCTCTGCAGGAACGCGACCTTTAGGGTACACATGGAAGTACTCTTTAATGTCTTTTATTGTAAAGCCTTTCGCTACTTCAGATACTGAAGGCGGAAAGTAACCGTCTTGAGTGTCTTTAGAGAATAAAAAGTCGTGCTTTTGCTCTGAGTTAAAAAAGTCTTGCCAATTTTTGTAAATAGACTCAACTAAAGACTGTGGGATTGGGTGGTTTTTTAAAACGCCAAATCCAGTATTTCTTAACGATTCAACAAATTGTGCAGCCGCATCGGGAGCTTTATAATCAACAGTAGGTAATTGCATTGTACGTTCCAGTGAATAGGTTGTGTGAAGTGAGTTGCTTTTAATAGTGCTAAATTACTTATATAAAGTAGCAAAGCCTTCATTATAGCGCTATGCGAGGATAGACAAATGACCTCAAAAACATAAGGACATATGTCCGCAAAGCATAGTCACCGCCACTTGGCTTGATCAAGATCAACTTATAAAAAAACGTTGAATTTGCAAGGTTTAGTGCTTATATATGGTCTACTAGGGCGTGCTGACCTTTGGTAGGTGAATTTGTAGCAGACTGTTTGGTATTTAAGCAAGGCAGAGCCTGTGATGTGTGGTTGTTCCCCATAAGTAGGCGATAACGCAGCATAAATGCCAAACATGCGCTACCCTTTGGGTTCTTTCTAGGGACGATTAACTCTTTGTTGCCTACATGGATGTAGGTAAGGGGCGTGAGCAGGACGCGGAAGCTTTGCTCGGTTTTTACTTAGTCCACTAGGTTACAAACCTCGCGCCGCGATTAAATCGCCCCTAGATTGAACAAATTTCAATCCACAACGGTCAACACGCCCTAATATAATATATTTTATTTGTGTAAATAAGGCTCCCCATGCGACAAAAAGTATCTTTTAAAAGCGGCGATTTAGAACTTGCCGGCCAACTTGAACTTCCCTCTGGTGACGTTAAGTTTTACGCGCTATTTGCACACTGCTTTACCTGCGGTAAAGACATTGCAGCAGCCACTCGTATTAGCCGAGCTTTAACACAACAAGGCATTGCCGTACTACGTTTCGACTTTACCGGTTTAGGTAATAGCGATGGCGACTTTGCTAACAGTAACTTTTCATCAAACATTCAAGATTTAGTATCTGCGGCAAATCATTTACGTGAGCATTTTGCGGCGCCGCAACTACTCATTGGCCACAGTTTAGGCGGGGCTGCCGTTCTTGCTGCTGCGGAGCATATTCTTGAAGTATCGGCTATTACAACCATTGGTGCACCGTCAGATGCGCAGCACGTAGCGCATAATTTTGAAGCACACCTTGATGAAATTAACGCAGCAGGTGAAGCTAAAGTAAACTTAGCCGGCCGTGAATTTACCATTAAAAAGCAATTTATTGACGATATAGCCAAGTACGATAAAAGCCACATAAGTAAACTTAAGCGCGCATTATTAGTAATGCACTCCCCTATTGATGCGACGGTAAATATTAGTGAAGCTGAAAAAATTTATGCATCAGCCAAGCATCCTAAAAGCTTTATTAGCCTAGATAACGCCGATCACCTTTTAACAAATAAAAACGATGCCGACTACGCAGCACAAATAATTGCAACGTGGGCAAACCGTTATGTTAAGTACGACAAAACTAAATACACGGCAAGTTTAACGGGTGGCAATGTACTCGTTGAAGAAAAAGACCATGTATTTACTCAGCACGTAAGTACAAAAGATCATACTTGGCTTGCAGATGAGCCAATAAAAGTAGGTGGTAAAAACTTAGGTCCTGATCCGTATCATCACTTATTAGCGGGGCTTGGTGCCTGTACGGCCATGACACTGCGTATGTACGCTACACGTAAAAACTTACCACTGGAGCATGTAAAAGTAGAGCTTGATCACACTCGCGATTACAACAAAGATTGCGACGATTGTGAGCAAACAGGTAACCTTGAAGCAATTACCCGTAAAATCACCTTACGTGGCGACTTAACAGAGCCACAACGCCAGCGTTTACTCGAAATAGCCGACAAATGCCCTGTGCATAAAACACTACATAATAACCCAGTTATTGTAAGTGAACTGGTAGAATAACTGCCGTAAAATTAATATAGCGCAGGTAACACTGCGCTGTGATTTAACTTTTATAAACCTAATTTTTACTATCTAAAAATCCCTCTACTTCTTTACTCATTCTGTCCACCAGCCATTTTGGCCCGCCATCGTACATATCGTTATGGCGAGATTTTTCTATTAGTGTTTGTGTAACAGGAAACTTATCCAGCTCTGAATCGTTTAACAACACATTCGCATCAGCTGGGTAATCACTACCGCGAAGTGTAAGTACGCGAATGTTTTTATCGCGTGGGATCAACATGCGGCGATGATCGAACGTAATAATAGTGCTAACTTCATTGGGGTAAATAGAGCCGTATAATGACGAAATATCCCCGCCGTTTGAGTGCCCAAATAAGGTGAGTTTTGTAAAATCATACGCTGGGTATTCACTCGATAGCTCATTAACTAAAAACTTAAGCGTCACTACGCCACGATGCCAGTTTTCCATACGAGTGGTTAAATAAGGTTGCTCACGATTAAGGTCAGGGTCGGTTTTTAATTCATGTGCAACGGCTACTGTTAAATATCCACGCTGACTAAACGCATTACTAACAAACGTATATTCGTTATGGCTAATCCCGTAGCCCGCATTAATAAACGCTACAGAGCATTTTACTTGAGCTGTACACTTAGCATTGTTACTTGGTAATGTAATATTGATAGGAATAGTGCGATTGCGGCTTTCATCAGTTATAACGCCATCGTTTGCATAGCTTGTTGCGCCTATTACTGATGTGCTTATAACTGATGTACTTAGAGCTAGTGCGCTTAATATAAAAAGCTTTTTAAGTGTTTTTTGCATATTTAAATTTATATAAATTATTGTTTTTAATTAAAAATAACTTTTACTTTATAGCTTTGCATTCTCTATTGTCAAACTATGCGATAATAGCCGCCATTGTTTAAATATATTTAGTAAAAGATCCAATAAATGAAATCATACAATAGCATTCAAGAACGTATAGAAATCCTAGAAGACAAACTAACGGCAATACATGACGAAATCGAAACACTAAAAGCACCTGCTAAAAACAACAATGAACGTATTATTTTTAAGTTTATTGAAACAGGCAGCACAGGTAAAACGAAGGATTTTGTTCGTGAGTTAGGTATTAAATCACCACGTGACGGTTTGTTTTCGTCAGGTGACGTTACAAAACTAATTAAAGATGGCGCTGAAGATATTTCACCAGCGTTATTGGAAATCGCAAGACAGCTTGCCAGTGCACGTAATAAAAATGGCCCAAGCCGTTAATTACGCAGTCACGCAGTATCTAGAAGCCCAGCCAAGCTGTCGCTTCTAGATATGTAATCATATTAAACTAAATTAATCACACAGCTCTATATTAAGGCTGGTAAGCAAATTAAGTGCTTCAAAGCGATCAAACTTAGCATTCGCTAAAACATTATTATTCAAATCTATATTAAACGCCGTGGCACCTACAAAATCACATTTTGTTAAGTTAGTTTGAAAAAACTCACTATCGCGAAAATCTGTTCCTGTAAATTCACTACCACTTAAGTCAGCATGTCTAAAATCAACATTTTTGGCAAGGCAATGTGTTAGTTTGAGGGCTTTAAGAGTTAATTCAAAAAAAGAGCTATTACTGAGCTCGCAATAATTAAAACTCACCGGTGCGTTAATACTAAGCGCTGGCCAATCTACATCAGCCCATTGCAAACTATTTAATTTACAGTGGCTAAAATTTACATTTTCAAGCGAACTGTAGTTCCATTTTAGTGACGATAAATTACAGTTTTTAAAACTACATTCTATAAATCGGCAATTTTTAAACTGCCCGCCTGAAAAGTCACAATCGGTAAACGTACACTCTTCAAATTCAGAGTTTTCAGTTAGCTGCTCTGCGTACTGTAAAGCATTAAATTGTTCATCAAAATACTGGTTATTGTTACTTAACAACACAACTCACCTATTAAATTTAACCCGTGTAGCCATTATTTTTAGGTAAATCTTTTTTAAGCGCAAGCACTGCAATAAAAATCAAACCAAAAAATGGAAATAGCGCAAAACAGCCACCCACAAACGCTAAAACACCCGGCATAGTACTTTTACGCTTACCTATTTTGTAGCTAATTACAGCAAAAATAGGGATACATAATATAATAAAAAAAGCTAAAAACTCACCAAATAAGGTTAGATGAAACGACATAAGAACTCCTTTTCAATATGGATAATAGCAATCGGCACAAACCTTTAAACTGCTTTAAATTTAACCACAAAAAAACCCTCAAGCATATAACTTAAGGGTTTTTAAAATTAGCTTAAAAGCTAAGCAAAAATTACTCTTCGCTTGATACTTCTTTTTCTACAACACTAATTGCAAGCTCAGCTAACGAGTCAAGGTTAGGTTTGCTTGGCGCGTTGGTTAATAAACACGACGCTTGTGTTGTTTTAGGGAAAGCAATAACGTCACGAATGTTATCGGTACCACATAAAAGCATTGCTAAACGGTCAAGCCCAAATGCTAAACCAGCATGTGGTGGTGTGCCGTATTTAAGTGCATCAAGTAAAAAGCCAAACTTGTCTTGTTGCTCTTGCTCGTTAATACCTAAAATTCTAAATGCAGTTTCTTGCATATCTGCATTATGAATACGTACCGAACCGCCACCAACTTCGTAGCCGTTTAATACCATATCGTAGGCATCTGAAATAGCTGCTGCTGGGTTTGCTTCAAGCTCACTGGCGTTAATGTCTTTTGGTGCAGTGAATGGATGATGTACAGCATGTAATGTGCCTTCGTCATCTTCTTCAAACATTGGGAAGTCTACAACCCAAAGTGGTGCCCAGCTATTAAGGTTAGTGATTTCTAAATCAACACCAATTTTAACGCGCAGTGCTCCCATTGCTTCATTTACTGTGTTGCGCTTATCGGCACCAAATAAAATGATATCGCCAGACTGAGCATTAGTACGCTCAAGTAATTTAGTAATTACGTCTTCGCTTAAAAACTTAGCTACTGGTGATTGAACACCCTCAGCGCCTGCAGCGTGGTCGTTTACTTTCATCCACGCCATGCCTTTAGCGCCGTAAATACCAATAAACTTAGTGTAATCGTCAAGCTGTTTACGAGAAAGCTTAGCGCCACCCGGTACAGTTAACACAGCAACGCGACCTTTTTCGTCGTTAGCCGGACCTGAGAAAACATTAAACTCTACGTCTTTAACTAAATCTGCAACATCAACCAATTTCATTGGGTTACGTAAATCTGGCTTATCAGAACCGTAAAGGCTCATTGCCTCGCTGTAAGGCATGATTGGAAAATCGCCTAAATCAACGTTTAGTAATGTTTGCCACATCTCGCGGATCATTTTTTCAGTCATACCACGTACTTGATCAGAGCTCATGAACGAGGTTTCTATATCTATTTGGGTAAATTCTGGTTGGCGATCGGCACGTAAATCTTCATCACGGAAACATTTAACAATTTGGTAGTAACGGTCAAAACCCGACATCATCAACAATTGCTTAAATAACTGTGGAGACTGTGGTAAAGCGTAAAAACTACCTTTGTGAACGCGGCTTGGTACTAAATAATCGCGCGCACCTTCTGGCGTTGCTTTAGTAAGTACAGGTGTTTCGATGTCTAAAAAGCCGTTTTCATCTAAAAAGCGACGAACAAAGCTGCTTGCTTTAGCGCGTAATTTAATACGGTCACTCATTTCTAGACGACGTAGGTCTAGGTAGCGGTATTTTAAACGACGCTCTTCAGAGTTTACTTGGTTAAAATCAAGCGGTAATGGCTCAGAGCGGTTAATAATATTAAGCTCTTTACCTAAAATTTCGATCTCCCCTGTTGCCATGTCTTTATTTACTTGGCTGTCTGGGCGTGCGCGAACAATACCTTTTAACTGAACACAAAATTCTTGGCGAAGTGTGTTAGCCGAACTCATTAACTCTTCAATGTCAGAGTCGAATACAACTTGTACTAAACCTTCTCTATCGCGTAAATCGACAAAGATAAGTCCACCAAGGTCACGTCGTTTGTTGATCCAGCCACATAGTTCAACTTCTTGATCTACGTGAGTTTTATTTAGCTGTCCGCAATATATAGAGCGCATAGTTTTCCTGTCAGATAAAAGGCTTAAACGGCTAAACTTATTTGTTTTAAGGCGTGTGATTTAAAAAACAGGTCACCACAATACAAATAAAGCCGCTAGCAATCTAAAAATAATCAAATTAAGCCCTGCATTATACTCAACTAACATTAAGATGCTAGGGCGTGTGCCGCTTTTGCCCCTGAATTTACAGCAGCTCGTTTTGTTATTTGCTACACTATCGCCACTTTATAATAAGGCGCTAGTTTGTATGTTATATATTGGATGCCCGCAGTGGTCGAGTAATGCATGGAAAGGCAATTTATTTTCAAGCCAATGTAAAAACGCCGATATGCTTAGCCAATACGCACAACACTTTAACTCTGTTGAAGGCAATACCAGCTTTTACGCTGATCCTGCGCCAAGCACCGTATTGCGATGGGCAAACAGCGTACCCGAAGATTTTAAATTTACTTTTAAGTTTAATCGTCGCTTTAGCCACGAGCTGCATCTAACTAATGTTCAAACCGAGCTTACTGATTGGCTAAACTTGTTCTCCCCTATTTTAGAAAAAACCGGGCAAATCATGCTGCAATTACCTAAAGCATTTGGTCCTGGTGACTTACCCAAACTCGCACAATTTATTAGCCTATTACCAAAAGAGGTTAATTACGGTGTAGAGGTACGTCATACTGCGTTTTTTCAAAAGGGCGAAGCCGAAATAGCGCTTAATCAGTTATTAATAGCAAACAACATAAATCGTATATCGATGGATACTCGCGCCCTATTTGCGGTAAAACCAACAACCGAAGCGCTAATAGATGCACAGCAAAAAAAACCCCACTTACCGGTACATGCAATAGCTACTGGCTCAGAGCCCATGGCGCGCTTTGTAATAGCTGACTTAGAAAACGACTATAAACCCTTTTATAAACCGTGGCTAAGTAAAGTAAAACAATGGCTTGATGAAGGAAAAACACCTTATGTGTTTTTTCATACGGCAGATAACCGAGAAGCACCTTTATTAGCCAGGCAGTTTTGTAAGGACCTTGGTTATAATCACAAAGCATTAAACCCATTTACTGGCGAAAAAGAAGCCCACCAGCAAGCACTTTTCTAAAAGTAAAACGACAGAGAAATAATAATGAGTGAATACGCACGTTACTTTACCGGCTACCCAGCTAACATTGTTGAGCAAGTATTAAGCCTTATAAATAACAAAAAGCTATGTGACTACTTACTTAAAAAGTACCCGCAAGCACATACCATTACTAGCGATAAACTACTTTATAGCTATGCAACCGAGCTTAAAAAACAGTATTTAAAAAATGCGCCACCATTTGGGCGCGCTGCTTTTAAAAAGCAAGGCGATATGGTCACCAATGCACTCGGTACACATACGTATCGAATGCAAGGTAAAACCCGTAAGCACGATTTAGCGATAAACAGCGACTTACTGCGCGCTCCCGAGCCGTTATTAAAAGCGTTAGTGGTACATGAGCTCGCCCACTTTAAAGAAAAAGACCATAACAAAGGCTTTTATCAACTTTGCTGCCATATGGAGCCGAGTTATCACCAGCTAGAGTTAGATTTAAGAATTTTTTGTGTGGTCGTCGCAATGGGAGAAAATCCTTATTTAAAATAAGGATTTTAGCGTTATTTAACTGAGTGAAAATAACGCCATACTTAAGTTAATATTTCCTTTCATACCCAGTCTTTTATCCCCGTAAGCAGCTCACAACTTAACGCCTGCCCTTAATAAAAACAAAAAAATTTAAAACTACATAATTGCCCTACATTTGAGAGCTACACTCTTAAAAGTTAATTTAATCTTTGGAGTTTTTAAATGATGAAAAATACTCATGCCTTTTTACTCAGTGCACTGTGCTGCTTAACCTTAAGTGCCTGCAACGAGCAAAACAGCCAATCACTTGAACAATCAAAACTCAATGATTTTACTCTAACAAGCTCAAAGGTAAGTGATGGCGGTAACTTGCCTATTACTTATACGTGCGATGGGCAAAGCATTAGCCCTCCACTTAACTGGAGCGGTGCACCTAACACAACCAAATATTATGCGTTAATTATGGATCATAAAGCGCCAGAGGGAATGCATTGGTATTGGACCATGTACAATATTGCCGCCGATAAAACACAAATTAAAGCGGGCGAAACTCTCGGTGAAGTAGGCTCTAATAGCGTAAACGATTTAAACCAATATGCGCCGCCTTGCTCTAAAGGCCCAGGTGAAAAAAGCTATACTTATACTGTGTACGCGTTATCTGCACCGGTTACCTTTAACAGTGATACAAAAGTAGATCGCTCAGCATTACTCGCCGCTGTAAAAGATATTACTCTCGATACTGCAAGTATGACGGTTAAATACTCGCGAAGCGCTAATAGCGCCGAGCAAAAACCGGATTCAAAACCAACACCAAACGAGCAACCAAAGCCTGATAAATCATATTTAACCGCTAACGTAAAATCACCCCGTTGTGATGCTATTACACAATCAGTAAGCAATGCAGGGTTTGAGCAAAGCGTATCTGTTACGTGCGATGAACAATATGCTTATATTGCCTCATCTACTTACCCTGATCATGACGTAATGACTGGTATTACAGGTACTAACGAGCAAATACCTGTTCCAGCTAAAGACTACGCCGCACCTATAAAGCTAAATCCTAAAAAAGCAAAAACAATAACAACAGTTGATGCAGCCGTAGGTGTTGCTGTTAATGGCGTACCAATATACGACTATTCTTCGCAAGGTGAACTGGACGTAAATAGCTACGATGAAAAACACGACACGTTAGCACTCGGACAGTTAGATATATGTGGCGGACACGCAGGACGAGGTGATGACTACCACTATCATGTATCGCCAACGTGTATGATTGACACAATGAAAAACCAATCAAGCGATGCCATTATTGGTTGGGCTTACGATGGTTACCCGCTGTATGGCAGTAAAAACCCAGACGGCAGTGCAATTGCCAAAGGTGACCTTGATATATGTAACGGACAAACCGACGACACATTTGGCTATCGCTACCAAACATCAGCTACACCGCCGTATATTATTCAGTGCTTAGTAGGTGAAGTAGATACCGCAAAATTACCAAGAGTGTTACCACTTAGTGGCGATACTCAAGGTATAAGAGCCTCCTTGCGCCCGCCACAAGGAGGCGTTGAAAACTTAACGCACACAATCTCTGAAAACGCCAGCCGTACAATGAGCTATTCATACAAAGGTGAAAACTACTTTACTACCTACAGCCCTGCATCACAGGGAAAAGACTGCTATAGCTTTAAACAAAAAACTATCAGTAATGGTGGCAAAGTTCAAACAGGTACATTTTGTAGAGGTCCGCAACCAAATCATCTTACTCCTACAGTCACTAAGCAAAATACAAATTCTGCCATTACAGGCAAGCATAACTTAAAGCTAGAAGCATGGGCTGATAACTGGTTTACAGCCTACATAGGCGAGCAGTTACTTGTTGAAGATTCGGTGCCTATAACCACAGAGCGTTCATTTAATGCCGAAAGCATTACGTTTTCTGCAAACTACCCTATTGAGCTTAATTTAATAATTAAAGACTTTAAGCAAAACGACACTGGGCTTGAATACATCGGTGCTAAAAATCAGCAAATGGGTGATGGCGGTTTTATTATGCAACTTACCGACACCGATACAAATAAAGTAGTTGCCGTAAGCGATCAAAGCTTTAAATGCGAAATACTTCACAAAGCGCCGCTTAACAAATTATGCGAAAGCGAATCAAACCCAGTCGCGGGCGAAGGCGTTTGTACATTTATGTCAAAAGAAGCGCCAACTAACTGGCTACAAAGTAACTTTGATAACGCAAACTGGGCTAACGCAGTAGAGCACAACTTTGCCGATGTAGGACCAAAAGACGGTTACGACGATATTAACTGGGATAAAAACGCAAAATTCATATGGGGCGAAGACTTAGAAACCGACAACACCCTTATTTGTAAAGCAACTATTGAGCAACCTCAATAAACAAAAAGATCAACCGCCTCAATAAAAGGTAGTAATTATGTATTTTTTAAAAAAATTAAAATGGCTAATGCTAGCGTGTATTTTAACAAGTATGAGCGCTCAAGTGAGCGCCCATGTATTAAAAAACACAACAGCCCAAGTAATTTTAAGAGACGGGCAAGTTGAGGTTAAAGTATTAACTAATGCTGAGCATTTAATTTCAGCGCTGCAAAGCGAGCAAGCATGGCTTATGGGCGATATTGATAAGCTTATGCCTACAAACTTAAGTGCAGAGCAACAAGAAGAGTTTGTAAAAAATGCACTTAAACAAAAAACGAGCTTACGTGTAAATCAGCAAGTTATCGTGTTTGAACGCGTCGCTTTTACCACCAGCAACAACGAAGCGCACGACCTAGAAATTGTTTTTCAAGCGAAGCACACATTTACAACAGTAGATGAGCTTGCTATATCGTTCCCTAAAAGTTTAAGTGCAGTACACGCAAGCTTTGTAAAACCACAATATAAGTTACTGGGTGCTGGCGATACCGCAAAAATAAAGTTCTAGTCCAAATATCAACATACCTAAAAAGCTTACTTAAAAAGGACTTTAGTAAGCAACTCCCTAAATACGCTAATTGTAGGCACATAATCAATATGCAATACTGCTTGGTACGTTAACGTCATGATTTTTACTATTTGCCAATCAGTGAAATTAATACATAAATTCTTTTTAGCTTTTTTTATCACTAATATCGCCCTTGTTGGGCTTATGTTTGTGTTTATATACATGACCTTTTCGTCAGGGTTTAACGACTTTGTTGAACAAGAAGAAACAAAGCATGTAGCAATGGTTAAGCGGCAACTTATTGAGCTTTATAGCGAATTAGGCAGTTGGCAACCCATTACGCAAAACACACAATTATGGCGATCTATTGTTGAGCCACAAAAAAAGCCAGGCGAGCCAGAAACGAATAAACACACAAGCACCCCACCCAAACCAAATAACAGTAAAGCAACGCCCTCTTTATTGTGGGTACACTTACCTGCGGGTTCCCTTAAAACAGGGCAACGTATAAGTTTATATGATCAAAATAAAAAAGTTGTTGTTGGTAGAGCTAATTTAAACGACAACCCACGTATAGAGCCTATTTTATTAAACAATAACGTTATAGGCTGGATAGGTTTAGTCCCTTCAAAACTTGTGCAAAGTAGCCCAGCAAAAGCATTTTTAGCAGCGCAATTTCATAACTATTTTATGATCACATTACTCGTTATTGCGCTCGCATTTATTATGGCTATTGTGTTATCTCGCCATTTAATAAAACCGATAAAGCAAATAGTGACTGGCGCCGATGAGTTAACAAAAGGAAATTTTGCCAGCAGAATATCCTCCTCTAGTAAAGATGAGCTAGGTACCCTATCCAACAATTTTAACGCCTTAGCCCACACGCTTGAGCAAAACCAACAAATGCGATTTCAATGGGTGTCAGACACATCCCACGAATTAAGAACCCCACTTACCGTACTACGCTCGCATTTACTAGCCGTACAAGATGGCGTATTTACAGCCGATACAAAGCGCATTAATTTACTCATAAACCAAGTAGATAACTTAAGTCACATTGTTGACGACCTAGCCCAACTAGCACAAACAGATAGCGTTAATTTAACCTATAACAATGCACGCATTGATTTAATCACTATTTTTGAGCAATCAATTGAAAACTACACCGCTCGCTTTAAAGAGCGTGAATTAAATGTAGATAGCAAAAGCTTAGCCAAAGCCGGTAAATGTATAATAAATGGCGATAAAGAACGCCTTGTACAATTATTTTCAAACCTGTTAGAAAATACCTGCAGATACACGCATAAAGGCGGGCAAGTAATAATACTTGCCAACAAAACACCCAATAACATTGAGCTTATTTTACAAGACTCAGCCCCAAGTGTTTTACCAAACGACTTACAACAATTGTTTGAGCGTTTTTATCGCGTTGAAAAGTCTCGCAGCCGAGAGCACGGCGGCTCGGGCTTAGGACTTGCACTTTGCAAACAAATCGTAGAGGCGCATGGCGGTCAAATATCGCTGCAAAACTCACCACTCGGTGGGCTAGAGGTAAAAATAACGCTGACACTTTTAGGTTAAAATAATGACATCACAAAAAATACTTATCGTTGAAGACGAAGAAAACATTGCCGAGGTACTTATTGCCTATGCTAAGCAACAAAATTACGAAACTGAGCACTTTAATAGCGGCAAAGGTGTAGTTAGTTTTGTAAAACAAAACGCTGTAGATTTAATACTTCTTGATTTAATGCTGCCAGATGTTGATGGCATAGAACTATGTAAGCAAATTAGAGCCTTTTCAAACGTGCCTATTATTATGCTTACCGCAAAAAGTGAAGAAATAGACCGCTTACTGGGTTTAGAGCTCGGCGCCGATGACTACATATGCAAACCTTTCAGCCCTAAAGAAGTTATAGCGCGCATAAAAGCTGTACTAAGAAGGACCAGCCAGCCTAAAACCAACATCATCATTTATAATAATTTTCAATTACACAAAGACAATTACGAAGCCCGCCTAAACGGCAAAAGTATTGGCTTTACCGCCGTCGAGTTTAAAATATTTTTACTATTTATAAGTCACGTAGGGCGTGTTTTTACCCGCGAAGATATTATTAATAACGTATATAGCGACACAACCGACATATTCGATCGCAACATAGATACACACATTAAAAATATACGAAAAAAGATTAACGACGTTCAAGCAGGACTAAACCCAATAGCAGCGGTTTATAGTGTGGGTTATAAGTTTAAAGAGTAGGTTTACTTATTCAAATAAAGCTAACATGACGAAAAAGCGCGATATAAATCGCGCTTTTATTTTAATCACTAACCTGATCACTAACAGCTAAAGATTAATAGCTGAGCAGTCGTTGGGTTTCGCTTCGCTCTACCCAACCTTGTATCTCTTCTTGATGAGTGTTTAGCTAGCACTTGTCACATCGGGAAGACAGTGAGCTCGTACCCAACCAGAGTGTGAAAATGCTGTGACGTAGATTGAGCCCTGACTTCCTAACCTCCATTAAACTGAATGGTATCCTAGCGCCCCAACTAAGGGTGACGCTGCATGTACAAGGGGAGTAGATAGAGATGAAAGCTTTTATTGGCATTGATGTGGGTAAAGACAAGTTAGATATTTCCTGGCTACGCGATGTAGTCAAAAGTAAAAAGAAAACGAAGATTTTTAAAAATAACCCGCAGGGCTATCAAGAGTTAGTTGCCTGGTTGATAAAGAATACAAATTTAGAAGCACAAGATATTGTTATTACAACAGAGCCCACAGGTGTTTATAGCGAGCCGCTGATGTATTTCCTATATGAGCAAGGATTTATTTTATTACATGTAAATCCTGGTAAAGCAAAACAGTACGCAAGTTCATTAGGGCTTGTCCATAAGACAGACAAGTCAGACGCCACAATGCTTGCTCGTTATGGTCATGACCAACAGCACTCACTTTTAAGTTGGCAGCCTGAGCCTGTTGAAGCGAGAGAGTTAAAAGTAATGACGCGTAGACTTGAAGCACTTGAGCAAGACTTACGTCGCGAAGAAAATCGTTATGAAGCTGTTGGTTTCTCAGGTGCATCTACTCGAGTTACTCAGTCAATTGAAGATATGATAGCTGTACTAAAAACTGAGATAGGCAAGCTAAAAAATGACATTGATGAGCATATTGATAGACACCCACAATTAAAAAAGAACCGCCAATTGCTTCAAAGTATCAAAGGTGTTGGAGAGGTAATATCACGTATGATGGTGTCCTTGATGGCATGTAAACAGTTTAAAAATGCCAAGCAATTAGCTTGTTACTTAGGCTTAATACCTAAGCTTAATGAGTCAGGCAAACGGGCTGGAAAAACAACTTTAAGCAAAGAAGGGCCTGGGTATATAAGGGCTAAATTGTATATGGCTGCTGTAGTAGCTGTACAACATAATCCAGATATAAAAGCCCAAAATAAGCGATTAGTGGAGCAAGGTAAAACAAAAATGCAGGCAATTGGTGCTGCAATGAGAAAGCTGACACATATCTGTTTTGGTGTTGTGAAGAATCAAACTGAATATCAGCCCCAAGCTATTTAAAGAAAGCTTGAGGCTGGTTAGAAGAGATGGTATCTACATATAATTAAAGCCCTAAGCCTGCCATAAAGTCGTCATCGGCATCGTCTTGCTCTACTGCTGTAGATGCTTTTTCTTTGTCCGCTTTTTTACGTGCTTCGTTTTCAATTATGTCGTCTGGGTCTAGTGCTTCTGCAATATCAAAGTCGTGTAATTTAATAAACTCTGTTTTATCCATCGCTAATTCCAAGTAAAAGATATTTTGTTTACTTGTAGTGAATGTTACGCGGCGGGCTTGCGGGCGATCCATGGTGGTATCTACCGATATTTGCACTTGCTTGTTTATTGCCATCATTTTTGGCTGGTTTTGCGTAATTGAAGTATGTAGCTGCTCGCGCACTTTAGACGTAAAGTCGCCAACAATTTGATTCATCAACTCGCCTAGTACGTTTGATACGTCGTCTGATAAATGGCTATGCGCTATTTCATCTTCTGGCATCCCCATGTTGCGCATGTAATCGCCATAAATTTCCATCGCCGCTTGCGAAGTAAAGTTGGTAATTACAAGCCCTGTAAAACCGCCGTCAAATAAAACAAAGCAGCCAATATCTGGTCGCATACATGTACGTGTTATTTTTTGCACCATGGCTGAGTAGCTAATACCATTACCGCTGGCTGATGTGAGTACGCCTGTCACTGAATGACAAAGGGTTGCTAATATATCGTCTGTGCTGATGACCTTACTTTTGCTCATTTAATCTTCTCTTTTATACTTATTATTCATAATTCTAGTCAAGCTACTGAATTTATCACTGACTATCCAGTATAAAATGTTAAAATAGCGCCATTATTTACAAAGAGACTGCCTTCGTGACCATAAAAGACAGTATTTATGCCTCTGAGCAACAAGTAAAAGATTTTAGCTTTGACCAAAATGTAGTCGAAGTTTTTCCAGATATGATCCAGCGCTCTGTGCCTGGCTACGCAACTATTGTAAGTACAATGGGTAAACTTGCGGGTGAGTATGCACAAAGTAACTCAAATCTTTATGATTTAGGCTGCTCACTGGGTGCAGTAACGCTTAGCATGCGACGAAATATTCGCACCGATAACTGCCATATAATAGCGGTAGATAATTCTCAAGCTATGGTTGAGCGTTGTAAGGTACATTTACATGGTTTTAAATCAGATGTGCCTGTTACTGTTACTTTGGGCGATATTAACGAGCTTGAGATTCAAAACGCCTCAGTAGTAGCAATGAACTTTACTTTGCAGTTTATTCCACATGCGCAGCGCCAAGCTGTCCTGGAAAAAATATACGCTAATTTAAAACCTGGCGGCGTATTACTGTTAAGCGAAAAAATTAAAGCTGAAAACGAGCAATGCGACAATTTATTGATTGATTTGCACCACGACTTTAAACGACACAATGGTTACTCTGAGCTTGAAATAAGCCAAAAGCGTACCGCCATCGAAAACGTTATGCGCCCAGATACACTAAGCGCTCACTTTACTCGCTTACAAGATATTGGTTTTAGCCAAACTCAAGTGTGGTATCAATGTTTTAATTTTTGCTCAATGGTAGCAATTAAATAAAGAGAGTCATCCATGTCTCAATGGTTTAACCAATTTTACGCATCTATCGCACAAAGCCCACTTAGTCATTGGCTAGAAACCTTGCCTGCTCAATTAAAACATTGGCAAAACGAGGCTAGCCACGGTGATTTACCTAAATGGCAAAAAGTACTTAAAAATTTGCCAGAGGTGGCTACAACACACGTTGATATTTCTACTAAGGTAGAAATTGGCGCACCAGGGGAGATGAGTGATGGCGAGCAAAAGCAAGCCATGCATTTATTAAAACGCATGATGCCATGGCGCAAAGGCCCATTTAGTGTGCACGGTATTGAAATAGACACAGAGTGGCGCAGTGATTGGAAGTGGGACAGACTCCTGCCTCATATTGAGCCATTAAAAGGCCGCACCGTTTTAGATATTGGTTGTGGCTCAGGTTATCATTTATGGCGTATGCGCGGTGAAGGCGCAGAGTTTGTAGTGGGTATTGATCCGTCTGATTTATTTTTATGTCAGTTCCAGGCAATTAAACACTACAACCCAGACGAAAACGTGCATTTACTGCCACTAGGCGTTGAAGCATTACCTGAGCTTAAAGCGTTTGATACGGTTTTTTCGATGGGCGTACTTTATCATCGTCGCTCACCTATCGACTTTTTAGCGCAGTTAAAGGCGCAGCTTCGCCCCGGCGGCGAACTTGTACTTGAAACGCTAGTAATTGAAGGTGATGAAAACACAGTATTAGTCCCTACCGACCGCTACGCTAAAATGCGCAACGTTTGGTTTATTCCAAGTACTGCAGCATTAAAACTGTGGATGGAACGCGTTGGCTTTAAAGATGTGCAAATAAAAGATTGCGCTATTACCACGCTTGAAGAGCAACGCAAAACCGATTGGATGGAAAACGAATCGTTAATCGACTTTTTAGATCCAAACGATACAAGTAAAACAATTGAAAGCTACCCCGCTCCACTTCGAGCCATATTAACCGCAAAAGCATAGCTGTTAATTTAACGCCTTTAATACTAAAAAAACGCCTACGGGCGTTTTTTTGTTTATTTAAACAACAGACAGCGGACAAGTGTCCTTGTTAATTATTTCAAAATTACATTTGAGCTAGCCGCGACCTTGCAATTGTTGTAAAATACGCGCGTTTCTAAGCAACCCAAAACAACTATTTTGAGGAAAACCTGTGAGCGAACAAAAACAGTCTCTAAGCTATAAAGACGCGGGCGTAGATATCGACGCTGGTAATGCACTTGTTGAGCGTATTAAAGGCGTAGTTAAAAAAACTCGTCGTCCTGAAGTAATGGGCGGAATTGGTGGTTTTGGCGCACTTTGCGAAATTCCTGAAGGCTACAAGCAACCAGTATTAGTTGCAGGTACAGATGGCGTTGGTACTAAACTACGTTTAGCAATCGACTTAAAAAAACACGATACTGTTGGTATTGATTTAGTTGCAATGTGTGTAAACGACTTAATTGTTCAAGGTGCTGAACCCCTGTTTTTTCTAGATTACTATGCAACTGGTAAACTAGATGTAGACACAGCAGCTGACGTAGTTACAGGTATTGGCAAAGGTTGTGAAATTTCAGGTTGTGCCCTAATTGGTGGCGAAACAGCTGAAATGCCAGGTATGTATGATGGTGAAGACTACGACATGGCAGGCTTTTGTACCGGCGTTGTAGAAAAATCAAAAATTATTGATGGTACAAAAGTAGCAGCAGGCGATCAGCTTATTGCACTTGCTTCAAGTGGCCCTCATTCAAATGGCTTCTCTTTAATTCGTAAAGTACTTGAAGTGTCAAACGCTGATACCAGCGCTGACTTTGAAGGTAAAACTTTAGGCGAAACTTTACTTGAGCCTACTCGTATTTACGTAAAACCTTTACTTGAGTTATTCAAAAACGTTGACGTACATGCGCTTTCGCATATTACTGGCGGCGGTTTTTGGGAAAACATTCCACGCGTATTACCCGCTTCAGCAAAAGCAGTAGTTAAAGGTGATAGCTGGCAGTGGCCACCTATTTTTAACTGGCTACAAGAAAACGGCAATATTACTACACACGAAATGTACCGTACATTTAACTGTGGTGTAGGTATGGTTTTAGTCGTCCCTGCAGACAAACTTGAGCAAAGCTTAACAATGCTAAAAGACTTGGGCGAAAATGCATGGCACCTTGGTGAAATTCAAGATGCAGCAGCTGGCGAAGAGCAAGTTGAAATTGTAGGTGGTGCTAAGTAATGGCACCGACTCGTCTGGTAGTTTTAATCTCAGGTAGTGGCTCTAATTTACAAGCCATCATAGATGCCTGCGAACGTGGCGAGATAAACGGACATATAGCGGCTGTTATTAGTAATAAAGCAGACGCTTATGGCCTAGAGCGTGCAAAAAAAGCAGGTATTGCTACAAAAGTGCTCAGTCATAAAGATTTTGACTCGCGCGAAGCGTACGATGCGCAATTAATGAACGTTATCGACTCTTTTATGCCAAATCTAGTTGTATTAGCTGGGTTTATGCGTATTCTTACTCCTGGCTTAGTGCAAAAATATGTTGGAAAAATGTTGAACATTCATCCATCTTTGTTGCCTAAGTATCAGGGGCTGAATACCCACCAAAGAGCAATTGATGCAAAAGACGATGTTCATGGCGTAAGTGTTCACTTTGTTACTGAAGAATTAGACGGCGGTCCCGTTATTCTTCAGGCGCAAATACCTGTACTCAAGGATGATACAGCAGAAACATTAGCAAAACGCGTGCATGAGCAAGAGCATATAATTTATCCTTTGGTGGTCAAGTGGTTCAGTGAACACAGACTTACTATGGAAGCAGATTATGCAGTTCTTGACAAAAAACAACTTCCTGCACACGGCGCGCACTACTCACAATAAAAAAATAAGTGCCCTGTTGTTATGTGCGGGCGCTTTACTTCCAACTAGCCTAATTGCAGGCGAATTGACCCAATATCAAGCTAACTACGATATTTTACGCAAAGGTAAAAATCATGGTGAGGCTGTTCGTGAGCTCAAAAAAATGGGCGACGATACTTATGAACTAACATACCACAGCAATATTGAGTGGATGATTTTCTCTGATTCTCGTGAAGAAACATCAAAGTTTACCTTTAAAGATGGCAAGGTTACCCCGCATCATTACAATATGATCCGCACCGGTACAGGCCCAGATAAAGATTATAAAATTGATTTTGATACAACAAACAAAGTAGTGACTAGCAGCGCTAGCGAATACCCACTTAAATGCGAATGGACTGATGAATTTCAGGATGCTATTTCATACCAAGTGCAAGTGCGCGAAGGATTGAAAAAAGGCGAAACGAGCTTTTCATTCCCGCTTATAGACAAAAAAGGTAACCGCCGCGACTACAACTTTGAAGTTGTTGAAAAAGAGATGATCTCCCTACCTATCGGTAATGTAGAAGCCATTAAAGTAAAACGTTTATACGATAATGATAAACGCCAAGCAATTGCATGGTTTGCGCCAGAAATGGATTACATGCTGGTACGTATGTGGAAAGGCGAAAAAGGTATGGAGCAGTTTGAAGTTCAAATGAATTCATTTACTGTTACTGCACCTACAGCTGTTGCGCCTGCAACAGCACAACAACCTCAAGAAGCTAACTAAATTTAATTAAACCAAAGTTAGTATTTAAAATAGGTGGGCTAAATTAGCTCACCCATTTTAAACAATGCAAATTCCCCAGGCTCCATTTTTTGCCAACGCTCATCATTCGTCAAAGGCCTTGTAGCTATAACTGTTACTACATCGTTTGGTGTGGTCTCTTGTTGAAAATCAACCACCATGTCGGCGTCAATCAACGTTGCTTTACCAAATGGCGCACGGCGCGTTATGTAATGTAAGTTATTAGTGCAATACGCTAAAACAAACACCCCATCGGTCAATAACATATTAAACACCCCTTTTTCACGAAGGGTATGCGAAAGCTTAGCGGCGTATCTAAAAACCGACGCCATATTACTTGGACGCTTTGGGTATTTTTCACGAATTTTATCAAGTAACCAACAAAAAGCGAGTTCGCTATCGGTGTTACCTACTGGGCGATAGTACTGCGGTTTTAAATCATGATAATTAGATAGCTGCCCGTTATGAGCGTAAGTAAGCTCGCGCCCCCATAACTCTCGCGTAAAAGGATGAGTATTTTCAAGGCATACTCTCCCGCGGTTACCTTGACGAATATGGCTAATAACCGAGACACTTTTAATGGGGTATGCTTTAACGAGCTTTGCAATTTCAGATTGATAACTCGGCTGCGGATCTTTAAAGGTTCTACAGCCTTTACCTTCGTAAAATGTAATACCCCAACCATCTTTATGTGGTCCCGTGTTTCCGCCACGCTCTAAAAGGCCTGAAAAACTAAAACAAATATCGGTAGGCACATTGGCTGACATGCCAAGTAATTCACACATTAATAAAATAACCCTTAAAAACCATACATTAAAATAAATAGCGTTATATTTGTGTATTAAGCGTACACTAATTTGCAGCCCGCTATAACGGCTATACTTACTTAAAAAGTGTCATTTTGCTATTAGATTTATTTATTTTTACGTTAACACTACTTACGGTTAATGCTTTGACTATACGATAGTTATTGTGCGTTCCTCTGTCGGGTAATTAAATATCGTATTTAAGTTACTTTCTACTACAATTTAACATCGTTATGTACTTGAAAATTACTGTTACTAGCGCTACTCTAAGTGAGGTGGTCTGACCTCTATTAAGGAATAAAAATGACACTCATATTTACACTGGTTCTAATCGCGTTGCTTTGCACTGCGGTTTACCACAGAGCAAGTTGGAACACAGCACTTGGTGTTTCGGCTATAACTTTATTAATTGGTACCTTTGCAGGTGCTTTTGGTTTAATTAGCTGGTTGATCTTTTTGATCATCGCGGTTCCTCTTTCTGTTACTGGCCTTCGTCAGCAATATATCATCAAGCCTATTTTTGCTACGTTTAAAAAAGTAACGCCAAGCATGTCTGATACTGAAAAATCAGCTATTGATGCCGGTACGACGTGGTGGGAAGCTGACTTATTTTGCGGTAACCCAGATTGGAAAAAACTTCACCAATACCCAGTTCCTAAACTTACTATTGAAGAGCAAGCCTTTGTTGATGGCCCTGTTGAAGTAGTATGTAGCATGTTGGACGATTGGGAAGCAACGCACGAACTAACCGACCTTCCTCAAGATGTATGGCAATATCTAAAAGATAATAAATTCTTTGCCATGATCATCAAAAAAGAATACGGCGGTTTAGAGTTTTCTGCATTTGCACAATCATGTGTACTTCAAAAACTAACAAGTAAATCAACATTACTTTCGTCAATTGTTGGTGTACCGAACTCTTTAGGCCCAGGTGAATTATTACAACACTATGGTACAAAAGAGCAAAAAGATCATTACTTACCGCGCCTAGCGAGCGGTCAAGAAATTCCATGTTTTGCATTAACTTCGCCAGAAGCGGGTTCTGATGCAAGTTCAATTCCAGACTACGGTGTGGTATGTAAAGGGCAATGGAATGGTGAAGAGGTTGTGGGTGTTAGTTTAACGTGGAATAAGCGTTACATTACACTTGCCCCAGTGGCTACCGTGCTTGGACTTGCGTTTAAATTACAAGATCCAGACGGCCTAATTGGCGACAATAAAGAGCCAGGCATTACATGTGCACTTATTCCAACGGATACTCCTGGAGTAGAAATTGGTCGTAGACACTTCCCACTAAACGTACCATTTCAAAATGGCCCTACTCGCGGTAAAGACATTTTCGTACCACTTGATTATATTATTGGTGGTCCAGATATGGCTGGTCAAGGCTGGCGCATGTTGGTTGAATGTTTATCGGTTGGTCGTGCAATTACATTGCCGTCAAACTCTGCCGGTGGCATTAAAATGATTGCTATTGCGACAGGTGCTTATAGCCGCATTCGTCGTCAGTTCCGTTTACCTATAGGTAAAATGGAAGGTGTTGAAGAGTCACTAGCTAAATTAGCTGGTTACGCTTACAGCTCTGATGCTGCGGTTAGTATGTCTACGGGTGCTGTTGATTTAGGCGAAAAGCCATCTGTTGTTTCTGCCATTATTAAATACCACCTGACAGAGCAAATGCGTGATGCAACTATTCATGCAATGGATGTGCTTGGCGGTAAGGGCATCATGCTTGGGCCAAATAACTATTTAGGTCGTGGCTATCAAGGTGCACCTATTGCCATTACCGTTGAAGGTGCAAACATCTTGACCCGTAATATGATTATTTATGGTCAAGGTGCTATTCGCTGTCATCCATTTGTACTTACCGAGCTAGGTGCGTGCGAAATTGAAGACCGTGAAGAAGCGCTTAACGTATTTGATAAAGCGCTAATGGGTCACATTGGTTTTACTATGTCGAACCTTGTACGTACTAAGTGGCTTGCTCTTACCGGCGCTCGTTTTACAAGTGTGCCGTACAACGACGAAACCGCTGAGTTTTACCGTATAGCGTCACGCTTTAGTGCATCACTTGCTCTTATGTCAGACATTAGCATGGCAGTATTTGGTGGTTCACTAAAACGTAAAGAACGTATTTCAGCACGTTTAGGTGACTTACTTAGTTACTTATACTTAGTGTCTGCAACGCTTAAGCGTTACAACGATGAAGGCCGTAAAAAAGAAGATTTTGCTCTAGTAAAATGGAGTTGCCAAGATCACCTTTACCATTGCCAACGTGCACTTGCTGATTTAATTAATAACATGCCTTCGGCTCCACTACGTGCCGTGTTAAAAGTATTGTTATTCCCGTTTGGTCGCCCGGTTCGTAAACCAACTGACCAACTTGAGCATAAACTTGCGCAACTACTACAAGTACCTAGCGAAACGCGTAACCGTTTAGCAAGCTATGTATACTTAACAAATGAGCCGCTTAACCTTGTAGGTCGTCAAGAGCAAACGCTTAAAGACGTACTTGCTGTTGAGCCATTATTTGACCGTGTATGCAAAGAAAAAGGTCTTAAACTACCATTCTTCCAGCTTGATAAAGTAGCGCAAATGGGGCTTGAAGCAGGCATATTAAGCCAAGCAGAGGCTGATAAACTAGCTGCTGTTGAGCAATCGCGTTTAGATGTTATTAACGTTGATGACTTCGACCCTGCTGACTTACTTGCAGGCAAAGCCGCGCGTAATAGCGTTAAAAAAGAAGCTGATGCTGCTTAACTAAGCTAAGCATTTACAGACCAAAAGCCAGCATATAACGTGCTGGCTTTTTTGTGCACAATAAAAAGTTTTAACAACGTGATGGAGTAGTTTAATTCGTTAGATTGTTTAAATAATTATACAGCTTGGTATAACAGGCAGCTCTGACATCTAACCAACCCTAAAAGCTCTGTATTGATTAAATACCCTTAATTCATCTCTATACTCCTGTAAAAACTTAAACCCTCTCAAGAGCTCTACAAGTACAACACTATAAAGTTAATGACTATACCAATTAGCAATAATACTTAGAGCCTGCCTAGCAGTGTTAAATGTCTCTGATATACGACTGCATGGATGCAGGAGATAGAGCAATGCAGGATCATTTGCCGAAAACAACTAAATAACGAATTATTCCTTATTATCGACATGCTTTTCTTACATCAAAATAGATTACTTAATTAAGCGAATTGGGGTTAAACCTGGCGTTAAGTTAACTGCGGTAAAAGTTTCAAAGTTACGAAAGAAGGGATACAGCGCAATGCACAAGCACTTAACCAGAGCATCGGCAGATTGATATAGGTATTGATACGGATAATAAGGAATATTATCAGGTTCGTGCAAGGAATGTGTTTGATAGCTGATAGCTGATAGCTGATAGCCAAAGAATGTTTTACTAAATTATTTAATCAAGGATTTTATAAACTTGTTATTGAGGAAATAACAAGTGGCGGAGTGGACGGGACTCGAACCCGCGACCCCCGGCGTGACAGGCCGGTATTCTAACCAACTGAACTACCACTCCGCAGTGGTATGTGCATGGGGTAATGCACTTACTAATTTTAATCATGATATCAAATGGCGGAGTGGACGGGACTCGAACCCGCGACCCCCGGCGTGACAGGCCGGTATTCTAACCAACTGAACTACCACTCCGCAGAGATATCATTATACTTGTTATTACTTAATTTGTTGGCGGAGTGGACGGGACTCGAACCCGCGACCCCCGGCGTGACAGGCCGGTATTCTAACCAACTGAACTACCACTCCAGCATACAAATTTTGTAATATAACATTGTTTAAATAGTTGGCGGAGTGGACGGGACTCGAACCCGCGACCCCCGGCGTGACAGGCCGGTATTCTAACCAACTGAACTACCACTCCAGCGCATATTTAAACTGTTATTTTTTCTTATTGGCGGAGTGGACGGGACTCGAACCCGCGACCCCCGGCGTGACAGGCCGGTATTCTAACCAACTGAACTACCACTCCATAATAAGAATATGTTTTACAACCATACGTTGTGTAAGTGTTGGCGGAGTGGACGGGACTCGAACCCGCGACCCCCGGCGTGACAGGCCGGTATTCTAACCAACTGAACTACCACTCCAGCTTTTACTTACAAGTTTTACGAAAATGGCGGAGTGGACGGGACTCGAACCCGCGACCCCCGGCGTGACAGGCCGGTATTCTAACCAACTGAACTACCACTCCATATTTCCGTTGCTGTTTAGGTCTCCCTGACAGCGGCGTGAATAATACGAACCAACCCCTATTTCGTCAAGGGCTTTTTTGTTTTTTTATAGGTTTTTTAGTCATCTGTCATCGAAAGGTTTAAAATTTCACCTGATCTGTCATTTTTTGAGCCGTTTTTACCGACTTGATTTTTTTCTGTGTCGGCAACATCACCTTCACTTGTTTTCTTTTTCTTTAAAAAAGGCAGCTTCACTTTAAATTTAATCGGTTTTTTCTGAACAAATATACGAATTAACAACCAACCGAGTAATAAAATGAGCGTATTGCAGCCTACAATTAAACTAATAATTGTAGATGTGGCCATTTTTTCTTCAACAGGCTCACTCTCAATCATTTTATCTGGCGTAATAATCGTTGCCGGATCAATTTCGGGCACCGCTTCTATGGGTCGTTCTATCTCAAATTTATACGTTGGTAGCGTTGCCATAAATTCACGACCATTAATATTAGTGCCAAAAACAGACAGTTCAACACTATATCTACCCCAATCATAATTTTTAACACTAAGTTGTCGTGAGTCTTTAGCAGCAGCATCTATGGTAAACATTTGCTCTTCGTTATTGGGATAGTAGATTTTTCCCTGGATGATGACTGTTTCTGGCTTAACAATACTTGGGTCTATATTTATAGTTAACAGATGCTCGTCTGTGTCTTGCTCTGCTAACGCGACTTCGGTTACAAAAGGTGGCTCGTGCACTTCTATTGTATTTTGCACAATGCGACGCTGCAGCAGAGGTGTTGCCACGTAAAGCTCTGGTGTCCATTCACCCGCAGGAAAATCTAAAGTAAACTCGCCGGTAAACACACCATCTTTAGAACGCTCATCAAATCCACGTCCATCGTCTTTAAATTCCGCTACTTCTTGAATGCCTGCGCCAAAGTTAGCAAAGTTTTCATTGTTGGTACTTACAAAGTCAACATTAAGGCTAACAACATCTCTAAATAGGTTTGTGTTAATTGGCTCACCGTCATTTAGTATTTTTCCGGTGATTTTTATTGTCTCCCCCCTAAACAACATTGAAGGAAGAGGCTCTGCTTCAAGAGATATCTCGCCTAATACAACTATTCTGCTGTCGGGTAAAATACTGCCTATTACTTGCCAAGGACCTGCCATAGGTTTTTTTATGGTTACTAAATCGTAGCTGAGTTCGTCAAACCAATCTAAGTTAGGGTTTTTAACTGAGTCAGTAGCAAAGTACTTACTGCCATCGGGCCTCACTAAAATAACAGCAGGTGCACCTGATTTTCTAAAAAAAAGCAGTGTTATTTCATCTATTTTGCTATCTATGCGAAAACGATTATCAAGTAAAGGGATCTCATTTTGATGCCCATCGCGCTTGAGCACTTCTACTTGTTTTACGCCATATGCATTGCCAGTAAATAAACTAGCTGCACATAACGCTGTTACAAAATACATCGTTTTCATTAAATCGCCTTATTCAGCGCGCCATATACATTGGCCGCCTTCTTTGTTTACAAGATCTAATCGTGCTTCGTGTGCGCTTTGCTCAGCGTCGCTTGCTCGTAATACAACTAATGGGGCTCTATCACTATTTAAACGCTTTATACCGCCCTTCTGTTGCTCGCTGCCGTCATCTTTATTTTGATTCAAATTTAGCTTTGTTTGACCACCCGTCATGGCAAGGTACACATCGGCTAAAATCTCAGAATCCAGTAGCGCGCCGTGAAGCGTTCGTTTACCGTTATCTACATCGTAACGACGACATAATGCATCAAGGTTGTTCTTTTGACCTGGATGCAAGTCACGCGCCATTTTAAGCGTGTCGAGAACTTGACAAAAAGTATCTGTTTTAGGGTAGCCCTGATTAAGCAGCGCAAATTCGTTATCCATATGACCAACATCGAACGGGGCGTTATGAATAACTAACTCTGCCCCTTCAATATAGTCGAAAAACTCTTGGGCAATTTGATGAAACAACGGTTTATCACGTAAAAATTCGTTAGTGATACCGTGTACGTCGATTGCTTCTTCTTCGCTTGGGCGTTGTGGGTTTATATAAACGTGAAAATTATTGCCTGTTAAACGGCGATTTACTAACTCCACACACCCAATTTCTATAATACGGTGCCCTTGTTTAGGGTCGATGCCGGTGGTTTCTGTATCTAAAACTATTTGTCTACGTGCCATATCGAATTTAGCCTGATTCTGGTATCTTTCTATAATCACTTTATTGTACATAAGATCAAGGTAAAACAGTGCAAAAAACCGTAGAGATTTACACCGATGGCTCATGTTTAGGTAATCCAGGCCCCGGCGGTTATGGTATTTTTATGATTTATAACGGCCACGAAAAAGAAATGAGCCAAGGTTATAAACTCACAACGAATAACCGA
Source organism: Pseudoalteromonas arctica A 37-1-2 (assembly GCF_000238395.3). Classification (GTDB taxonomy): domain Bacteria; phylum Pseudomonadota; class Gammaproteobacteria; order Enterobacterales; family Alteromonadaceae; genus Pseudoalteromonas; species Pseudoalteromonas arctica. The sequence goes on from NZ_CP011025.1 coordinate 2,538,352, forward strand.
ATGGAAATGCTCGCGGCTATTGTAGCCCTAGAATCACTCACTCGAGAATGCGAAGTAAATCTAACAACCGATAGCCAATATGTTAAGCAAGGTATTGAATCGTGGATCACTAACTGGAAAAAACGTGGCTGGTTAACATCAGCTAAAAAGCCGGTTAAAAACGTCGATTTATGGAAACGCCTAGATAAAGCCTGTAGCGAGCACAATGTAACCTGGAAATGGGTTAAAGGGCATAGCGGCCATAAGTACAACGAAATAGTTGACGATTTAGCGCGCGATGCCGCTGGCAGTAAAGATTTACTAGAAGATGTAGGCTACCAGCCTTAATTTATTCTAAGCTAGTTGCTGTTATACCAATTTTATTAAAAACATGTTCATTCTATCGCATTATATAACTCACTAACTGCGTTAAAAATTATTGATATAGAACAACTATATGTCACAATTTTCGCCTTGTTAATGTGCTATTTTCTTAGCGCTATAATAGATCACTTATTTAATGCAATTGGTATTATTTTTCTTGCTCGCACGATTTAAAGTGTTGCTTTGACGTTTGTCTAAGGCCTGCCCCTTTTACTGGCGCAAACTGCGGCCTTGCATGCCACTTAGGTTTTATTGGCGTAAGTGGCGCAACTCTTTTTCGTGCCACCAGCATATAAACACTGCCCATCGGTTTTAAATACTGTTTTGCAAAAGTCCGCCAAAACTCAAATCTTGATAGCCTATTACCTCTTGCCAGTGATGAATAAATAAAACGTTCGTCACTTACAATTTCAAAACCAAGTAAGTTTAGCCAATCTTTAACCCTCGCAGGGGTAAAAAAGCGCCCCGTCCATGGTAATTTCTGACCACTAAAAGGCAGCATTTGTGCAAGTCCGCACAAACTAAACGGGTTAAATCCCGTAATTACTATATAGCCGCCCGGAATAAGTGTGCGATGTGCTTCTCGTAAAATGTGATGTGGGTCTGAATGATACTCTAAGCAGTGACTTAGTATGCATGCATCAATACTGTGCTCGTAAAATGGCAGTTCATCTATGTCAGCAACTACCCCAGTGTAAGGCCCAGGCTCTGCAACACACACCTGGTGTTTAATCGTACTTATACTTGTATTTAATTCGCCACTTAAATTACCTAGCTTAAGCATATGATAGCCAAACATACGCGGCAGCCATTGCTCCATTTTGCGTTCAATATCTTTGCGCAAATAATCCCCATGAGGAAACTGTTGCCACGACAGTGGTTTGGGTCCTTCTTGAAAACTAAGGGCTGGTTTCATTTTTTGAGCTCGTTATACTATGCGATAAGTGTCACTTTATAGAGCAATTTACCATGGTGCAAGTCAAAGCAATTAAAGCCTTTTCTGATAATTACATTTGGTGTTTAACTACCGATAACAGTAACCAAGCATGGGTAGTCGATCCAGGCCAAGCACATCCCGTATTAACGTATCTAGCTGAGCACAAACTAACGCTTGGTGGTATTTTAATTACGCATCATCACTACGACCACACTGATGGCGTAGCTGCATTAGTTGACGCCTATCCAGATATATCGGTTTATGGCCCTGCAAATAGTCCATTTAAAGGCGTCACTCACGCACTCACTGATGGTCAAAGCATCAGTGTGCTTAATGTTAACTTTAATATTTTAGCAACTCCTGGGCACACGCTTGATCATATTTGCTATACAAATGATGAACTTGCTTTTACAGGCGATACATTGTTTAGCGGTGGATGTGGGCGCTTATTTGAAGGCACGCCAAAGCAAATGTGGGAATCGTTTAATAAACTAAGAGAGCTGCCTGCAAGCTGTAGTGTGTATTGCACCCACGAATACACGCAAGCTAATCTTGCCTTTGCCAAAGCGGTTGAACCACGTAACCCAGAACTACTCGCGTACAGTAAAAAAGTAGATGAATTACGCAGTAATAACCAAATCTCCCTACCCACTTCTATTGGACAGGAGCTAAAAATAAATCCATTTATGCGTAGCGATTTACCAACCATTACTGAGTTAGTGCCAGACAAATTCATCTCGGTTACAAAAAACAATGAACCTTGGGGAAACTTTGCTAGTCTGAGACAGTTCAAAGACAATTTTTAATGCACAAACTAATACTTTAATATTTATTTTATTAGAATCATTAACTTAAGATATAGTGATGATTCTATTTCTGCGTTTTAAAAAGTCATTAAGTGGCAATGTTAACTCATAACAGGTAGTATTCGCCGAGTTTTTTACCCGATGTATTGGTATTTATGAATAAATCTCCCCTATTAGTAGCCTTGGCGTTAGCGCTAAGTGGTTGTCAAACTGTGACAACTCTAGACTCAGACTCTCAAGTCGCCACGCAAGCAAACCAACAACTCGAAGGCGCAAGTCCTAACGACATTAACAATGCATTGATGGTAAACGCACAATATCAGCAAGTTGACCCTGATGAGCAAGAAGCTCCCGTGTTTGATGATGTGTGGGAGCGAATTCGCTACCAACTTTCTATCGAAATACCGCAAAACCGCCCTGTTGTTACTGAACGTAATTATTACGCTCGCCACCAAGCTTATTTAGATCGTATTTCTAAACGTGCAGAACCTTACTTACACTTTATAGTTGAAGAAGTAGAAAAGCGCGAAATGCCAATCGAAATTGCACTATTGCCTATTGTAGAAAGTGCATTTGACCCGTTTGGTTATTCTAATCGCAGCGCATCGGGCATTTGGCAGTTTATGCCTGCAACCGGTGAGCGATTCGATTTAAAACAAAACTGGTGGTATGACGGTCGTCGCGACATAGTGCAATCGACTCGCGCAGCACTTGACTACTTATCGTATTTACATAAAACACTTGAAGGCGATTGGCTAAATGCGATTGCTGCTTACAACTCAGGTGAAGGGCGTTTAATGCGCGCGATTAAAAAGAATCGTAAAAAGCATTTACCTACCGATTTTTGGTCTCTTGATTTACCTAGCGAAACAACAGCCTACGTACCAAAGTTATTAGCACTTGCCGATTTATTAAAACGCTCAGATGATTTTAATGTTACATGGCAACCAGTAATTAATGCACAAGTGGTTGAAGTGGTTGATGTTGGCTCGCAAATAGATTTAGCGCTTGCTGCTGATATGGCTGATATGACGCTTACTGAGCTATACAGATTAAACCCTGGTTTTAACCGCTGGGCAACTGATCCTAATGGCCCTCACTCTTTATTATTGCCTGTTGATAAAGCAGAGGAATTTAGCCAAAAACTAGCAAACACTGATGTTAAAAATAGATTACGCTGGCAGCGTTATATTGTGGCTCGAGGCGACAGCTTATCGGTAATTGCCAAAAAGTTTACAACAAGCTCAAGTGCAATCCGATCGCTTAATAAACTCAAATCAAATACGATTAAAGTAGGCCAAGAGTTATTAGTCCCGCTTACTGATGGCGCTATAAATAGCGAGCATTTACCAAAGCAGATGCGTTTAGCTGCTAATAAAGCAACTCGCACAAAGCTTTCGCACACAGTTAAAAGTGGCGACACGTTATGGGACATTAGCCGCGAATATGACGTAACTATGGATGAGCTGGCTAAATGGAATAAGCTAAAGAAAAACTCTGTATTGCGCCTAAATCAAAAACTAACTGTGTATAAGTCAGCTAATAAACCACAAGCAACGGCAAGCACCAACCGTACTATTACATACAAAGTACGCCGTGGTGATTCACTGGCACGTATTGCGTCTAAGTTTAATCTCAGCGTTAACGAAATTATTAAGTGGAATAATTTAGCCGGTCAAAAATACTTACAACCTGGCCAAAAGCTAAAACTTAAAGTAGATGTCAGAAGTAGTTAATACCAATTTTATTAAAAAACATAATCACCCTATCGCATAAAATAGATTCCAAATAGCTCACTTATTTAATGCAATTGGTATAATTCACTACTTAATACACACTAAAAAGGAGCGCATGCGCTCCTTTTTAGTGTGTATTAAGCTAAAACAACAGTCACAGCTTGTAGCTTAAACCTAAGAATAAGCGTGGGCCGTAGTCATTCACCTCACCAAGGTTACCTTCAACAAAGAAATCTTGTGATTTAGGTGCGCTGAACAAATTAATTGCTTCTGCTTTAACTCTGAAGTGCTCATCGATTTTGTATGATGCGCGCATTTCCCACACACCTACGCCATCAACATAACGAAGTCGAGTACCATTTGTAGTATATGGTTGGAAATACTCACTACGATATTTGTAAATAACAGCAGTATCAAATCCACCAATTTGGTAGTAGAGCTGGCTGCTAAATACATGCTTAGAGAAACCAGGCACGGAGGCCGACTCAATAATACCATCAGTTAATTGTGTAGTATTACCATCTACGTCAGTCTCAAACGTATCGCCGTATAAGCTATCTTGGAACTCAAAATCAGTGTCTGCATAGTTGTAACCAAATTTCATACCGATGCCGTTATCCCAGCGGTAAGAAAATGAAGCTTCAAGACCTAGTATTTCACTGTCTTCATCTGACGTAACAGAGTTAGTAATTGGTAATGAAACTGTTTCACCACCAACAGTAAAATCTTCAATTACTGTTTGTTGTTGAAAACCACCGTTGAACTGTTTGTAGTATAAGCTTAACGCTAAGATTGAATCTTCGTTAGGGTACCATTCAAACGCAGCATCATAGTTCCACGACATAAGCGGTTGAGTGTCTGGGTTACCAGAACCATTTACACCGACTAATAAATCGCTGATTGAAGTTGCTGTACCATCTTTATCTTCTTCGAACGTACGGCTGTATCCTAAATCAGATGGATCTGCACGCGACATACCACGGTATATACCTGCACGGAATAAAATATCTTCGCTGTAATCAATAACTAGGTTAAAGCTTGGTAAGTACTTAGTGTAGTCACCACCGCTTTTTATTTTATCCAGTGAACCGTTATCAGACTCACGCAGAGAAAGTACACCTGTGTCGCTTGTTACTACGTCAAAGCTATTTCTAAAACCAATCGAAGTTACTTCTGTGTCTACAATACGAAGACCAAAGTTACCGCGAATGAATTTGCCAAACATTTCAGTATCGTAGTTAGCCATTAAGTACACTGATGTTGTTTTTTCTGTTACATCAATTGTACCCGTATTTTCATATTCAACTTCTGGGTAAGCAAACACACCATCAACGTTAGAACCAGCTACAGCTTGTGAGAAACATACGTTGTCGTATGTAGCCCATGATGAACCTGTGCCGCTAGCTACAACGTTACCGTCGCTATCAACATTTGTTACGATATCGCCATCAGATACACTCGATAAAAAGCCTGATTCAGGGAAATCGATTTGACAACCTTGTAATACGTCAAGCGCTTCAGTACCAGAGTCTAGTGTAAATTCGTTTCTTGAACCGTTACCTTGGCCACCACCATACTGTAGGAAGGTCATTTCAGATGTTCTAATACCACCTTGAACACTGGTAAAAACATTGCCATCTAGCGCATAGTCAAAATCTAGTCGCGCTGAGATAACTTCGTTTTCACGAACATTTTCACGATCAAGTCGTGTTCTTAGGCTATCTGTAAAGTTTGAAATATCTGTTACGTCAAAGTCTGTCAGTGTGAAATGAGGGATCTCATCGCCCATATCCCAAGAAAAGAAAGTTTGGCTTGAGGTTCTACCACGGTTAGATATTTGAAGTTCTTCGCGTTCTGTTTTTGAGTACGCTAAATCTAAATCAACAGTTAATCTATCTGTAACTGTATGTTCTATATTTATGCCATAACCTTGGTAGTTTTCTTCACGAGAAAATTGCTCACCCGCTGATTCAATGCGCTCTTCACCTTCCCAATGTAAAATACCGCCTACATCGTTAGTGACAAGTGTTGGTCCGGTTACACCAGGTGTTGCTCGTTTTTGTAAAAAGATTAAATCGTGGCGTGCTTCTTTTTGTGTTCTATCTGATATTTGTGCATCAAAGTTAACATCCCAATCAGCTGACGGCTGGTACTGCAGTGCAAAAAACATTGCATCACGCTCATCTGATGTTTCGTTTTGGCGGTAACTACGGCTACTGCCAGTCCAAGCATACGGAGTACCATCGCTTTCGGCTTTACCCGTTTGTGAATCAATTTTGGTTTGGTAGCCTTGGTTTTTTAATTTTTCGCCACTTACTTGATCTTCACAGTCGCCTGCTTTACTACGATAAAAACCTTCATTGGTATTATTTGGATCGTTTAGACACGCCCATAATGAAGAACCAGATGGGCTAGAGCTTCTGTATTCAGCTTCTGGTTGACTAATATCTTGGCGCTGTAAACCAAAAGACACACCAACGGCTTGGCCATTATCAAATTCAAACTGGTCAACATAACTAAACGTGCCACGGTAACCCGCGTCACTTTGAAGTGAGTTATCTACATTACCTTCATCTGGGTTGTAATTTAGTTTAACTTCAGCTGATACACGTTGTTTGCCAAAATCAAGTGGAGTTATTGTTTCAAGTGCAATAACACCTGCAACACCACCTTCAATCATTGATGCATCTTGCGTTTTATAAATTGCTACTTTTTTTACAAGTTCAGACGGAAACTGCGAAAAGTTAACTGAGCGGTCACCACTACCATTAGTCGCTTCACGACCATTGATATGCGTTGCACTTAAAAATGGACCAAGACCACGAATAGTGATTTCTGTTGCACCACCGTTTTCACGGTGAGATGCAGCACCTGTAATTGATTCCAGTGCTTCACCGATAGACAGTGCTGGTAAATCACCAATATCTTCAGATGACAGGCCATCAACTACCGTTGTTGCTTCACGTTTAATTGCTATTTGGTCTTGTATCGTTCTACGTGTACCTGTAACACTAATTATTTCAACGTCTTCTTCAACTTCTGTCGCTTTTCCCTGATCTTCCTGTGCGCTTGCTGTAAATACGCAAGAACTTGCCATACCTGCGATGACCGCTGTTCTTACCCATTTTGCAACTGGGCGCATTGCAAACTGCCCTGTTGTAGAATTATTGTTATCTCGTGACTTCAACGACATTTGAATTCTCCGCTGGTTGTTGTTGTGTGATTTTAGTGTGTTAGCTTGTTATGCTGATGTATATTTTATGTGACCTTTGACATTAATATACTTAAACCCAGCACGATGATCAACCAATTTTAGATTTAAATATTACCAACAGGTATACCAATTACCACTTGCAATCATTACCGTGGTGTCAGATAGGTTTGAAGCGAAGAATACTAATAATTGAGAACAAGGAATGATTAGTAAAATTAAATCAAATAAAACTAGGTACTCGGAGCTAATAACACCCAAGTTTGAAGGATTAATTAATGCTGTTACTTAATAGATATTTAAGAAATTAGATTCTGATACCGATTGAGTAAGGGAAGTGGATATTAGGAATGCGTTAGATAAATTGTTAAAAAGTAGGGGTTATTATCTTGCCCCTACTTTATTTATATACTAAGTGATGCTTTATAAAATAGCGTTATTATAAAACTCTACAGGCTCATTTGAGCCCAAAGCAACAGGCACACGTTGATGCAAGCTAGTTGGCGCAATATCTAAAATACGCGTTCCTCTAGAGGTTGCTTTACCACCTGCGTTTTCAACTAAAAGCGCTAACGGGTTTGCTTCATAAAGCAGTCTTATTTTTCCGTTATCGTTACCACTGCGTTTATCTTGCGGATACAAAAATAACCCGCCTCGGCATAATATACGATGAACGTCGCCTACCATCGCTGCATTCCAACGCATTGAGCTTTTTTCAAAGCTTTCACAGGTGTAAAGCAATTTATCAAAATACACTTGTGTCGGTTCGTCCCAATAACGGTAGTTAGCCATATTAACGGCAAATTCACGACTCTGCTCTGGCACACTTAACTGCTTATTTGTCAGTAGATAACCGCCATGCGTTGAGTCTAATGTATAACAACGCGTTGGACCGCCAGTACTCATTACAAGTAATGATGAAGGGCCGTATAACACATAGCCTGCACATACTTGATTTACACCAGGCTGACTAAATTGCTCGTCGCTGTCGAAGGCAACATCATCACGGGCTAAGTAAATAGTAAATATAGTGCCTATTTGCCCATTAACATCAATATTAGAAGAGCCATCTAGTGGATCAAAAGCAACAATAAACTTACCTTCAGGGTGGCCACCTACCGCATGATCTTCTTCCTCTGATGCAACTGATCGAACGCTGCTGTCGTCAAGTAGGATGTCTTTAAGTAGTTGGTTTGCGATTACATCTAGCTTTTTTTGAACTTCACCTTGGATGTTTTCATTCAATGTTGAACCTAAAACACCGGCTAATTCACCTTGGCTTACTCGAAAAGCAATTTCTTTACTGGTCGCTAAAATTGTGCGAATAAGTAAAATAAGATCGGTATCTACACCGTCTTCTTTTAATACTGTATTTAGTCTTTTCATGCGCTATACCTATTTACACAATTTAGATCGTCAAAGCATTGCTCTAGTCTTGCAACCATACTTTGCTCTGAATGACGCAACCATACGCGAGGGTCATAGTATTTTTTGTTTGGCTTATCATCCCCATCAGGGTTACCAATTTGCTCTTGTAGGTATGCTTGGTTATCTTTGTAGTAGTCTAAAATACCTGTCCAACACGCCCATTGCGTATCGGTATCAATATTCATTTTAACTACACCATAGGTTAAAGACTCTGCAATTTTATCGTACTCAGAACCACTACCACCATGAAATACAAAGTTAATTGAGTTGCTTGGTAGATTAAATTTTTCTGATACGTAAGCTTGTGAATCTTTTAAAATAGTTGGTGTAAGAACAACGTTTCCTGGCTTATATACACCGTGAACATTGCCAAAAGACGCTGCAATTATAAAGTTAGGGCTAATACGACTTAAACGTTCGTAAGCAAATGCAACATCTTCAGGCTGAGTGTATAAAGAAGAGCTGTCTAGGTGTGAGTTATCAACACCGTCTTCTTCGCCGCCCGTGCAGCCAAGCTCAATTTCAAGCGTCATACCTATTTTTGCCATACGCGTTAAGTAACGTTCACAAATTTCGATATTTTCTTCTAAAGGCTCTTCTGACAAATCAATCATATGCGAGCTAAACAGTGGTTTGCCAGTCAGTTCAAAGTGTCTTTCACCTTCATCAAGCAAACCATCAATCCAAGGTAGTAGCTTTTTAGCTGCGTGATCAGTATGAAGCATCACTGCTACTTCATAATGTGCTGCCACTGAATGTACATATCTTGCAGCACTTACCGCCCCAAGCACTGCTGATTGTTGCTCCGGTAAAGATAAGCTTTTACCACAAAAAAATTGAGCTCCACCATTAGAAAGCTGAATAATAACGGGCGAGTTTTTCTTTTTAGCAGCTTCTAGCGTCGCATTTATAGATGTTGTACTAACAACATTTACCGCTGGCAACGCATATTGATTAGTACGCGCATGTTCATACACAGCACTTACTTCATCGCCAACGATTACGCCTGGCAGTATTGTTGGGGCTAAATAATTCATTTATGAAATCCTTTCTATTTTAAAGCCTGGATACAAGAATCAGTAATTGCTTGCCAATTTTCTTGTTCAACCCACTCTTTTTTCGCTATCCAAGTACCGCCAACGGCGAATACATTATTTAAAGAAAGATAGTCCATTTTGTTACTTTCGCTAACACCACCTGTAGGGCAAAAGCTGACTGCTCTAAATACTGACGACACAGCTGATACAAAAGGAGCGCCACCGGCAAGCGAAGCCGGGAATAATTTTTGCTCTTCAAAGCCATATTCAAGTGCCATTAAAATATCACCGGTGTTTGATACACCAGGAAGTACCGGCACATTACATTTAGCAAGTGCTGTAAGTAATGCAGGAGACACTGCTGGCGTTACAATAAAGTCAGAACCCGCTTCAAGTGCTTGCTCTAAAATGTCAGTATTTATGACTGTACCCGCACCGACTTTTAGCTCTGGCACTTGTGCCTTAATAGCTTTTAATGCTTCTAAAGAAGCCTCAGTTCTTAGTACTACTTCAACTAAAGTAAGGCCAGCGTTAGCCATAGCTTTCGCTATTTGAACACCTTGCTCTGGCGTATCAGCTTGAATTATAGGTAGCAGTGTTTGTCCTGACATAAGTTCAGAAAAGCGAGTCATAACGTTGTTCCTTTATAAAAAGTAATGCGGCCGAGGTATGGCGGCCTTTAATGTTTGATTAACCTGAACTCTAGATAATAAATCTATCTCAAGCAGCTATTTTCAGCGCTAACTGCGTTGAATTTACTTGCAATAGGCCCGCTATTGACGCGTAAATTCGCCTTGTTTTCACTGAAAATCTCTAGCTAGAGAAAATAATTTTAAATATCACCATGATTCAATATGTTAGTAAATCTCTTAACCAGAGTTCAGGTTAATTATTTTGTTATACCAATTGCATTAAATTAATGAGCTATTATAGCGACAAGAAAATAGCTCAATAACAAGGCTAAAATTATGATACATAGTTGTTCTATATAAATAATTTTTAACGTAGTTAGTGAGTTATTTAATACGCTAAGGTGATCATGTTTTTAATAAAATTGGTATCAGATACCAGCTTCAACCATTGCTAGCTGAAATATATCTTTTGGAGCAATAGCGCCTGGCTGTTGTATAACCGCACCTGCTGCTTTTGCTGCAAGTTGTACAGCACTTGAAATTGATTTATCAGATAAACGAGCACCTAAATAAACACCGTTAAAAGCATCGCCTGCTGATGTCGTATCTACAACATTCGTTACCGGTATTATAGTGTGGCTTTGAAGGGTATCGCCCTCTTTTGTCACTACCGATTCAGGGCCATTTTTAACAACAATTTCTTCAATTTGGTAAGGTTTTAAATATTCAACAACCGCTTCTACGCTATGAACGTCATAAAGTGTTGTTAAATCTTCAACGCCAGGTAGGGTAATATCTGCAAGCGTAAAGGCTAAATGATATTGCTCTTTAGTTTCCTCTACACTATTCCACAAACGCGCTCTGTAGTTAGGATCAAAAACTATTTTAACCCCAGCATCTTTGAGCTGCTCTACAACTTTCCAAAAATGCTCACGTGCACTTTCTTCAATTATTGCTAATGAAATTCCTGAAAAGAAAAACATATCACCTTGGCTAAGCTGCTCGAGTGCATCAGCATCTAAAAAATCAACAACCTTTTTAGCTGCAGAATCATTACGCCAATAAATAAAGCTACGCTCACCATGCTCATCGGTTTCTATGTAATACATGCCGGGTACTTTGGTATCGTGAGCAAATACGAGTTGTGTATTTATTTGTTCACTTTCAAAGCGTTCTAGCATTTTTTTACTTAAATTATCTTGACCTAAAGCCGTAACAACCGAAGTAGTAACCTGCGGGAAGCAACGTTTTAAATACACTGCAGAATTATAAACATCGCCTGCAAATGATTGGTGTAGTGTGGCTGCGCTCATAGCTCTAAGCTCGACCATGCATTCACCGATAAAGTAAATATTTTTCATCTTGGAAGTTACCCTATGTAGTTAACTGCTATGCGCTTATACAAAACATATTGGCATAGCAGTTATTATCTAGATTATTGAGGCTTTTTAAGAGGTTCTATTTTTGGAATTAAAATCCAAACAGCTGCCATTGCTATAATGGCTAAAGAAGCACCAATAACAAATGCTGGCGTATAGTTACCATCAGCAGTAAGAATAGGCACAAGCGATGTAAGGCCTACAGCACCAAGTTTTGCCGCCATACCAGAGAAACCTGATAATGTACCTACAGCTTTTTTGCCTAACAAATCACTTGGTAGTGTTTGCACGTTACCAATTGCAGTTTGAAAACCAAATAATATAACAGCCATAATTAGTACCGCTGTCGTTGGTCCGCCTGGATTTGCCATTGCAAGTAACGCAGGTAACATAATTAAACAGCCCAGCGTTATAGTTAGCTTACGTGTTTTATCTGTATTCCAACCGGCTTTGAGTCGGTTTTGAGCTAATAAGCCACCAAACCAAGCACCAAACATAGCGCCAACATAAGGTACCCAACCATATATACCAATAGACTTAACATCCATGCCGTATACTTCGTTTAGGTAAATAGGTATCCAAAAAACAAATAACCACCAAATAGGGTCAATTGCAGCAGAGGCAATAATTACACCCCAGCTTTGCTTACGAGAAAGTAACTCAGCAGTTGAAGGATTATATTCTTCTTCGTCTTCACCTGTTACATCGCCATTATCATCAACACGTCTTTGACCTGTTAAGATATATTCACGTTCTTCGGCAGTAAGCCAAGGATGAGAGCTAGGCGGCGCTTTAACTAAAATTAACCAAGGCACTAACCAAAGAAAACCTAATACGCCCACAAAAACAAACACCATTTGCCAGCTAAAGTAGATAGTTAAATAAGCAATTAAAGGAATAGCAATAATACCGCCAATAGCAGCGCCAGAGTTAAAAATACCCTGTGCTAAGGCACGCTCTTTAGTAGGAAACCATTCAGCATTACCTTTAGCTGCACCCGGCCAGTTACCGGCTTCTGCTACACCTAAAATTGCGCGAAAAATACTAAGGCTAAGTACACCTTGTGCAAATGCATGCGCAACTGTTGCAATAGACCAAACACCTATCGATAAAACAAAACCGAAGCGTGTGCCTACCCAGTCAAATATTTTACCAAATATGGCCTGACCAAATGCATAAGCAAATACAAACACAATAGAAATATTAGCGTATATTTGTTTGCGTTCTAGCGCTGATTCATCAGGAAATAAATCTTCAACAATGTCCGGCCAAAGCACACTAAGTGCTTGGCGGTCGATATAGTTAATAATGGTAGCTAGCGCTATTAGCGCTATAACCCACCAACGTAAGCCTTTAAGTTGCATAATTAGTCCTCAAGAAAGTCTTCACGCGCTGGGCTAAAAGTATCAATCAGGATTCCGCCTGTTGGGCAGGTAGCTCCATGATCTGCAAATGGTGGGATTAAGCAGCTATCACCCGGTTTTAAGATTTTAGTTACGCCATCAATGTTAAAGTGAAACTCACCTTCAACAACATACGTTACTTGAGAATGTCTGTGAGCATGGTTATAACCAATAGCCCCTTTCTCAAACCAAATTTTAACAGCCATTAGCTCTTCGTTATAACCTAGCATTTGACGTTTTAGACCATTTCCTAAATCTTCAACTTCGGTCTCGTTACCAAATGAAAAGTTTGCGCTTTGCTTTTGCATCCTATTTACTCCTGATTATTGTTCATCATATAAACGGCTAATCGGCCATTTAAAGTGAACTCTTTATTTTGATAATTGAATGTGTTTTTAGCTGAGGTTGGTGCTTTATTAATAGCCACTAAATATGACTTGCCTTTAATATCAAGTTCAACAAGTGTTAAATCGCCCTGCTGACTATATTCAAGCTTTGTAACTCTACTAACAGCTTCTAACGTATATTCTTTACTTGGATTGTATTCACCGTGAGGCTCTAATACAGATATAAATTTATGATGCTTTTGACCCTCAACACGACGAATAAAACCGTTTTCGTTGCGTAAGTTAAAATCAGGGTCGTTTGCGCCTATTTGAGTAAACAAAAAAGACTCATCACCTTTAACCAAACTCGTTTGCGTATAAAAGCGACCATTTTCGTTTAACCACGTTACTTTAGCTAAACCACTTTGAGGTTGCGCTTGAGCTTTAAGCCATAGATGCTGGTAGCCATTTTTAGTACCTAATGCAGACAGTTGTGTTGCATTCGCTTTTAGCTCAAAGCTGGTATCTATAAGCTGACCTTTATAATGCAAAGGCAAATCAAGCTGATGTGCTTTATTTGCTGCAACATCAAATATATCAAGTGCAACTGTGCTTTGTAGTTCAGGTAAGTTAATAAGTGCAAGCGTACGCTCAAGATCAACGCCTTTATAAGCTGTGCTTATTTCGCCGCTTGAAACCGTGCCGTATTCATTCGTTTCGAAAAAGTTAAGTGTAGGGTAATTACTATTTCCTACTTCAACATTTGCATTAAAATGCGTTGTTTCGTCAACCACTACCGTATTGTGCGCAACAGTGTGTTTAGCGTAAGTTTCGTTTTCAGGTAAATAACGACCGCCGTATTTAGCTTCTACATTTAAAAAACGGGCAGCGCCATAATCAGATACAATTTCATTACCGTGGTCGTAAAACTGCCATGTTAGTTTATCAAAATGACCGTGACCTAAGCCTTGTGCAGCAGGTTTAAATAGCAGTGCTTGATCGCCACCTACCTGCGTTCTCATTACAACTAGAGCACCTTGTTTACCGTCATTACCATCGCCGAAGGCAACAGATTTAAACGAATAAGGTTTTGCCATGTTGTTATCAAGTGCTTGAGCTACTTTTAGTCCATCACCAGAGAGAATTATTTGGTCTTGTTGCTTAGCAATATCTAAATAACCCGCATCGTTGGTTAAGCCATATGCTGCCGTTACACCATTAACTAACTCAATGGTATCAATACCTTTACTTTTTATTGCATCGTTAATTGGGAAAAACAAACCGTTGTAGCTAAGTTGAATCGTCGTATCAATCGCTTTTAATAATATGCCATCGCGATATTCAAAGATTTTTCGTTGTGGTTCGTTGTTTTCAATCGCTTTAGCAAACGTAACAAAGGGTAATAGTGCAAAGCGTTGATAGTAAGGACCTTCGTTATAGTAACCTTGTGGTGAAAACAGCATCTCTAGCTGCTTAATAAAGCCACCTTTACCCGACTTTTCTAAATCGTATAATGATTTTTCTACCCACTCAGGTTCACCTAATACATACCCTGCCATGCCAACACCCGCTGTTGCCCATGTTCCATGGTTATGTACTTTATTAAATGTAGAGGGTTGGCCTACTGATGTGAACAACGAAACAGGACGTAGTAAGTCATCCTCGATTGTTTTAATGTTATCGGCATTTAACGAGTCATGAATTAGATCATAAGCTTGTATTGTGTACACAAGCCACATTGCTTCATTTAGGCTTTGCCAAAAAAACTTACCTGGATTTTGCGAGTCCATTTTACGTTTTGGATGCAGACCAAGCGTTGGGTATAATTTTGCATACTCAAGCAACATATCACGCACGTAATTTGCATATTTATCATCTTGGCTTAGTTGATAAATGATGCCTGCGTTATACATAAGCTGATAATTTTTTTTGTGGCGTTCATGTGTATAACCACCACCACCATCTTTTGGTACAGGTACCGCAATTGGTTGAGCTATTTGTTCGTCTACTTGCGCTTTTAATAGCTCAAACGCAGTAGAAAATTTACCTTCGCTGCCTATTGCTTGGCGCATATGACTTACGTCATCAGTAGTAATTACTAAGTTTGGGTGCGCTGCATGCGCACCCAATGATGTAAGTAATGTAAGTGCTGCTACAGCCGCTATTTTAAAACCTGTTTGGCATTTTAATAAGTACATAGTATTTACCCTGCCTTATTTAAAATGTTGTTATTTTTTAATACTGCTGTATGTGGGCCTTTAACTCTTAACTCTTTAACACTTGGTGCTTTAGTTGCATCAAATGTATTACCTGAGATTTCAGTTTTAGGCTCGCCTACTGTGTGCTCTACAACAATAGGAGCAGATTTAACAAATTTATTATCTTTGATATTAGTAACCTGAACACCGTGAACATAAATGCTCGCTTGCTCTTTGTTACGCTTACCAAGGCCAACGTTATTAAGCGTGTTATTTGTCATTTCAAAATGAGGGCCAAATGTACTTTCATCAGTACCACCACGGTAAAGCTTAAGTACACCGCCTTCTACATCATTAAATGTATTATTATTTACAATAACGTATTCCGCGTTATAAACACCTAAGTCTTCAATTTCAGTATTTAGACGTAAAATGTCACCTGTTACTGTATTAAAGGTATTACCTGTAACAATAATTTCGTCAGCCATTGCACCTTTACCAGTGATAAAGAAATGGAATGAATGATTAATATCTAAAGCATTTAACTCTGAGTTGGTCATTACAAAGCGGTAATTATCAACCATACCCCATTTTTGCGTACGAACAATGCTGTTACCTATTGCATCTGGCGCGTTTTCACCTGAAATAGATAAACCATCTAGTTTTAAGCTGCCGCCATCATGTATTTCAAACAAGGTAGAGCGTTGAAAAGTAAGTTTAGACTTTGTGTTCTGCTTTGCTTTAATTGTCAACGTTTTATCAATTTTAACCAGTTTAGAAACATCATACTGGCCAGGCGCTAGTTCTAGAACATCACCCGACTCTGCATTATCTATAGCGTCTAGTAATGCACTTACATCAGCTTTAACAGAATGTGTCTTACCAGAATCAAAATCAACTAAAGCAGGTACTTTTGCATACCAGCTAACACCGGTATCTTCTTTTTTAAGTACTTTTAAATCGCGCTTTGCACCTACATTTAAACTTTTAGATGTTGGGTAAAGTAGACCATTACTTGCTTTTTTAAGCGTGATTTTTTCTTTTTTTACACCGTACGTTAGCTCAGAAAGTACTTTTGTATCAGCAATGTTGTTACTTAGTACCAGCCCGCTTACATCATCAAATGTTGTAAATGGCTGTTCACCATCTTGATTTATGATTAAGTTGTTTTTCATTACGCTATCTTTAGGTGCAGCGCTACGCTCAGCATCGCTACCAGCGGCAAGTTGAATATGA
This sequence comes from Pseudoalteromonas arctica A 37-1-2, assembly GCF_000238395.3. GTDB lineage: Bacteria > Pseudomonadota > Gammaproteobacteria > Enterobacterales > Alteromonadaceae > Pseudoalteromonas > Pseudoalteromonas arctica. The sequence continues at coordinate 2,555,044 of NZ_CP011025.1, forward strand.
CGCACATTTATAAATGTGTTGTTTTCAATTGTCGCATTTTCAACTTGGTGATAACGATTTATAGATGAATTTGGTACGCCGTTCATCACAGTAAAGCCACTGCCAAAACGATACCCTGTTAGACCTTGTAGGTAGTTATTTCTTACAATTTGGTCTTTATTGATAACGCGAATACCACCTGTGTGGTCAACACCATTACCAATAAAAATATTTTCTTCTATAAGGTTACCGTTACCATGGCGCAGCGTTAATGTACCGCGCGCTTCATAAAATACGTTATTACGAAGAATGTTTTTGCCTGACTTAACCGAAACAATTTCTACTTCACCATTGGTGCGTTCAAAATAGTTATTTTCTACCAATGTATGTGAATCAGTTAATGAGTAATGGCTGGTGCCAACACGCAGGGTTTCACCACCGTTCGAACCAAAAGTTGGACGGTAGCCAAAATAGTTGTTGTCTATGCGGTGATAGTTTTCCTGACTTGCTTGAGTGTTTAAACGAACAGCAACTGTCACACCTTTATTTCGTTTGCCAACTAAATGACTATGATCAAAGCGGTTATGTTGTCCATATAATGCAACCCAATAATCAGACTCTCGTTTGTCTGGATTACTGTAATTATCGATTACTGTTTGAGTAACTCGTGAATTGTAGGCTAATTCATTTTTATTTTTACGAAACTCTATTACAGCTGAGCTCGGTGTGTAGCCGTCTTTAAATACTAAACCTGAGGCTTCAAGGTATTTACCTGCAAGTCTTAGATTCGATTGACCCGATAAAATTACTTTACCGTTAGTTTCAGCGGTCAATAAAATAGGAGAGTTTTTTGTACCTTGGCCTTCAAGTAGGATTTCGAAGTCAGACCAAGTACCATTTTTAAGTACTACTTTGTCGCCAGCAACTAGATTAGCTGCGATATCATTAAAAGCTTGTTTACTTTCTACAAAATAATCTTTGGCCGCTATTTGTGTGGATATGCAACCGATGAGAACTAGACTAAGCTTTATTGTGTTAATCAAACGCATAGTTAACTCTTTTTCGTTGTGACTGAAAGTAGTGCTTCATCAGAATTTAAAAAAGCTGACATTGCACAAAGACTTTAGTCAATTGGTGTCATGTGTGTTAAAGCGCCTTAAGCCAAAAGCTTAAAGCGCTCAATAAGGTCGAGAAGTATTACTTTTCTAGCTTTTTGAAGTAATCAAAAATTTCAGGAACGTTACCTTGACCCATACCAGCGTCAAACGCTGCTTGTAGGTTAGCTGATGAACCTTCAGCGATTTTTGATTCAGTACCTAGGTCTTCTACCATTTGTAGGAAGTAGCCTAAATCTTTGTTTGCATTAGCAATCGAGAAACCAAGGTCGCTAACATTATCAACTGCATAGTTTTTACAAAATTGCATAAACGGTGAATTAGATGGACCAGTCGACATGATGTCAAAAAGTTGTTGACGGTCAACACCAGCAAGCTCTGCAACTGCAAATGCTTGTGACATAGCACATACTGTAGTCATGCCCATGAAGTTGTTGATAAGCTTAGTTGTATGACCTGCACCTAGCTCGCCAAGATGGAAAACGTTTTCACCTTGATCTTCTAGTACTGGTTTAACTTTATTGAATGTATCAATATCGCCTGCAGCCATGATGTTTAAAAGGCCGTCTTTAGCATGTGCTGGTGTACGACCAAGAGGAGCATCAATCATGCCTGCGCCTTTAGCTGCTAAATCAGCACCAATTTTTTTAGTAGATGATGGAATAGAAGTACCAAAATCAACTAGTACTGCACCTTCTTTAATACCCGCTAGGATACCGTCTTCTGCATAAATGATTTTTTCTACAACGGCAGAAGTTGTAAGACAAAACATAACAATATCTGAACCTTCAGCTAGCTCTTTAGCAGTGCTTGCTGTTTTTGCGCCTCTAGCGACACATGCTGCAACCGCATCTTTGCTAAGGTCCATAACAATTAGCTCATAGCCTTTGTTTTGTAAATTTTCGGCCATGTTGCCGCCCATTAAGCCTAAGCCGATGAAACCGATGACTGGTTTTGACATGAATAACTCCTAAATATGTGGCGCATACTTTTATAAGAACAAGTAAAATCTACTTTAAAATACGCTGTGTCTTTGTTTCAATTTGTAGAGTAACTTTAAGCTTGAGTTATTTATAAATTAACCTGTGCAAAACGTAACTCTGATTAATTACCAATACATTGTATTCACTCAAACCAAGCAACTTACCAATTGGTATGCAAAAACTGTATTACCATACGCCTTTTTTGTCAACCAATAAGTTAACCAAGTAAATCCCATATTTTTACAAATTACATACAAATAAATTTAATATCAATTAAAAACAAACAGTTAGATATCAAAAACCCAATCAGGCATAGGTTAACTTTTGTTGAACAATCAGTAACTTTTTTTATACTAATAGGTTGACCAATAATTGAGTGTTCTTTATTTAAATATGCAAAATTCAATAAAATGGTTCATTAATTGGTAATTTACAATTGATGTTATTGGTAAAATTATAAGGATCATACGTCAACAGCTTCCAACTCTAAATGGTATTGAGGTTGTGATTTGTACGTAACGCCTACATATATGGCTAATACATATAAAAACCACAAAATGCGCTTACGCTTAATAATAGCGCTTAGTTAAATATACTGAACTTTGAAAAATCACTAAAGGAACTGAATAATGCGTTTATTACATACTATGCTGCGTGTAGCGGATTTAGACAAATCAATTGCTTTTTATACTGAAGTATTAGGTATGAAAGAATTACGCAGAGCTGATAACAGTGAATACAGATACACTCTTGCCTTTATTGGATATGGCGACGAAGCAGATAATACAGTATTAGAGTTAACTTATAACTGGGACGAGGATAGCTACGACCTGGGTAATGCTTATGGCCATATAGCCATTGAATTTGATGATATTTACAAAACATGTGCTGATATTAAAGCAGCCGGTGGTAATGTTAGTCGTGAACCTGGACCAGTAAAAGGCGGCACTACTGAAATTGCTTTTGTAAAAGACCCTGATGGTTATTCAATAGAACTTATTCAGAAAAAAGATGACATGAGTAAATTTTAAATTACTTAACAACTAGTTCAAGTTATAACAATTTGCTTAATGCCAATCTGCTTATATATGGGGTCTATTTAACGTTAAGAAAATTACGCTAGGACTAGGCAATAATTTTTGTATCTAGTTGTTCTAAATAAAAAATTTTTAACGACGTTATAGTGCAATTTAATTCGTTAAATTGATCAAAGATTTATGCTGGTTGGTATAACTATGGAGGGGTTTAATTTTATATATTGTTCAAATATTTATGCAGGTTGGTATTAAATAAAAAGGTGCTTTTCAGCACCTTTTTAACGCAACTGACTATCTTTACTGCCACGTCTATTAAACGATTTAGCGCTAGCACCATTACCTTCAATTGCAGCTTGGCATACAACACAGTAGCGCACTCCTGGTAACGCAAGCCTTCGTGCTTGTGGGATTTTCTCATCGCACTCATCACATAACTCTGCACTTGCGCCAGATATTAAATTGCTTCTTGCATACTGTACGGCGTCATTAACACTCGCATCAATTTGATCTTGAATTGCACCGTCTCGTGCCCATCCACTTGCCATAAATCCTCCTAATAAAGTTGGATGTTTAAATTTATGCTACCAAATCGAATCTTTATAAGTACTGAAGATTTTTGGATTTTTGGATTTTTGGATTTTTGGATTTTTGGATTTTTGGATTTTTGGATTTTTGGATTTTTGGATTTTTGGATTTTTGGATTTTTGGATTTTTGGATTTTTGGATTTTTGGATTTTTGGATTTTTGGATTTTTGGATTTTTGGATTTTTGGATTTTTGGATTTTTGGATTTTATCTTAATAACACTACACTTCACTATTAAAAATAGTAAGTGGCGTCCCCAAGGGGATTCGAACCCCTGTTACCGCCGTGAAAGGGCGGTGTCCTAGGCCTCTAGACGATGGGGACACATAAATGTGTCACTAGGACAACTGAATTTTTAAACTCGTTTCAGGCGAGCTTTCTTAATAACACTTCACTTTCCTATTAAAATAAGTAAGTGGCATCCCCAAGAGATTAGTACTCTTGATAACGTCGTGCATAGAGAGTGCGGTGTCACACTGCTTTACACAATACTTAAAATAGTAAGTGGCGTCCCCAAGGGGATTCGAACCCCTGTTACCGCCGTGAAAGGGCGGTGTCCTAGGCCTCTAGACGATGGGGACACATAAATGTGTCACTAGGACAGTTGATAAGTTTAACTCACATCATGAGCTTTAAGGTAATTGCGTTTAATACAAGTAAAGACTCGAGCTTTAATTGTGACGCTATTTTCTCGGTAAAACCGCCTTTAACTAATAAAAGTTAAGTGGCGTCCCCAAGGGGATTCGAACCCCTGTTACCGCCGTGAAAGGGCGGTGTCCTAGGCCTCTAGACGATGGGGACACAGAAAACTGCTACCCTAGGACAAAACACTAATTTTTGGTGGAGCCATGCGGGATCGAACCGCAGACCTCTTCACTGCCAGCGAAGCGCTCTCCCAGCTGAGCTATGGCCCCAACTTAATCAATACCCGTCGTGATAAACACATCGTGTATCGCTTAGTGCGGGGCGCATTCTATGCACCACCCAAAATAAAGTCAACAGTTTTTTACCTAGCTTTATTTAAATGGTTTAATTTTCAACAAACTGGCTATCAAGCGTGCTAAAAAATACAATTTGAATAAGATTCTAGCCCTACTGCTTATAATAACATCACTATATCGCAGCGAATACTTAACAACACCCTACTCCCCTATTTAATGCAACAAAATTGCATCAAAGCAAAGGTATACATTTATATGCAAATTGAACTTATCTAAAAACTACCAATTAAGGCCCCGCCAATCGCCTTAATCTTTTAAAAGTTACAATTGCTTATAATAACCAAAACTTAAATGTGGATTTGAGAGTACCCGCAGCCTTTACTTGCTTATTAACCAGCGTCACTCGTACTAAAAACTCGATTATTGTTTGAAGAACATTTTTTAAAGAGCATTGTAGCTTCGTAATTCTATCTACAAAACTTTAGGGCGTGCTGATCTTTGGTGGGTGAATTTTCAGCAGTATGTTTGGTTTTTAGGCAAGGCAGAGCCTATGTAGTGTGGTTATTCCCCATGAATAGGCGATTATTCCGCATAAATACCAAACATGCGCTGCCCTTTGGGTTCAATCCACAAAGGTCAACACGCCCTAGTTATATGTGATCTATTTAGTCTTAATCCGAAGGCTATTAGTGAAGTATGAGTATTTACGATTTGGCTAGGTTGGCTTATAAAAATAAAGTAAGTACAAAAATAGAGTTTAGAATGCTGAAAATAGCATTTGTTTTGGGAAGTTTAGATTAAATTCATTTTTAAAGGACCGCTCTATTCACTAAATAACTCGCCCTAATATTAATCCATCTTGCTCATAATCATA